>NZ_FODU01000006.1:0-193475 GCF_900110445.1 Acinetobacter sp. yr461
ATTCCTGCTGACATCGAATTTTTAAAAGGCTTACGCGCACTGTGTGATGAGTTTGGTGCCTTACTTATTTTTGATGAAGTACAAACTGGTGTAGGTCGTACAGGCGCACTGTATGCCTACATGAACACTGGTGTTATTCCAGATGTTCTTACAACTGCAAAAGCACTAGGTGGTGGTTTCCCTGTAGGTGCGATGCTAACAACTGATAAGTTTGCACCGCATTTTTCAGTCGGTACCCACGGTACGACTTACGGTGGTAACCCATTAGCAAGTGCGGTTGCAGGTGCAGTATTTGAATTTATTAATACACCTGAAGTGCTTAACGGGGTTAAAGCCCGCCATGATTATTATAAAAAAGCTTTAAATAAACTAAATGAAAAATATGGAATCTTTGAAAAAATTCGTGGTCAAGGTTTGCTCATTGGTTGTGTCTTAAAAGACAAATTTGCCGGTAAAGCAAAAGATATTAATAACCTTGCAGGTGAAGAAGGATTACTTAGTCTTATTGCTGGTCCAAATGTGGTGCGCTTTACGCCATCACTTATTATTCCTTTGGCTGATATTGATGAAGGCTTAAAAAGATTTGACCGTGCACTTGCTCGCTTTGTAGCAATTCAAAAGGATGAACAAGCAGCATGATGATTATTCGCTACATCGGACCTAAAGATGTTAACGACCTTTACCTGTTGGCGCAAAAAGCAGGTTTTGGTTTGACATCTTTACAGCCAAATATGGAAAAACTTGCTGCTCGTATTGAGCGGGCATGTAAAACAGTCGCAGGCGAACTCCCAAAGGCGGATCAGGTTTATTTATTTGTTCTCGAAGATACTGAACTCAACAAAGTAGTAGGTGTCTGTGGCATTGAAGTCGCACTCGGTTTAAAAGAGCCTTGGTACAACTTTCATGTGGGCACTCAAGTTCATGCATCGGAGCCGTTAAGTGTTTATAAAGCTTTACCAACACTATATTTGAGTAATGACCACACCAACTGTAGTGAGCTTTGTACTTTGTTCTTAGATCCGGACTATCGCTTAAATAAAAATGGCAAATTTTTATCTAAAGTACGTTTCTTGTTTCTATCTGCATTTCGGCAATATTTTGAAGAAACCATTGTGGCAGAAATGCGTGGCTATTCCGATGCAAATGGGCAGTCACCTTTTTGGAATGCGGTAGGCCATAAGTTTTTTGATATTGAATTTACCAAAGCAGATTATTTAAGTGGAGTCGGGCAAAAAGCATTTATTGCAGAGCTGATGCCAAGACATCCACTCTATGTCGATATGTTGCCAGATGATGCTAAAGCAGCGATTGGTATTGTTCATCCAAATACTCGACCAGCCTACAATCTCTTGCTAGAAGAAGGGCTGCGCTATAAAGGATATGTCGATATTTTTGATGGTGGGGCGACATTGCAGGCTGATATCGAAAATTTACGAGCGATTAAAGAAAGTCAGTCCGTAGTGGTCCAAATTGAACAACCTGAAAATATTGTGGTAGGGGATGAACCTTATATTGTGGCCAATGATGACTATGAAAATTATCGCGCCATTCTTGTGTATAGCAAACCTCATCGAGAAGAGCTGCAATTAACTAAAGAGCAGGCAGAACAATTGAATGCTGAAAATGGTTGTTTAGTTCGTGTGCTAAGTGTTCAAGCTAAACACGTTTCCAATTCAAAAGCGGTAAACAAACTCAAAGAGACTGATCATTTTCGAATGGCTGTTAATTAAGCGGAAATACTATACATTTCACCAAATTTAAGAAGGAATACTATATTATCGCTAACGCAAGATTGTTACATGGATAAACACAATCTTGCCCGCTGAGCTGGAATTCATTAGCCTGCCGCTATTCTATAAACGACTGACAATTAAAATATTTAATTAATTCATATATTTTAATTCTCTACCGAAATTATATTGATAGAGGTCAGGCTAATATAATAATGAAGGAAAGGATTTATGATTAATTTTTATTGTTATAGGTAATAGCTTTTAAAAAGGAATTTATAAGGTTTTAAATGATTTAATAATATTTTTAACATGATTTAATGGACTAAATTGATAATCATATAATTTATTTATTATTAAAACATTTACAACGATTGCTATAAATTGGAGTAAATATTACATGAGTAAGAATAACGGAAAGCAATTCCTGGAAGGAGATCTTCTTGGTAGTCAACATATGACTGAGCAAGAAGAAGAGAAATTGCAACGCTCATTAACCAATCGTCATATTCAGATGATTGCGATTGGCGGTGCAATCGGGACTGGACTATTTATGGGTTCCGGTAAAACATTAAGTATTTCAGGAACTTCAATTGTTTTAACCTATTTAATTATTGGTTTCTTCTTTTTCTTCGTAATGCGAGCAATGGGCGAGTTGCTTCTGGCGAATACTAATTTTAAAACATTCGCAGATTTTGCAACGGCATATCTTGGTCCGTGGGCAGGTTTTTTTCTGGGCTGGTCCTACTGGTGTAACTGGATTATTACTGCTATTGCAGACGTGATCGTGATCGGAGGGTACATGCAGTTTTGGTATCCCGATTTACCCGTCTGGATTCCTGCATTTACTTCATTAGCAATTTTAACCATACTCAATTTTGTAGCCGTTCGGCTATTTGGTGAACTCGAATTTTGGTTTTCTCTCATCAAAATTACAGCAATTATTCTGTTTATTCTTGCGGGTATTTACTTAATCAGTACCGGATTTACTTCTCCAAATGGTGTTAAGGCATCGGTTAGCCATTTGTTTGAAACACAATCTATGTTTCCTTATGGTGTAACAGGTTTCTTGGCAGGTTTTCAAATTGCCATATTTGCGTTTGTGGGTATTGAGCTTGTCGGTACAACTGCTGCTGAAACCAAAGATCCGCATAAATCACTTCCAAAAGCCATTAACTCTATTCCTTTACGTATTTTATTGTTCTACGTGGGTGCATTGGTTTGTATTATTGCGGTCACATCTTGGGCAAAAGTTTCACCAGAAAAAAGTCCATTTGTAGAAATGTTTACATTGGTGGGATTACCTATTGCAGCAGGTTTAATCAATTTTGTTGTAGCAACTTCGGCGCTATCTTCTGCCAATAGCGGAATTTTTGCGACCAGTCGTATGTTATATGGGCTCGCGTTAGACAACGATGCTCCTAAAAGCTTTAGTAAGTTATCTAAAAGTAAGGTTCCAATTAGAGGACTCGTATTTTCGATGGCTTGTGTGACGGTGGGAACCTCTATTTTATTTATTGTTCCAAATGTCATGACTGCGTTTACAATTATTTCAGCGCTCACTTCAATTTTATGTATTTTTACATTCATGCTGATTGTGCTTTCTTATATTTCCTATCGTAAAAAATTCCCTGAATTACATATTCAATCTCAATATAAAATGCCGGGCGGCTTATTTATGGCATGGTTTACGATGCTGTTTTTAGTTTTCACTATTGTAATTTTAGCTTTAGATCATGATACCTTAATTGCGCTTGAGTGTTCACCAATCTGGTTTATTGGTTTGTTTATTGCCTATAGATATAAAAAGAAAAAGATGTTGCAGCTTGATATTTTAAAAGCTCAAAAGGTTGATTATATTTAAACTGCATAATGAATTTTTTAAAGCTAGGCAGGAGCCTAGCTTTTTTATTTTGAAAATAATAACTTATACTTTTTTTAAGACAATTTGATTATGGTTACAAGGTCTAATAATAAACTTAGTCAGAAAATTTTTATAAGGTCCGAAATACTTATAGGATTTTAAATATGGTTATAGATATCAAAATGAATTAAATTAATTTTAAAACTAAAGATTACAAATTAAAAGGAATAGTAATCCCATGATACTTAAGTGTAAAGATAGTGATTTAAATGATTTTACTATTGGAAAAAGATACATATGTTTTGGGGTGCAATTTAATGAATATCGAAATGAAACAAAAGTATCTGTTCGTCGCGATTCTGATGGTACTCCTGTTATTGTGGAAATTTCTAAATTTGAAGTAATTAATCCTAGTATACCTGAAGGTTTTGAAATTTCATTTTATAAACAAGAAGATACTGCAACTACTACTATTGAGCCTAAAGAATTTAGTGGAGCATTTTGGGATGACTATCATGATGGGAACCCTAAAATGGAAAAATTATTTGAAGATACTTATATAAAGATCTGTAAATTTCATAATTTCTCTATTACGTCCGATTGATTAATTAGAATCAAATAAAAAGCCTCATGACGAGGCTTTTTTATAATCCTTATTTAATATTAGGATCGCCTTTTTTCAAGAAAAAGCGAATCGCTAATTTTTGCAGGAACGTTCCATAAGGAGGGTGGAAAAGTTGAGTCGGGAAAAACCGATGGCGTGTAAATACCGTTTTGGCATGAGAAAGTTCACGGAAACCTTCTTCACCATGATATGACCCCATGCCTGAGTTTCCGATACCACCGAAAGGAGCATCATGGTTAACTACATGCCAACCCCAATCATTAATGGTTACACCACCCGAATGAGTTTCACGTAAAATTCGATCACGTTCTACCGAACTATGTGTAAAGCAATAAAGCGCTAAAGGTCGTTCATCCGATTTCACATAGGTAATAGCATCATCTAAAGAATCATATGCAACGACAGGTAAAATAGGGCCAAAGAGCTCTTCTTTCATAATGCGCATGTCGGGAGTGCAGTTCAGCACAATCTGTACAGGCATTCTGCGACCTTGTTGGTCGAAGCTATAAGTGCCACAAGGAATAATCCGCGCACCTTTTTCTTGTGCATCGGTCAAAATATCTTGAATACGTTTTAAATGACGGTCATTGACAATGGACGTGTAATTCTCATTGTTTGTGATGTTTTGACCAAACATTTTTATAAAGCTTGATTTTGCAGCTTCAACAAATTCATCAATACTTTCTTTGGGAACCAAAGCATAGTCAGGCGCTACACAGATCTGACCACTGTTTGTTGCTTTACCATGTGTAATACGTTTTGCCGCATCGGCAAGCGGGTAGTTGCGCCCCACAATTGCTGGTGATTTACCACCTAGCTCAAGTGTAACAGGGGTCAGATTTTCAGCCGCTGCTCTCATTACGACTTTGCCGATAGCTGGAGAACCTGTAAATACAATATGGTTAAATGGCAAAGAGGTAAATCTAGCAGGATCTGTAATTTCTTCTCCAAAAACCGCGACTTCATCTTCATTGAAGACTTCGGCGAGCATACGTCGTAGCATTGCATTAGTGTTTGGTGTAATTTCAGACAATTTAATCATCACTCGGTTGCCAGCAGCTAATGCGGCAATGAGCGGACCAAGTGCTAAATAAACTGGAAAGTTCCAAGGAACAATTACACCAACCACACCTTTAGGTTGGTATTGCACACTTAAACGATTTGATAAAAATAAAAGCTCGGTACGGCGTTTACTTGGGCGCATCCAGCGGCGTAAGTGATGAATTGCATGATCAGCCTCTAACACAGAGCCAAGTAAATCTAATAGTTTAGATTCATCCAGTGATCTTGAACTAAAGTCAGCATTAATCGCAGTAGCTAAAGCATCTTGATAACGAATAATTTGTTTTTTAAGTTGATGCAGTTTTGTTCGACGTGCCTCAAGACTTGGATATGGATCCGCCTCAAAATTAGCACATTGTTTGGAAAAAATAAGTTCCATATGTTCGGTGGCAGAGCCGCTATATTCTTTTAAAGTGGAGCTTTCCATTTTTATTCCTTTCCATACTTTTGCTTATCATACTTTATGCTTGAAGCGTCGTATGGTCGATGTTAAATTGAGACAACAAGAGGTAATTTAGTGCCATTATGCACGTCACTCTAGGGATGGTGTGAGTTAAATGCCTAATAATATTTATAAAAGTACAAATGTTGTTATCGAAGGAAATTATGATAATACATCCTTAGGTTCGAATACATATTTGCTAGGTTTGACCAGTTTATTTGATGAAATGGGTTCGCAAGGCCATTCAATGTCAGATGTTCTATCTGGTACAAATATTTCACCAGATGCGATGAATCAACCCTCTTTATATATTTCTCAATTTCAAAAAATTCAGTTATTTCAAAATATTCAACAGCTATCTCATGATCCCTTAATTGGATTACGTGCAGGACAAAAGCAGCGGCTGTCAGATTTTGGGGTATATGGTTATGCACTATATTCTTCGCGTAATTTTAGGCAAGCGGTAGAGCTTGGCATTCGACACATTAAGCTTGCAGGGCCTATTTTAAAGAAGTCTTTTCATATTCGAGAGGATGCTGCTGTTTTTGAAGGGCAAGATATTATTGCACTAGGTAAGCTTTTGCCTTTGGTGTGCGAATTTTGGTTTAGCTCAATGCAAACCTTAATTGAACGTGTGCTTGAAGGACCATTTCAAGCAAAGAAGCTTTTATTGCCGTACCCAGCACCTGACTATGCAGAAGAATATGAAAAAGTTTTTCATTGTCCTGTTCAGTTTAATGCTGGGGTGATGCAATGGCACTTTGATTTAAAATGGCTCGATGTACCTTGCCCAAATGCCAACCCGATTACCGCGGATATGTGTAAGTCGTTTTGTGAGCGGATGTTAGGTGCTGCGGTAGCTGAAGAGCCTGAGTTGGTGAAAACAATTCGTTTGATCTTGTTAGATGGAACAGGGCTTTTTCCATCGGCTCAAGAAATGGCTGAGCGGTTGCATATGTCAAAACGTACTTTACATCGGCGGTTAGCGGGTTTTAATTTAACTTATCAAGAATTATTAGATGAAACTCGGCGTCGTCTTGCGGATGAATATTTGCGAGAGACGACTTTATCTATAGATGAAATTGCTGAGAGAATTGGCTTTTCAGATACTTCTAATTTTAGAAAAGCCTATCGACACTGGACAGGCATTTCACCGAATGAATATCGGATACAGTATCTGAAGTAGAATGAGGTAACTCTGCTATTTAAATTGAGATAACAATTTTTTCTGCAAAAATGGATTACAGAGCAAAATAGCAAATAAAATAATAAATATGCCGATCATACTGAAAAGATCAGGTAATTCATGCCAAAAAATAAATCCCCAAATTCCTGCAAAAATAATAGCAATGTAATTCATTGGGCCAATTTGTCCTGCTGGTGCTAAGCTGTACGCATAAGACATAAAAAGCTGACTAATGTTTGCTAAAAGACCTGCGGCAATCAGCAATGCAAGTTCATGCCAAGTGAAAATACGCCAATGCCAGAACATTGGAATTGATGAAATTAAGCTACCAAAAATACAGAAATAAAAAACAATACGCTCAGGCGGTTCTGTACTGGTTAAAGCTCTGACAGTTACAAAAGCCATGGCTGATAAAAAGCATGCGCCTAAACCAATAAAGGACAATGCATTGAGTAGGCCTTGGTCGGGTTTAGCAACAAATAAAACCCCAATTAACCCAATAACGGCGGCAAAAATCATCGATTTTGTGATTTTTTCTTTTAAGAAAAGCCATGCAATGAGTGGAATAAAAATAGGAGATGAGTAGCTAAAAACCATCGCATTCGATAGTTTTAACTTCGCAATGGCATAGAAAAAACCATACATTGCAGCGAGCCCCACGACACTTCGCCAAGTGTGCATCCAGAGTTTATCGGTCTTAACAAAGTCCAGCCCTTGCTTAAAGAGCATAGGAATAAAAATAAATAAACCCACTGCATTTCTAAAAAACACGACGGTGGCATTGTCCACTGTTTGTGAAGCAAAACGAATGCATACTCCCATAATGGAAAATAATAATGCCGATGTCATGAGACAAAGCAGAGCTTTTCCAAGTTGAGTTGAGGGGAGATTTGGAGCAGTCTGATTTTGCATATCGAAATGAGTTTTTGGTTTTCGGTATTATCTTAGCAGCGATGCAAGCATTGGATGAAATATCATTTGATAATGATTCAATAGTGATACTTAGCAAAATTAAAAAGAGAGCCTATGTAAGCTCTCTTTTTAATTTTGAATACCAGTTATTTACAGCTAAAGTTTTCAGCTTTTTCACTATCACCCTGACCATTGTAACGAGCAATCAGTGGGTAAGGGCAAAGTGGACGAGTACGGTCTGGTGCCCAGTCTTGCGGAAGTTCAGTATTCACTTGACCACTTGGGTTACCAGTGCCGCGTGCGGTTGCAATGATTTTGTCAGGTGTTTGTCCATATTCGACCCAGTTGACTAAAGCAGTCAGTGCGTCAAATTGGTCGGTCGCAATACCATCACGGGTATGGTTCATGCCCGGAACTCTAAAGAAACGTGCAAATTCAGGAGCTGTACCTTTTGCATCATTTTTATAGTGTTGTAGCAGTTGATCATACCAATTCTGGGTGTCATCTACAGAGAAAACGCCGTCTGCTGTACCTTGTACCACAATCATTTTTCCACCGTGATTACGGAGTTTATCCAGATTCAATTCATCGGGTGGCATCATGAATGACATCGAACTTTCTGTGTACACATCATTGGTCGCCGATAATTTTGAATAATCAGTATCAAAATTATAGTTAAAGGCAAACTGTCTAGAGTTTTGAGTCACAGTTGGATCTGGCGGAACCTGAAAAAGAATACCGACTGCAACAGGGTCACGTGCTGTTCCCACCGAAGATTCGAATTTCCAGCTTGCCCAGTTACTGCCGACTAAACCGGGGTCGAAAGGCTGGGTTGCATAGAGAGCTTGTCCAGCAGAGTTTATAGGACCGCGGTAAATGTTGGTTAATACATCAATTTGTTCGGTACTTAAACAAGTACCATCTCTTGTGCTTGAGCAAACGGGTACGTGCTGATGAATATCAAATGCAGTACGGCAAGCCTCAACATCTTGAACCAGTCCATCTGCAACGCCGTCTAACGCATCGCATCGATCTAAAATCGCTTTTGCTAATACTTTACGCTCTGAAAGAGTGAGGGCGGTACTTAAGTCATTTTCGTCTGTTGCAACTCGACGAAGCTGTTGTGCTGTATAGAGTTGAGCTGCGGCTGCGCGAGGCAAATGAAAACCCGGTGTGCTTGCCAAAATTCCATCATATTGCTCGCCCAAACGGGTTGCCGCAATCATCGCGTGGCGTCCGCCATTTGAAGTGCCGCCTGCATAGGAGCGGTCTGGCAATTTACCATACGCTGTTTTAATTAGATTTTTTGCCATAGGCGTGAGTTTGGTAATCGCACCATAGCCGTAGTTAATTCTGGCTTGAGGGTCTAAACCAAACATTGGATTTTGTGAGGCGTTATGTCCTGCATCGGAAGAAATAACAGCGAAACCATCATGTAGGGCATTGGTAAGTGGACCACCGCTGCCGACCTGACCCGTTGCAGGAATTAAATTACCATCGGTTCCGCCATTGCCTTGATAGAGAAAACGGCCATTCCAGTCAATGGGTAAGCGCATTTCAAAACCAATTTGATAGGTTTTTCCATCGACAGGGGTTACACGTTGGTCCATATAGCCTTTGATTAAACAATGAGCGCCAATCGGTTTGTTGGCTACAGTCAAAGTGCCTGCCTCTTGAAGGGTAGCGGAGCTAATGACCGTATTGTTGTATTGAAACCCAAGTAAGTCTGAACAGCTTCCTGTCATTTTTACGCCCACAGCAGGAGATAACTGAGGCGGTTTCATTGTTGAGGGAGTTGATGTGTCATCACTATCACTTCCACAGCCTGCCAAAGAACCAAGCATGGCAAGCACTATAGCGGAGTGCGTCAAAATTCGTTTATTGTTGGTGTAGTTCATTTATTCATATCCTTATTGAATGAATGGTCGCAATTAATCTAAAACCAGAAAATTAGCTGTACTTCGTGCAATCATTTTGTTGTTTTGCCAAGCTTCACTTTCGAGATTCAGTACAGTTTTGCCTTGTTTAATGAAACGGCATTTAGTAATAACTTCGCCTACAGCACAGGGTCTTAAAAAATCCATAGTTAAGTTAATGGTGGTGGCAGGTTTATGGTCATTGGCAAGATATGCAAAAAGCCCCATTACGTCGTCGAGCATGGCGCAGATCATGCCACCTTCAACCGTGCCACGTGGATTGATAAAGCTTTCTAGCGCTGTGTAGTGGATAGTGAGTTCAGTATTTTTGTCATTCCAATGAATATTGTGTCCACCCAAATGGTGATGGATGGGTGGTAAGTGTTCTAAAGTTTTTTGATCCATAATGAAGGCTCCATCCTTTTTGTAGGTGTTATAAAAATTATTATTTCAGGGTATAGGCATCATAAATAACCGCTTTGCCCAAGCGCATTGCACTACCTACCGCAACGATTTGGTTAAGCCATGAGTATTTAGGTGAGCTGGTTTCAAACTGCATGGTAATTTTGAAATAGTAATTTTTCGGGTCGACATCTTTGCCTTGTGCAAGCTGTTTTAGCGTTTCTGCCGAGCCATGTCGGTAACCTTTGGTTTGAAGATAAATGAGTGCACCATCATCGGTTTCTAACAAATATCGTGTATCAATAATTGCCAGTCCTTTGCTGTCGACAATTTGCCAATCTGCGCCATTATTTAAAATGCGGCCCTTAAGTGATTTCCCTTCAAATGTTCCACCTGTAATAGGAATAATTCGGCGTTTACCTGAGTCACTCGTGGCACCTAACTCCCAAACAGGCGCATTCAAATCAACACTAAATTTTGCTAAAGGCTCAAGCTGAATGGGCGGTGGACTATATTGTGTTTCGGCATGGGTCAGAGCAATAAGACTAAATCCGCAGAGTAGTGTTACAACTTTCTTCATGATTGATTTCCCAAAATAAAAAGAGGTTCTATGTGCAACAGAACCTCTTTCTGATTTATTTAAATTTCCATGTGTAATCAATGTTGATGCGAGTTTCGTTTACAGGCTTGATGTTGGCAGTGGAAAGCATGTTGTTGTCATACATTGCATAGCGCGCGCGTAGCCCTAAATTTTTTAACCAGCCACTTTGAACGGTGTAGCCTAAATCAAAGTCGGTTTCGCGTTCTTTTAGATTGGTGCCACCTAAATTGGGCGCATAAATATTGTGACCTGTGGTGTAGCGGGTCATGAAACGTAAACCTGGAATGTAATCTTTAAAGTCATATTCATAGCGGAAGCTATAGGCTTTTTCGTTTGGGTTTAAAAACTCGCCCGGCCATGTATCAATGAGTAGGCCTGTTTCACCTCCAGTCAAATACGGAAATGCGGTGTCGCCGTGATGTTGGAAGGTTCCAAAAATAAACTTATGGTTTTGATGTTTTAACTCAAAGTGAGCATGATAAAGGTCATTATCGACTAAACCGGCTTTTGCTTGTCCGTCATCTCGGCTGCGGTAGTAGCGTAACTGCGAGCTAAGATTAGTAGTGTCATTAATTTTATGTTGATGTAAGGCACCGACCATGGTCTGGTTATAAAGATCATCAACATCCATGTAAAAAGCTGTGAGCTTGATTGCTGGATCAAGCTGATAGTTCCCACCTAAATAATAGAGTCCGTCAGTTTCGGCACTTTTAAACCGTCCATTCACCCCTGAAATTTTAATTTTTTCATAGTTAGTTGAATCACGATGATTCACTTTATCGAGATAGGCTGCCTGTAAGTCGAAGTCTTTAATATCTTTGCTGGTCAGTGAAATTCCTCGATAAGTTTGAGGTAACAAGCGAGCAGGCGAAGCTACTAAAACAGGGTTCATCGGCATTAGCGTGCCTATGCGCAGCTCTGTCTGGCTCATTTTCGCTTTTGCTGTGACGCCAATTTCCCCATAAGAGTCGGCAGGCTCATTGGTACGCGTGTCTCGAGGTAAGTTTCCTGTACCTCCATGCTCGGCATCGGCATCTAGTTTAAAGCCTGCCGTTGCAAGTACATCCAACCCAAAACCGACAGTCCCTTCGGTATAACCTGAATTGGCTTTAAGAATAAAACCTTGTGTCCAGTCCTTGGCAGCAGGGTAAGCAGATTGCTCTTGGTAGTCGCGGTCAAAATAGAAATTTCGTGTGGTGAGTTCTACTGAACTGTTGTCAATAAAACTACCCGCCCAGACCGATCCTGAGAGCATAAGTGTAGAGTACATCCATAATTTCGACATAGCATTTCTTCCTGAAATATCATTTCTTGTTTTCAACAAGGCATGGTTGTTGTGTCTGCCTTGTCTGGTTTTTAAATCGAATTATTTTCCGAGCAGTTCTCGGACAACGATTTCTTTCATAATTTCATTGGTTCCCCCATAAATTTTTTGTACCCGTGCATCCACAAAAAAGCGTGAAATCGGGTATTCCTGCATGTAACCGTAGCCACCAAAAAGCTGAAGTAATTGATCAATCACTTCACATTGGGCATCTGTGATAAAGCATTTCAGTGCGGCAACTTGAGTGACGCTTAATTGGTGTTGTTGATACAGCGCGGCACATTGGTCTACAAAAGCTTGGGCGGCTTTGGCTTTGATTTGCGCGTTTGCGAGAACAAACCGCGTGTTCTGCATTTGGCTTAAAGGTTGCCCGAAAGCTTTACGTTCGAGCACATAGTCTTTAGTAATTTCGATGGCGCCTAAAATTGACCCCAAAGCTATCATAGAAATACTCAAACGTTCACGCGGTAGCTCTTGCATTAAATAAGCAAAGCCTTGTCCTTCTTCACCCAAACGCTGAGTTGTAGGCACACAAACATCATCAAAAAAAAGTTCGGCTGTATCTTGGGCATGTAGTCCGATTTTTTGTAAGGAACGGCCTTTTTTAACGCCATCTAAAGCGGCATCGACTAGTAAAATCGAAATACCTTTTGCTTTAGCTTGTGGATTGGTTTTAGCTACCAGAACAATCAGGTCGGCATGCAAACCATTTGAAATAAAGGTTTTTGAACCATTAATACGGTAGTGATCATTTTCTAAAATGGCTTGAGTCCGTATGGCCTGTAAGTCAGAGCCAGCATTGGCCTCTGTCATCGCAATTGCAGTCACGACTTCACCTGTCACCATTTTGGGTAACCAATAGCGTTTTTGCTCTTCGGTTCCAATATTTTGCAAGTAAGGAGAGACCAACTCATTTTGCCCACCAATTGCAACAGCTAAAGATGCAAAGCCAGCTTGAGCAGTTTCTTGAACCAGCATGAGAGAGTAATGAACAGGAGCGCCATAGCCACCATATTCTTCGGGCACATCTACGCACAAAAAGCCATTTTCCCCAAGACGAAGCCATAGATCACGTGGGATCAGGCCATCGTGTTCCCACTGTTCGTAATATGGAGCGACCTGTTCTTTTAAGAACCTGCGGTAACTGTCCCGAAATAGTTCAAAATCTGTATCGTGTGGCATGTTGAACCTTTTTTTAGGCAAAAGTGAGGCTATTGCCCAAACCAAAGTTTGAGCTTCCTTTTTTATTTCAATTGCTTATTGCTTTAAGGTGGGAACCCGAATAATGAGTGGGTTGTCGCCCTGCTTTTGATAAAGTTCATCAATTAAGGCAGCACGACGTTTAGTAATATTGCTTTGATTGAGGTTGCCTTTATCGGTGACTTCGCCAGCATCGAGCTGAGGTGGTTCGGTCATTAAATAAAGCATTGAGACTGTATTTGAACTGCCAGTCGCATCTTTATTAAATGTCGTTAAAAATTGGCGGAACCATTGCTGAACTTTAGGGTGCTGTAATATCTCTGTCGCAGAATGCTCACCAAGCTTAAGACCTGCATATTGGGCACAAGCTTCTAGTTTTGGAAAAATCAGAAAGCCTACGGCATTGAGGTTTGATCCTGTAATACAGACATCTTGAACCAGTAAATTACCCTGAATGAGTACTTTGTTGCGAATCGTGCCGACATTGACGAAAGTGCCTGTATTGAGTTTAAAGTCTTCGGCAATGCGTCCGTCGTACATCAGGCCTTTAGTCGGATCATTGATATCGACCAAACGAACAGCATCACCTGTATGGAAAAAGCCTTCATCATCAAACACAGTGCTTTGTTGGTCTGCTTTTAAGCGCCAATAGCCTTTCATCACATGTTTTCCACGAACACAAAACTCAAGTTTGTCACCACATGGAACCAGCTTAATTTCACACCCCGGTGCAGGGTAACCAATAAAGCCAGCCATCACACGTGGGCCTGTTGTAAAAGCACAAGATGGCGCAGTTTCAGTCATGCCCAATCCGCTCATAATGCGAATTTTTTCTCCACAATGTTGCTGAGCAATTTTATCGAGCCTGTTCCAGCCCGCTTCTGAAAGCGCTGCACCTGCAAAGAATAAAATTTTAACTTTGGCAAAAAAGCGGTCTCTTAATTCCTCATCTTTTTCTAAGGCTTCGGTCAGTTCTTCCCAACCTTTTGGGACATTTAAATAAACTGTTGGAGAAATTTCTTTGAGGTTACGAATGGTTTCGTCAAATTTTCCTGCAACGGGTTTGCCATCATCAATGTAAATTGTACCGCCGTTATAGAGCGCGATGCCCACATTGTGACTTCCGCCAAACGTATGGTGCCAAGACAGCCAGTCGAGTAGGACAGGTGGCGTTTCTTCAAATTCAGGGAAAGTCTGCAATAGCATTTGCTGATTAACACACAACATTAAATGTGTGGTCGGCACAGCTTTAGGTAGTTTGGTTGAACCTGATGTAAACAAGAATTTGACAATTTGGTTTTCATCAAGGGTTTGATAAAACTCTTGAACATTTGAAACTGGTGTATCTAACAGCGACTGAAAAGACGTGCAGAGCTGATTCCCCACAAGACCCTTGTTGGTCACCACTTCAATGTCGGATGTAATACATGCCTGAATGGCTTTGGCAAAGGCCTGACCGTCACTGGCATAGACCATACCAGGTGTAAGCACTTCAAACACATGTTTAAGTTTGCCAAAGTCTTGAGAGATCAGAGAGTAGGCTGGTGAAATTGCTGAGAAAGGCACACCCGCCAGCATAGCACCCATAGAAAGTGTTAAATGTTCGAGATCATTACCACTTAAAATGACCAGAGGTCTTTCTTGGCTTAAATTACGTTCATGTAAAGCCTGAGCAATATGCCATGCGCGTTGTAAAACTTCTGCATAACTCAGTTTGACCCATTCACCTTGAGCATTGCGTTTTGCTGCAAAAATATGGTCTGGTTTGGTTTGTGCAAAATGAATTAACCGATCTGTCAGTTTTTGTGGATACGGTTTTAATTGCTCTTTTGGGCTGATATAGAGCGTGTCATCTTTATATTGATAATGAATATCATGTTGCCCTAATTTTACGAACCGTTCGCGGTCTTGTGATTGAGTGGCATTCATTTGCATTTCTTTCACTCCATGGAAAGCGCATCACTGCGCTTTATTTTTTTGCATCATGCAATTTTTATTTAATATGTCGTTGTTCGCATTAACCCGACTAAATCGGGTAATGGCGTGATTGGGTTTGAATGGTAATCCAGCGTAAATCGGTAAATTCACCAATAGAGGCTTTACTACCAAATCGTCCGTAACCACTCGATTTTGTACCACCAAATGGCATTTGAGCTTCGTCATGTACGGTCGCGCCGTTAATATGGCAAATACCCGAATCAATCTGTTTAGCGACTTCCAATGCTTGCGAAATATTCTGGCTAAACACTGCCGAAGAAAGACCGAACTCGCTGTCATTTGCCAGTGCTACACCTTCTTCAACGGTTGCAAAACGTTGAACTGTGCAGACAGGCCCAAACGATTCTTCGCGGTAAATCAGCATGTCAGGCTTAATGTTGAGAACCAACGTCGGTTGCATGGTGGTATCTTCAATATGAATGCCTAAAGGTAAGTCGGCACCTTTGTTTTGGGCATCTTCAAGTAAATGCTGAATACGGTTTGCGGCACGGCGACTTTCTAAAACGCCGAGTGCATTTTCTTTGGAGGTTGGGTTGCCCGCCTGAATAGAGCGTGTTTTCTCAATGAGCTTTTCAATAAACTGGTCGGCAATTTTGTCTTGAACCAAAACACGTTCGGTCGACATACAAATTTGTCCCTGATTAAAGAACGCCCCAAAGGCCACAGCATTTACGGCTTCATTAATGTCAGCTTCATTTAAAACTACAACAGGCGCTTTACCACCCAATTCAAGTAAAACTGGTTTTAAATATTTTGCAGCAGTCTCGGCAATGATTTTTCCGACTTTGGTTGAGCCTGTAAAATTAATGCGTTTCACGGCTGGATGAGACACTAAACGTTCAACAATTTGTGGTGCATCTTCGGCGGCATGGGTAATCACATTCACCACACCTTCACCTAGACCTGCTTCATGTAACACCTCACCAATCAGACGATGCGTTGCTGGGCAAGCTTCAGATGCTTTTAATACCACCGTGTTGCCACAAGCCAATGGCATGGCAAGCGCACGTGTTGCCAAAATGACAGGTGCATTCCAAGGTGCAATTCCAACAATAACACCACAAGGAACGCGTACACCCATCGCAAGATTACCCGGCACATCTGACGGAATTAAGCTTCCGTCAATTTGCGTGGTCATTGCTGCTGCTTCACGTAACATGTTTGCAGCAAGGTGAACGTTAAACCCATACCATGTTGCAGTTGAACCTGTTTCTTGCATTCCAGTTTCAATGAATTGCTCGGTCTTTTGGTCCATTAAATCGGCTGCTTTTAACAAGCGTAAACGGCGTTCAGTAGGCGAGAGCTTCGACCATACTTTAAAAGCTTGTTGTGCCGAGTCGATTGCACGATCAACATCTTCCAAAGTTGCAGCAGCAGCTTTGCTTGCCACTGATCCATCAATGGGGCTAATACGCTCAAAAGTTGCCTGATTTGATGCATCAACAGATTGACCGTGAATTAGTAACTGTACATTTTGCATGGGATGCGTCCTTACATTGCCATTAGAGAATCAAAAGTTAACCAGTACGTTTATAGCTCTGTAAACCCGGTTTAATTGATTTTTCATCTAAAAATTGTTTCAAACCTTCTTGGCGACCATTTTCCGTATCACGATGGATACATTGATCTAACTTGGCATATAAGTAGTCTTCGTTTTGGTCCCAAGTGAGTTCACGACAACGTTTAAAGCCATTTTTAGCTGTACGAAGAACCACAGGGTTTTTCTCAAGTAAGCAATTTGCAAGCTCAGTGACTTCAGCTTTTAACTGTTCAAGCGGCACGCTTTTATTCACAAGTCCCATGTTTTCAGCTTCTTTACCACTAAAGGTTTTACCCGTCATGATGTAGTACAAAGCTGCACGGTGACCTACAGTGTCTGCCATTGCTTTGCTTACAAGGTTGCCCGGTGGGATACCCCAGTTAATTTCAGATAAACCAAAGGTTGCTTCATCTGCTGCAATCGCAAGATCACACGCCACTAATGGTGAGAAACCGCCTCCGAAACACCAGCCGTTAACCATTGCAATGGTTGGTTTTGAATACATACGAAGAAGTTGCCACTGCCAACGACATGAGTCACGGCGAATACGTTCTTGATAAATTTCTGGTTGAGTGTCGACTTCGCGGAAATATTCTTTCAAGTCCATGCCTGCTGTCCATGAGTCACCTGCACCAGTTAACACTAAAACCCGTGCATCTTGATCAAGTTCTATGGCTTCAAGCACATCAATCATTTCACGATTGAGTGTAGGACTCATGGCATTTTTCTTTTCTGGGCGATTTAGTGTGACCCAAGCAATTCCATCTTCAACTTTAACATCTACGGTTTCCCAGCGATTTTCATAAGTCATCTTCATACTCCTTGAATGATTTTGTGATGTTCTGAGATTTAATTTAATATCAGTTAAACTTACATTCAAGTCTTTTTTCTAAAATTTAATAATTATTTTATAATTGCATGTATTTTAAATAAAAATTAATTTAATAAATAATTTTACATAAAAATATGTTGATTTTTTAGTAAGTTTAACTGATATTTTTGGTGTGTTTAAACAACAATACACAAAGGGCTAAATGGAACGACTAGTCAATAAAGGACAACACAATGGAAAAGATATTAGGACAGTCTGCAAGAGCAAGGATTACGTTACTACTTTGCTTTGCAATCGCAATTTTTGAAGGTTTTGATCTTCAATCAATGGGGGTAGCCGCTCCACGAATGCGGGCTGAGTTCATGTTGGACAATGGCCAGATGGCATGGGCATTTAGTGCTGCAATTTTAGGAACACTACCGGGTGCAATATTAGGCGGCAGATTTGCCGATATTGTCGGGCGTAAGAAAATTCTGATTTTTAGTATTTTGCTTTTTGGAATTATGTCTTTGCTGACGGCCTATGCTGCCAACTTTAGTTTGTTATTGCTCATTCGTTTTTGTACCGGTTTAGGAATGGGTGGGGCACTTCCGATGATGATTACACTTGCCTCTGAAGCTGTGCCTGACCAGCACAAGGGCAAAGCGGTAAGTGTCATGTATAGCGGCATTCCTTTTGGTGGATTACTGACTTCTGTGGTTGCCATGTCGTTGGCGGGTGATGCAGAGTGGCGTCATATTTTCTATATTGGTGGGATTGCGCCTATTTTGTTAATTCCACTCATCATGCGCTTTTTACCTGAATCAAATGATTACCTGCAACGTAAAGTTCAAGCGCAAAAAACGACCCCATTCTTTGAAGTTTTATTTGCTAAAGAACGCCGCATGTCGACCATTCAGCTTTGGGTGAGTTTCTTCTGTACCTTAGTGGTGCTGTACTTCTTATTAAACTGGTTGCCGTTACTGATGGGTGCGCAAGGCTTATCGAAGCTACAAGCAAACTATGTACAGATGGGCTACAACGTTGGTGGAATTTTAGGTTCAATCTTAATGGGTGTATTGCTTGATAAATTACGCATGAGCTTTGTGATTAAGCTGATTTATCTAGGCATTTTATTTTCACTTTGTTGCTTGGCAATTTCTCCAACGGTGGCATTACTGGCGCTTTCGGCAGTGGGCTGTGGTTTATTTATTGTGGGTGGACAATCGGCATTGTACGGTCTGGCAGCAATGTATTATCCAACCGAAATGCGTGGAACTGGAGTTGGTGCTGCGGTTGCAATTGGGCGTATTGGTTCTTTTGCCGGACCTTTAATGGCTGGTTTTTTGCTTTCACTTGGACAAAGCTCGACCATTGTGATTGGTTCAAGCATTCCAGTGATTTTAATTGCAGCGATCTCTGCATTACTTCTTGTCAAAAAACCTAAACAGCCTGTACATTTAGTACAAAGCTCAGGTGCTCGCTAAGTTTTAAGGAAAGTATGGGGTGACTACCTCATACTTTCACTACAGATTTTCTTATGATGAATGAAAGGTTATGGTACGTTCAAATTTAGTTCCAAAAAAAGTAGAAGATGAGCCTAAGTTAAGTTACATGATTGCTCGTGTTGACCGAATTATTAGTAAACATTTAACAGAGCATTTAAAAGAGCTTGAAATTACCTTGCCACAATTTACGGCACTTTCTGTTTTAGCTTCAAAAAGTAATGTATCCAATGCCAAGCTTGCTGAGCGTTCTTTCATAAAGCCGCAATCTGCCAACAAAATTTTGCAAGATTTACTGGTGAATGGTTGGATTGAGAAGAAACCAGACCCTACGCATGGTCGCCGTATTTTAATTACACTGACCGAAAGTGGTGTTGAAAAACTTAATAAATGCAATGAAGTTGTATTAAAGGTTGAGGAAAAAATGCTTGAAGGCATTGATATCAATCTGGCTTATTTAATTCGTAATAACCTCGATATCATGGTGAATAATCTTAAAAACCTTTAAATGAATGAGCTTGTTTAGGTTGAGCTAAATACCTAAGCACCGATTCACACAGAAAATTTATTTCATTT
This sequence comes from Acinetobacter sp. yr461, assembly GCF_900110445.1. NCBI lineage: Bacteria > Pseudomonadati > Pseudomonadota > Gammaproteobacteria > Moraxellales > Moraxellaceae > Acinetobacter > Acinetobacter sp. yr461. Next base: position 19,695 of record NZ_FODU01000006.1, read on the forward strand.
TGCAAATGAAGTTGTTAGCATCGAAGTGACGTTTTTGACAATGTGTGGCAGCAAATGTCTTCAGGGCAACAAGTTTTACTTAAATTAAGAAAAATGATTATTTCAGGGGAACTTGAGGGTGGTGCCAGAATTGCTGAGATTCCCACTGCCGAGTTACTTGGTGTTTCAAGGCAGCCTGTTCGTATTGCATTTCGGTTGCTCGAACAAGAAGGCCTCCTCATTAAGAACCCAACCCGTGGCTACACCGTCCGTGAAATTTCAGAACAACTGGTTCATGATGCGCTTGAAGTGCGGGGTGTGCTTGAAGGATTGGCTGCGAAAACTTTGGCAGAACAAGGTTTAAGCGAAGAGCAGAAAAAGACCCTCCAACATTGCATTCAAGAAACTGAAAAACTCTTTAATGAAAAAGACGAGTTTGGCGATACCGAACTGGAACGTTACCATCATTTTAATGTCATTTTTCATGACACGATTATTGAGGGCGCGCAAAATGTAGCGCTCATACAAGCTTTAGCGAAAAACAACCAATTGCCGATGGCTTCTGCCCAAGCCATTACCTATGATGAGAAACAAGCTTTGTCGGAATATCGCCGTTTGCACTATGCACATTTACAGCATTGTTCGATTTTCGATGCGTTGACACATCGTCAGGCAGGACGTGCTGAAACTTTAATGCGTGAGCACAGTAGTGTGGTGATTTTAGGTGAAACGCTACGAAATGTTTTAAGTGCTTAGGATGAAAATAAGTTCCTTTATTTTTCAATAAAGGAACTTGGGTGTTAAAGTTCAATCACAAGATTTTTAGTTTTTGCACGAGAACAGCAGGGCGTAAACTGGTCATTTAGTGCATGTTCATCTTCATTCATAAACATATCACGATGATCTGGTGTGCCTTCTACAACGCGGGTAATACACGTGCCGCAAATGCCCTGTTCACATGAAACTGGAATATCAAAACCATTTGCAATTAAAGCTTGTGTTGCAGTCTGCTCTGGCAATACTTCAATTCGACGACCCGTACCTTTAACTTCAATGGTAAAAGCTTCATTGTTGGAAATATCTGCTTTTTGAGCGACAAAATGCTCTTGATGTAACTGTTCGCTATGCCAACCAGCTTGCTCGGCTGAGCTCATTACAAACTGCATAAATCCTGTTGGACCACATACATATAAGTGTTTGTCAGGTGAACTCTCACCTAAAACCTTTGCCATATTACATTCGGTGTCTGGCTGATCTTGAATGTGGAAATGGATTTGATCACCGAAGTGCTCAGTTAAATTGCCATAGAAGGCAATCATTTCATGACTACGAACAAAGTAGTGTAATTCAAAAGGAATATTGGCCGATTTAAGCCGATACGCCATCGATAAAATGGGGGTAATACCAATACCGCCCGCAAATAAAACTGCTTGTTTGGTTTGAGTATGAATCTCAAATAAATTACGTGGTTCACCAATCTTTAAATGGTCACCCTCACGATATTCAGTGTGGATGCAACGTGAACCACCGCGTGAATTGGCATCATGTAAAACACCAATCACATAACGATGCTTTTCACTGCAACAGTTTGAAATTGAATATTGACGGGTTAAACCGTTTTTAAGATGCACATCAATATGGGCACCTGCTTCAAAACTCGGTAGCTCCATACCATTTGTTGCAACCAATTCAAAGGCACGAATGGTCGGGGTGAGCTGGTGAATTTTTTGAATAATAACGTCCATGTTCATGCTCCTTTTAAATAATCCGTATGTTTGGAAACTTCTGAACGGATGTTTCAGGAGGTGTTTTATTTTCTTCGGCAAGTAGTCGCTCAATCACCTTACGGGACTGTACACCGCCCGCATCGATGTTAAGCATCAGTAACTTGCGATGTGGATTGTTTAAAATATTTTGCTGCTGTTGCTCCAGCATTTCTAAATCTTCAGTAAAGATTTTGCCTTGGCCTTCACGAATTTGATCGGTGAGTTCAGCATTGTCTGGCTGGAAGTTGCGTGCCATTCCCCAGAAATACCAATGTGAGGTTTCAGTTTCCGGTGTAATAAAGTCCACGACAATTGACGAAACTTTTTTGTCTTTTGGTGCGTCATAACCGCCATGTCCAGCATGTGCCACACCGACTTCAATATGTACATTGCTTGGAGCAAAAAAATGACAACGTTGCCAGCGGTCAACAAGTACATCATCTGCCAAGTGATTACCCCGTAGGGCCATTTGCCAAAATGGAGGCGCAATCACATTTTCCATATAGCGTTCGGTAATGACATGGTCACCATCTACTTTTGTCACTGGCAATGATTCATCAATTTCTTTTTGACCAATACTGCTTGAGTGAACATAAGTCTCGTGGGTTAAATCCATGAGGTTGTCGACCATGAGGCGATAGTCACACTGAATGTGAAACAGACCTCCGCCATAGCTCCATTCAGGATGATCTGCCCATTCTAAAATTGGGAGTTTTGCTTCATCTGCTAATGCCTTTTCGCCTGGCCATATCCAAATAAAACCGAATTTTTCAACAACTGCATATGTTTTGTTGCAAGGGAAACCATTTACACGTTGAGCTGGCATTGAAACAGTTTTTCCGTCACAGCCCATCACTAAACCATGATAGCCACACACGAGGTTTCCATCTTCGACATAACCCAGTGAAAGTGGGGCACCACGATGCGGACAAAAATCTTCAACGGCTGCAACTTGATTTTCTTTACCACGGTAAAAAACAATTTTTTCACCACAGATGGTGCGACCTAGCGGTTTGTCTTGGATTTCTTCTGGGCGGCAGGCTACATACCATGCATTTTTAATAAACATTGTGACGACTCCTTATCACTTATTGGATCCAATTTATAGTAAATAAAAATATTGGTCAATTGATAAGCAGTATATTTATTAAAAAATATTGTTCTTTAGAATTGGTAGTTGTGTATGTTTTTAATTGCTATTAAAGACTTTTATATTTATTTTGAATTTCAGGGATGAAATTTTAATTGGTTTATTTTGGATCCAAAATTTTCCAATCCTAAGCTGAAGTTGGATCGTTTTTCGAATAGCCGATTTGAAAATGGGTAAATAATTTATGGATCCATATTTTTGTTTTAAAAATTTATTAATAAATTATAGATATATTTTTCAATGTATTGTCGGTTGTTAAATTAAATTTTAAAAATATTGTTGATTTTTTGGATCCAAATATTCAGTATAGAAAAAGAGCAGGATGCTCAAAAAACAAATATTCCTCTAGGTCATTATGGATACGGATGTGCATAACCACCCAATTGCTTATATAGCAATGTCGTGTGTATGTCTGATCCAAGGGAGATACACAAATGGAAAGAGACGTTCTAAGTGAGATCAATCAAAACAATATGAGCCGATACCAATGGTTCGTAATTTTGATTTGTATCTGTCTCAATATTATTGATGGCTTTGATGTGATGGTGATGGCTTTTACCGCACCGTCCGTGTCAGCAGAATGGTCACTTTCAGGGGCACAAATTGGCTTGTTGCTTAGTTCAGGCCTTTTTGGAATGGCTGCTGGTTCAATCTTTCTCGCACCTCTAGCCGATAAAATCGGTCGCCGTTTACTCATCTTAGTTTGTCTTGTTATTGCTGGTCTTAGCATGTTGGGCTGTGCTTTTGTGCAAAGCCACGGCATGTTGGCAGCACTTCGGTTTATTACTGGAATTGGGGTGGGTGGTATTCTTGCCAGCAGTAATGTGCTAGCAAGTGAATATGCCAATGCTCGCTGGCGCAGTCTTGCGGTTAGTTTAATGTCTACCGGTTATGGAATTGGCGCGACACTGGGCGGAGTACTATCACTGGCATTGATTGAACATTTAGGCTGGCGTTCAATCTTTTTAGCAGGTGGAATCACCACCATTGCAATGTTGCTGATCAGTGCATGGTTATTGCCTGAATCTTTAGATTATTTACTCGCGAAACGACCAAAACAGGCATTGGAACGAATTAATGCAACTGTAAATCGTATGGGACTTAACGAACTACCAGTTATGCCGCGCTATGAAAAAATGAGCACGCAAAATGGTAGTGAACTGAGTAAGTTATTTGCAGGGCAATTAGGGTTTCAAACACTTTGCCTTTGGTTTGCGTTCTTTTTAGTGATGTTTGGCTTTTACTTTGTCATGAGCTGGACGCCAAAAATTCTTATTTCAATGGGAATGTCACCAGAGCAAGGTGTAAGTACCGGTATTTTAATTAGTATTGGCGGTATTTTCGGTGCGGCTATTATTGGTTTACTCGCATCACGCATAAAAATTTTCTATGCCTTAAGCCTATTTTTAGGGCTAACGTCTGCTTGTGTTTTCCTATTTGTTGCAGTGTCTGCTCAAGTGAGTGTTGCACTCATGGTGGGGTTATTACTCGGCACACTTATTAATGGCTGTGTGGCAGGTTTATATTCTATTTCTCCAACAATTTATAACGCTGAAATCCGTAGTCGCGGTGTGGGTTATGCCATTGGTTTTGGCCGTATTGGGGCAATTTTATCGCCAACGATTGCAGGTATTTTTCTGGATAAAGGTATTGCACCTGCAACACTTTATGCCTATTACGGTGTGGTGTTTATTTTGGCTATTTTCCTGATTTTAAGTTTAGGCAATGCTTTTTACCGAAGTAAGAAAGAGCAAAACTACTCGCTTAAAACAGCACCTTAATCCATTAAAAATTAAATAGTTGAGATAAAAATGAAAAAGACACCATTATGGGTGGGGGTATGCTTGTGCCCATTATTTAGTCAAGTTGTGCATGCCGAGTTTATTGAAGACAGTAAAGCTGAGCTGACACTACGTAATTTTTACTTTGACCGAGACTATAAAAAAGACCCATATCCCTATACAGCAGCCAGAGATTGGGCGCAGGGTTTAATTTTTAAAGGACAGTCTGGTTATACCGAAGGGACAGTTGGATTCGGTGTTGATGTGCTGGCAATGGCAGGCTTTAACCTAATGGGAAGTCGGGCTGATGACTATGCACGTAGTGGCTTATTACCCGTAAATACTGATAACTCGCGTGACGATTATTATGGAAAAGTCGGAATTACAGGGAAGGCTAAATTTAGGAAAAATGAGCTTTTTGTGGGTGATCTGGTTCCGCAATTACCGACCATATTTTCATCGCCAGCGCGTTTATTTCCGCAGACTTATCGCGGTATTCGCTTTGTTTCAAAAGAAATTCCAAATCTTCAATTAGAAGGATTTTATGTCGACGAAGTGCGACAACGCGATTCAATCCGCTTTACAGATGTTGGCACGGACAATATCAACCATCGTTTTGATAAGGCGGCAACCACTGATTCTTTTTACACGCTGGGAGGAAGTTATCAGTTAAAGGACTACCGTTTACGCGCTTACCATGCTGAACTCAAAGACATTTACCAGCAACAATTTTTGGGTTTTAACGGAAAACAGCCTTTAAATGACCAGCTTAATTTTTTAAGTGATGTACGCTTTTTTAATAGTGAAGAAACTGGAAGCAAAAAAATAGGAGAGGTCGATAACCGCCATATGAGTGGCTTATTTGGTTTGAACTATCAAAATCATACGGTTTCTTTGGGCTACATGCAGTCGTTTGGCTCGACTGGTCTGCCTTTTTTGTCGGGAACGGAAAGTCCGGTCGTGCTTGATTTTATGAGTTCGGACTACTCAAATAAAGACGAAAAAGTCTATTCGATTCGTTATGAATATGACTTTAAAAATGCACGATTAGGGGATGTTTCATTAAACGGACTGCGCTTTATGACCCGCTATGCAAAAGGTGAAGATATTGATTTACTGCAATATGGCGATCGGCGTTTCAAAGAAGAGTCGATGGAGTTTGATTTAGGCTATAAAATTCCTGAAGGGAAATTAAAAGGCCTAGGTATGCGAGCTCGTTTTTCTCACTACCGTAACGATATGCCAAGTAATATGACATTTCACTCGGCAAATGAAACACGGTTGAATGTTGATTACACCTTTAAATTTTAATGCTCAATATTTATTAAATTAAAGACAAGTTAAAACATTGTGAGCATCAATGTTTTAACTTTAGTTATCAACTTCACAAAATCACTCTATAATACCGCCAATCTTATTAAAGCCAATTGAGTCGTTCATTAAACACATGGCTTTAATCTCTCATTTTTTTAAGTCAATTTCTTCGCTGTGATTCGGCTTATATTTCAATATTTAGAATTTTATGTGTCTGTGCTGACACATAAAAATATTTAGGTGCCAGCATGGAAATCAAGGTTAATTATCTCGACAATCTTCGACAGGAAGCTAAGTTCGATGACTTTACGGTAATTGCCGATCAGCCAATTCGCTACAAGGGTGACGGTTCGGCACCGGGCCCATTTGACTATTTTTTAGCATCTTCCGCATTGTGTGCAGCTTACTTTGTGAAAGTGTATTGTGCAGCTCGAGATATCCCAACCGATAATATTCGTTTATCACAAAATAATATTGTTGATCCTGAAAACCGCTACAAGCAAACGTTTAAAATTCAAATTGAATTACCAGCCGATATTTCAGAGAAAGATCGCCAAGGGATTTTACGTTCAATCGACCGTTGTACTGTTAAAAAAGTTATTCAAACTGGCCCTGAATTTATTATTGAAGAAGTTGAAAGCATCGATGCAGATGCGCAAGCATTGCTATTGCCAAGTTTAACTTCTGAAAGCCATACCTATATTCAGGGTAAAGACCTGCCATTAGAAGAAACCATTGCCAATATGTCTGCCATTTTGGCAAATTTGGGCATGAAAATTGAAATCGCATCTTGGCGTAATATCGTGCCGAATGTGTGGTCTTTACATATCCGCGATGCACAGTCTCCGATGTGTTTTACCAATGGTAAAGGTGCAACTAAAGAAAGTGCTTTGGCATCTGCATTAGGCGAGTTTATCGAGCGCCTTAACTGTAACTTCTTCTATAACGACCAGTTCTGGGGTGAAGAGATTGCCAATGCTGAATTTGTGCATTATCCAGATGAAAAATGGTTTAAACCGGGTCCAAATGGTGAATTGCCTAAAGAAATCTTAGATGAATACTGTCTTGAGATTTATAACCCAGATGATGAATTACTCGGTACGCATTTATATGACACCAATTCAGGCAACGTAGAGCGTGGCATTTGTTCGCTGCCTTTTGTGCGCCAGTCTGACGATGAAGTTGTATATTTCCCATCAAATTTAATTGAAAATTTGTACCTAAGTAATGGTATGAGTGCAGGTAACACTTTGGCTGAGGCCCAAGTTCAATGCTTGTCAGAAATTTTTGAACGTGCCGTAAAACGTGAAATTTTGGAAGGTGAAATTGCACTTCCAGATGTACCTGAAGAAGTATTAGCAAAATATCCAGGTATCGTTGCTGGTATTAAGGGTTTAGAAGAACAAGGTTTTCCTGTTCTAGTTAAAGATGCATCGTTAGGTGGTCAGTTCCCTGTAATGTGTGTGACTTTAATGAACCCACGTACGGGTGGTGTTTTTGCATCGTTTGGTGCGCATCCAAGTTTTGAAGTTGCATTAGAACGTAGTTTGACTGAGCTGCTTCAAGGTCGTAGTTTTGAAGGCTTAAATGATTTACCACAACCGACTTTCCAAAGTAATGCGGTGACTGAGCCGAACAACTTTGTTGAGCACTTTATTGACTCAAGCGGTTTGGTATCTTGGCGTTTCTTTAGTTCTAAATCTGACTATGACTTTGTTGAATGGGATTTTTCTGGAGAAGGCGAAGAGTCGAATGCAGACGAAGCTGCAACATTGTTCGGTATTCTCGAAGAAATGGGCAAAGAAGTTTATATGGCAGTCTATGAGCACTTAGGTGCAACAGCTTGCCGTATTTTAGTGCCAGATTATTCAGAAATTTATCTCGTTGAAGATTTGATTTGGGACAATACCAATAAAGCACTTTCATTCCGTGAAGATATTCTAAATCTACATCGTTTAGATGATGAACAGCTTGAGGCGTTGGTTGAACGCTTAGAAGAATGTGAGTTAGACGATTACACTGAAATCACCACACTCATTGGCATTGAATTTGATGACAATACAGTTTGGGGACAGCTTACGATTTTAGAGTTGAAATTGTTGATTTACGTTGCTTTGCAGCAATTTGAAGAGGCAAAAGAGTTAGTCGAAACTTACCTGCAATATAACACTAACACCGTTGAGCGTGGTTTGTTCTATCAGTGCATGAACGTGGTTCTTGAAGTGATGTTAGATGAAGAACTAGAGCTTGAAGATTACCTTACTAATTTCCGCCGTATGTTTGGTGACGCACGAATGGATGCAGTATTAGGTTCTGTCGAGGGTAACGTTCGTTTCTATGGTTTAACACCAACAAGCATGAAACTAGAAGGGCTTGATCGACATTTACGTCTGATCGAGAGTTATAAAAAATTACATGCAGCTCGTGCTAAAGCCGTAGCTTCGTAATTTAAAAAGCTAAATAAAAAAAGCCTATTTTAAAATAGGCTTTTTTTATAAAACAAATTTCTATTTTAAGCAGAAGCTTTGATGATTTCTACGGTTTCTGCATCTGCTGTATCATCCTGATGTTCGCCCAAAGTGTGTTTAGCCGGAATATAAGACATGGCACGTTCTGCTAAAGCTGTAATGGTGAGACTTGGGTTAACACCTAAATTGGCACCTAACATTGAACCATCTACAACATATAAGTTTTTATAGTTAAAAACGTGATTTTGTCCATCCACCACGCCACGTTCTGGGCTTGAGGAAATTGCACAGCCGCCCATACAGTGTGCGGTAAAAGGCACGTTAAATAAAATTTCGGTAATGGTCGTCATGGGGTGGCCATTAAACATTTTGGCGACTTTTTCGGTAAATGTATTGGCCTGTGGAATATAAACTGGTAGCTTTTTACCTTCGCTAGATAAAACCTTGCCAAAAGGCCAAAACCAGTTGCGTTTCAAGCGCATGTTAATTGAAGCATCGGCAGTTTGCATCACCAAGAAAATCAAGGTTTGACGCGCAAAACCAACCGGATTGCTCATGCGTAGAAAAATAAATGGATGGCAGATTAACGCCCATAACCAAAAGAAGATACGTGTCCAACCCGGTTTTCCTTTTGCCATGTAAGTACACATGAGACCCATTGCATCGGAACCATTTTGGTAGCGAGTTGCCTCAATATGAGTGTCATGGTCTATGTAAATACTTGAACCAATGGCAACACCTTTACTCATGTCGACATCTTTACCAAAGAAACGAACCCCTAAAATAGATTCGGCATTGGTACGAACCCGATTACCCAAGTCATCGGAAATATTTGGCAGAGAACCAGACTGCTTTAAGCGGAACAACATCTCTTGCGTACCCAAAGAAGATGCCGAGAAAATGACGTTGCGTACTCTCCATGTACGACGCTGTTTATTAAACCATGAGGTTGAGCATTCAGTGGTTACTTCATAGCCATCACTGCCATCTGCTTTGCCATTGAGTGGTTTAACATCAACAACTTTGGTTTCTTCATAAACCTTAGCGCCATTTTTTTCGGCAAAGTACAAATAGTTTTTATCTAAAGTATTTTTTGCGTTGTGTTTGCAACCTGTCATGCACCCACCACATGCTGTACACGTCGCACGGTCTGGACCTTCACCGTTAAAATATGGGTCAGGATAGGTTTTTCCGCCTTCTTCACCTTCGGGGGGAAAGAAGGTTGCAACACGAGTCGGTTTAAATGTGTGACCCACGCCGATAGCTTCACCCATTTGTTTAAGCATATGGTCGGCAGGACCAAAAATTTTATTATCCGTCACCCCAAGCATACGTTCTGCTTCTGCATAGTACTGGGGCATTTCATTTTTCCAGTCCGCAGCATCTGCCCATGTGCCTTCGTCCCAAATATGTTCAGGTGGAACGAGTAGGGTATTGGCATAGGTAATTGAGCCGCCACCTACGGCATTTCCGCAAATAATGGTGACATGGCGGAAAAAGCGCATATTGAAATAGCCGAAAAGTTTCATGCCCGGACGCCAAATCCAGCGGCGGGAATTCCAGTTATTTTTCGCAAAATCTTCGGCTTTCCAGCGACGCCCCATTTCCATTACGGCCACAGAGTAACCTTTTTCGGTTAGACGGCAAGCAGAAACACTACCACCAAAGCCTGAACCAATAATGAGATAATCATAGTCATAATTGTTTGTTGTCATGCCGAGGCTCCTCTCTGGCGATTATTTTTTATATTGACTGTGTATGTTTATCAATGAATTGCCCAATGCGCTCAATCGAGTCATTAGATTCTTTTAGTATACCCGTGTGGAATTGAAAAACATGTCCGACTTGGTCATAAATCCTAAAGTTCGTCGGAATGCCGTATTTTCCAGCTTGTTCAGCGAGACGTTTTGCATCATCTAATAAAACTTCTTCAGTGCCCACATGAATCAGAATAGGCGGTAATCCAGTTAAGTCAGCATAGAGTGGGGAACAGGCTGGATCGGTTGCTGATTTTTGCGCGCAATAATTTTTTGCGCACCACGCTAACCAATTTTCAGACAGCATTGCATCTTGAGCAGCATGAGTTTTCATAGTGCTTCCAGAGAGACTTAAATCAACCCATGGTGAAAGTAAAACCAATGCAGCTGGTAGTGGCAATCCTGCATCCCGAATAGCAATTGCATTGCTTAAACTCAGCCCGCCACCCGCAGAATCTCCGACAAACACGAGTTTTTTCGGGTCTTGTCCTTGGGCAAGTAGAGCTTGATAGACTGCAACTACATCTTCAATAGCAGCGGGGCTTGGGTGTTCTGGGGCTAGACGATATTCAGGTAACCAGACTTGTGCTTGAGCTGCATGTCCGATTTGAGCAGCAAGTTTATTGTGACTTTTTGAGCTACCAACAACATAGCCACCGCCATGTAAATACAAGATACCCAGCCCTGACTTAGTCGTTTTGGACTGAATATGAACTGTTGGCACTTGAGCAATTTTTTGCTTTTTTGTTTTATAGCCACGTGGCCCAAGCACAATAGCACTGGCTGCATCGCTACAAAAACGTTGTAACTTCACTGGAGTCTTGGGTGATAAAGCCGGACGTAGTGTACTCCGGATGGTCCATGCAAGAAGCTGCTTCATAATAAGAACTCATACTAGAGCTTGTTATTTATTAATCAGCATCTCCTAAATTTAGGATGATGCTGATCAGTGATTTTTTTATTTTGCTGGTTTGTTGAGTAGGCGAGTTTGAAAAGCAGTCGCGGCTCCAAAAATCTTTTGGTAGCCTTGTGGAAGAATACGTTGAATCACATCAACGACTTTCGCATCGGCTCCAATCAGTAAGCGGCGGCGGTTTTTACGAACAGCCTCTAAAATTTGTTGAGCAGCCTCGTCAGCAGGAGTGCGAAGTAATTTATCGAAAGCATCCTGACTTTTAACAGGGTCCATGCCTAAAGACTGGACGCTATTATTCATACGTGCAGCTTTAGCAATATTGGTACGAATACCACCCGGATGCACACACGTTGCGCTAACCCCAGCATTTTGCATATCCAGTTCTTGGCGTAGGGACTCGGTAAAACCACGAACGGCAAATTTACTTGCGTTATAAGCACTTTGGGTCGGTTGAGCTGTTAAGCCAAACATACTAGAAATATTAATAATATGCCCATCACCACTTTGCTTTAAAAATGGCAAGAATTCTTTAGTGCCATAAACTACGCCCCAAAAGTTAATACCAATGAGCCATTCAAGATCTTCATAGCTTACACCTTCGGCTGTGCTACCTATTGCTACACCAGCATTATTAAAGATCAGGTTAACTTGGCCATGCTCATTTACAACAGCTTTCGCCCAATTTGCAACCTCATCACGCTTAGCCACATCGACTTTCTGAGTGGTTACTTTGACTGAGTAAGGCGTTAACAGCTCGACTGTTTTGGCTAAGCCCGCTTCACTGATATCGGAAAGTGCCAGATGGCAGCCTTGTTTTGCCAGTTCAATTGCAATTGCTTGTCCAATACCAGAACCCGCACCTGTAACAGCAGCGACTTTGTTCTTAAATGTTTTCATAAAATACCCCGTTTATTTTTCTGATTTCCTATCGTGAAGCTGATTAAGAAAGAGCCGAGACTTGAGTGTAGTTTTCCACATCAAAGCGGCGAGTACGTTGACGATACTCAAGGGTAAAACCTGGCCAGTTATTGGTATTCTTGCCATCAGCAGTTTGATACCAACTTGTACAACCTTGTGCCCATACGGTTTTCTTCATTTTTTCTTGAATATTTTGGTTGAACTCGTGTTGAACTTCTGCACGAATATTGGTGAATAACAACTTATTTTTTATCAATGTTTGAATGGCATCTAAAATGTAGTTCACCTGACTTTCAATCATATAGACAATTGAGTTGTGCCCAAGATTGGTATTTGGACCATAAAGCATAAAGAAATTAGGGAAACCGCTAACAGTTAAACCGAGATAAGCTTCTGCACCATCTTTCCATGTGTCTTTTAAGGTACGTCCGTCCAATCCAGTAATTTGCATTGGCGCCATAAATTCAGTTGCAGCAAAACCAGTACCATAAATAATGGTATCAACTTCACGCAGATTTCCGTCCGTATCTAAAATGCCATTTTCAGTGATTTCTTGAATGCCCGTATGAATAACATCTACATGAGGTTGAGTGAGCGTTTCATACCACTGGTTGGAAATTAAAATACGCTTACAACCAATTGGGTAGTCTGGCATTAAACGATGACGTAATTTGGAGTCTTTAACGACCTTACGAATATGGCGTTGGAATAAATATTCCACTAAAGGCATTTCATTCAGCGAAGTAGTGAAAGCAAGCAGACGAATTTCGTGATGGCCATATTGCAAGGCACGATCTAGACTCTGCAAAATTGGTAATTTACGGAACGCTTTTTTCTCTAAAGGTTGATAAACCCGATCTGGCTTTGGAATGACATAAGGTGCCGAACGTTGATAAACATCAAGATGGGCAACCTCTTTAGCAATTTCTGGTACGAACTGAATGGCGCTCGCACCTGTACCAATTACAGCAACACGTTTACCATTTAAATCATAATCATGATCCCAACGAGCTGAGTGAAAAGCCTTACCTTTAAAGTTTTCAATGCCTTTAAGTTTTGGATAGGCTGGGCGATTGAGCTGGCCCACAGCACCCACTAAAAACTCAGCTTCAAAATGCTCACCAGTGGTACTTTGAATGTGCCATACACCTTGTAATGCATCAAATTCGGCACTGGCAATTTCTGTATTAAATTGAACGTGTGGGCGAATGTCATATTTATCAGCGCAATGGCTTAAATATTGATAAATCTCTTGAGATGTGCCGTAACGGTTTTTCCAACCCAGCTCTTGCTCAAAAGAAAAAGAATAAAGATGTGACGGAACATCACACGCAGCACCTGGATAAGTATTGTCGCGCCAGACACCGCCAACATCGGCAGCTTTTTCATAGAGTGTAAATTGTTCAAAGCCGGCTTGTTTGAGACGAATCGCAAGACCCAAACCACCAAAACCAGTGCCTATAATGGCGATGCGTACATTTTTATTTGAATTAGCTGACGAATTAAACATAGGCTGCTCTAAAATCCTTAAAAACAGTGGGCGAAAGAATCGCAATTTCCTGTATGCAGAATAGTCGTTTATTTGCTTGATTTAGAGGATGGATGAGGACAAAATATTGTGATTCGAGGACATTCTGAGCAATACAGTGAAGTATGCATGGGCTTTTGAACGCAGTGTACATAGTGTTCGATTAATGGCTGATTTTGCGGTGGAATCAGGCATTTCTTATCAGACCATTTTAGAAGAGACTGGAATCAGTCAACAGCAATTGCTTGACCCTAATATGGTGGTGACAGGTCAGCAAGAATTGCAGGTTATTCATAACTTGGTTGAGCAGCTTGGAGACAGGCCGACATTAGGCTTAGATGTAGGTACACGCTATCACTTTACAACATTTGGGCCTTTAGGCATGGCCCTCATGAGCAGTGCCAGCATTCGTGAAGCACTTGATTTAGCTTTAACTTATTTTTCACTTACTTTTGCTTTTACCCGATTTCTAGTTTCAGATACAGATGAAGGTATTCGGATTGAAATTGAAGATGAGGGCGTACCACCTTCAGTTCGCCAGTTTATTCTTGAACGCGATGCCGCGGCGCTCATTACGGTGCAACGGGACTTGGTACAAGATAATTTTTGTCAGTATATGGCTTTCACTTTCCAGCCTAAAACTGAGGTACAACCCTATATCGATTTGTTTGGAATTTTGCCGGAGTTTGGTGCAGCTAAGAACTTTGTTTTACTCGATCCGCACAAAGTAGACCAAAAACTGCAAATGGCCAATGACCTGATTTTGCATACGGCTGAAGAACAATGTAGGCAAATTCTAGATAGGCGCCAAACACAAAAGAAATTTATTAATTTAGTGCAGCAGCAGTTAATGAGGGTACGAGGGGAAATGCCCTCTATGGACATGGTTGCCGATCGTTTACACTTAAACGCGCGTACCTTACGCCGTCATCTCGCTCAAGAAGGTATGACCTTTATTCAAATACGTGAAGAAGTCAGACAGGTTTTAGCAGAACAATATCTGACTTTACCGAAAGCCTCTATTGAGCAAATTGCCGAATGGTTGGGATATGCCGAACCTGCCAGTTTTATTCATGCTTATAAAAGATGGCATGGTAAGACACCGCATGCAGTAAGGTTAAGTGGTAAATCATCAAGCTAACTTTATTTATTCAAGCGCAAATGCAACAAACGTGTCGCCGAGGTGTGACGAATCTCATCTACTCGTGCACTAAAATAACGTTCAGTAATGGCTTCACCTGACAAATCTTCAACGACTTCAAACCCCATCTGTTCAACTGCGCGATGTAAATCAGTCGGTTTGAATTGACCTAATAATGGTTCTTTGAGCAAATGCGTAAACTGGGCAACACCCATGCTTCCAAGTCGTTCAACACCAGTTAACTCCTGAAAATCGGTCGAATAGTCGAATACAACTTCGCTAGCGTTTGCTGCAAATTCAGCAATACTTTTTAAAGTCTGCAAAGTCGTTTGCGGGTTTAAATAGTGGGTTGTGCCTAACCACGAAAAAAATGCAGGAGCGGACGGCTTATAGAAACTTCTGGCTAAGGCTTCCGAAATAGACTCTTTTTCAAAGTTAATTGCGACAAACTCAACTGTTGAAGGAATATCTCCTAGCTTTTTTAGTTTGGCTTGTTTGGCAGCTTGAGTATCAGGATGATCAACTTCAAAGATTTTTAAAGTTGGATAATGATGCGACTCGCGTAGTACAAATGAGTCTAGGCCAGCTCCGACCAAAACATATTGTTGAATATTGTGTTGAACAGCCTGATCAAGTAAATCTTCGGCATAACGGGAACGTCCGACTACCTGTCCGCTGAGTAAACCTAAAGTACGGTTTAAAACCGCAGAATTCATTAATTTAACAAGAAGTGGGCTAGATAGAAGTTTTTTCCAGCCTTTACTGGTCAGCTCAAAAGCATAAGGGTCTGAAAATACAGGGTTCGTGGCATTTTGAAAATGATTTGCACGTAATGCAGCGGCAGCTTCGGCGGTACGACTTGATTGACCTTCTTTCATCTTTATCCTGTTTTTTTATTTCTTGAAGATATTCAACGAAGAAGGCAGTGTATTTCATGAAAACATAAAAGACACTGCCCATTTCTTACAACTGATTTGATCGAAATTACAAATTAATGAGTTTTTGTGGTTTGATAAGTCACTTCATAATCTTTCAAATCGACGTTTTTCAAACGTTGTTTAAGTTTTTTCAATGACCATGGCCATGCAGCGAAGTTACGGCCGTTGGCATCAAGGTAGTAACTCTTACAACCACCACTATTAAATACAGTTGTTTTTAAGTGTTTTTGCACCAGATCATTATGCTTTTTAATAACTTCGGGCTTAACGTTGAACTTGCTAATACCCTTGTTCTTAATTTTCAATAAGCCATCTACAATATAGTCTAGCTGAGCCTCAGCTAAGCCAATAAAAGAGTCATAAACCAAGACATTCGGTCCTAAAATTAAAAATGCATTCGGCACATTTTCAATGTTGGTACCTAAATAAGCCTCAGGTGAACTATCTTTCCATAAATCTTGTAAACATTGGCCTTTTTCATTATGAACACGTTTACCAATTGGCGGGTGAGATACCTCAAAACCTGTACCCCAAATAATTACGTCAACTTCATGGCGTTCACCGTTGGCAGCAACAACCGTATTACCTTCAACTTTAACCAAGCCATGTGGAATAAGAGACGTGTTTGGTGCTTGTAGTGCAGGGTAGTAATTATTAGCAAACAAAATACGCTTACAGCCGATATCAAAGTTTGGCGTTACATTTTTACGTAGCACAGGGTCATTAATCTGCAATTTAAGTAATTGCTTACCTAGTACATTTACTGGTTTAAGTGCAAGCGGGTTACGTAAACCAAAGTTAATTGCATTCAGGGTTAGCGCTACACTTTTACGCCAGCTTGCTTGAATAGATGGATATTTAGCAATGACTGATTTACTAAATTCGCCCAAGTCTGTGTCTGGCTTTGGTAGTACCCAAGGTGCTGTACGTTGGAACACAAAAAGCTCTTTCGCTTTTGGTTGAATTTGGGGCACAAATTGAATGGCAGATGCACCAGTACCAATCACGGCAATACGTTTACCTGTCAAATCATAATCATGATTCCATTTAGCTGAATGGAACATCTCACCTTTAAATGTATCTAAACCTTCAAGACATGGAATTTGTGCTTCGGTAATTGGACCTGTAGCGAAAATAACTGTTTTAGATAAATACTGACCAGTAGTGGTATCAAGTACCCACACATGGCGTGAGTCATCCCATGCGGCGTTCAGCAATTCGTTGTTAAATTCGATTTTAGATGCGACATTAAACTCATTACTCACATCTTCCAGATAACTTAAAATTTCTGGTTGGCGAGCAAATAAATGGCTCCATTTTGCACTTGGTGCAAACGAGTAAGAATAAAGCGCAGATGGTACATCACAACCACAGCCTGGATAGGTATTTTCACGCCATGTGCCACCCACACGGCCAGCTTTTTCAATAATTTTATAATTGGTATAGCCAACTTGATCTAGGCGAATGGCAGTAGCTATACCTGAAATACCGGCACCTACAATAAAGGTATCGAAAATGTGGTTGGGTGAATTGACAGCTTTTTTTGCTGATGCATTTGTTTTCATTTGAGCAGTCATATGCGTACTACCTATAAATTTCTTATTTCAATAATTTGTAAGACGTGCCAAGGAACTTGTTATACAAGCTTGGTGATGCACGTTTCATGAGCCAGAATAACTTCGCATCGATTTGAGGAATGGTGTAAAGCTCATTCTGATCAAGGCGGTTAAGTGTTAATTTGGCTACACTATCACTCGTGGTGAGGGCATAGTTCATCAGTGCATGGTCTGCAAGCTTTGAATACCGTCCTGGAATCCGACCATTTTTTATAATATTGGTTGGAACCAAAGTAGGGCAGAGCACATTAACTTTAATATTGAACTTGTGTAGTTCGGCAGAAAGCGTTTCTGAAAGCGCGCGTACACCTGCTTTAGTCACGTTATAGGCGGTCATTTCTGGTGCAGCCGTATACGATGCAGCGGAAGCAACATTAATAATCGCGCCGTAACCCAACTTTTTAAATTTTGGTACGAATGCATGACAACCGTGAATAACACCCCAAAGGTTGATATTCATGACCCAATTCCAGTCTTCGAGCGTCATTTCATCGAATTTTCCGCCCAAACCTACACCTGCATTATTAATGACAAGGGTTACAGGGTGCCCAAGTAAGATCTCAGCAGTTTCTGCTAGATCTGTAACCTGTTCAGAGTTACCGACATCGCAACGCACAGCGAAAGCTTTCGCGCCTTGTTGTTCAAGAATTTTTACGGTTTCTTCAGCAGCTTCTAGATTAATGTCTGCACAAACCACACTGCCACCACGTTTTGCGAGTTCAATTGCAAAACTTCGACCAATCCCACTGCCTGCACCTGTCACCACGGCATAAGCTTTTTGGCTTGGTTTAACTTTCTTTTTGCCAAATAAAATCATGATTCATCCATAAATAACTTGAAGAGAAACTAGCTATCTACGAGATAGCTAGTCATAAAGGACGATTAAGACACGCGTACAGGTGGGGTAAATTCTTTAACAAAGTAAGGAGCAATTGCACCACCTTCGTTCAGCAATTTCTTTTTGTAGTACTCAAGATATTCAGTCGTATCATGGTCATTTGGATGAAAGTCTGGACGTAAATAGTCAAGAATCTGACCAATCGTACTTCCGAAAACACCATCTTTCGGGCCAAAGATTAAACCAACGCCACGACGGGCATCTTTCCAGAATTTTAAGGTGAACATCTCTTGCGGTTTTCTTAAAACTGGTACAAATAAGGTCGTCGCAGGAATAAGCCCTAAAATGGTAATGAGAGCAAGGACGAAACCAGATGCTCTTAATGGATAGCTGCCATTTAAGATTTGGTAGACATCATAGGCAATATCTTTATGCTCAGATTCTTCAAGCATATGCCACATCCACAATGCACGGCTCTTCGCATCATCTGAATAATAGAAATTCTTTTCATGCTTCATCATGTATTCAGCAAGTACAGCAGTAAAATGCTCAATACCAGCCATCATCGATAATTTCAGTGGTTGTGGAAATTTTAAAAAAACATATTTAAAGAAGTTCGAGCCAAGGAAACGATAGAGTGCAACAGGATATTCAGCATCTTGAAGTGCATCGTTATATTCATTGTGCAATTTTGAGTGAATTGCTTCTTGACCAATGAGCGAAGTCACTCGCTGTTTTAATATTGGATCTTTAATAAAGTCACGGTGATGACGAGCAGTTTCGATCACCAGATCTTCACCATAAGTTAAAAAAACTGAAAGTGTGGCAAAAAACAAGGTGGCAAATTGATTGTTCATATAGAACTTGACATCAATTTCCTTACCATCAAAACCAATATTTAAATGACGGATTGGAATAGTGCTTTTACTGGCAAAATCCGGCAACTCAATTTCACGTTGAAATTTAAGTTTGTTAAATGATTTTTTTACTGTGGTCGAGATCATAGCGACACCTTGAGACAAATCAGTAGTAGTGCATTTTGAAGAAAATCAATAAACTTAATGTTCAACAAGGCACTGTAAATTCCATTTTCAAAGCAGAGTGTTCTCTGGATTGACTACGGTGTTGTTGCTCCGTTATTTGTTTGATTATTTGGCTGAATAACGGAAAGAAGAGTTGAGACATACAGAATTTCTCAGTGACTCTTCTTTAATTTTTTCATATTAATCTGACTTTATGTTCGGATTCAATTCGGGTAAATTTTTAAATATATAAAAGTAATTTATGAATTTCTTTTATAAGAAAAACTTTAATAGAAATTTATTTATATTTTTGAAAAATAATGAATAATTTATTTTAATTAGGGTCGTTAGAGCAAATATAAGAATGTTTCGATATCCTTAATTGCATCTATTTGGGAAGCTTTTTTTGATCAAGTTTGACAACTATTCGGATTTTGTTTTTTTATTTCTACCGAGTCTGATTACATGCTAATCTGACTTTATGTTCGGATTATTGATTAGATCGTATGACCACGCGTAAACCTCGTCAAACTCGAGCCAAAGTTACTGTCGATACTATTATTGAAGCGGGTTTTATTGCAGTGGCGCTTCATGGACCAAGTGGCACCACCACACGTCATATTGCAGAAATTGCAGGGGTGAGTGTCGGATCTTTATATGAATATTTTAAAAATAAAGAAGAAATTTACGATGCGATGAATCACTATTTTGTTCGAGAAATTCTGGACATGATTACGGAACTTGCGCCAACTATTTTACAGCTGGAGTTAGAACCAGTCATTGAAATGATTTTTTATACTTTTAGTGATTTATTAAAGAAAAATAATGACCGTTATTTAACTGTTTTACGTTATGCAGGCGAGTTACAGTACGATAAATACATTCCAAAAATTGAGCAGGCTTTAGTGGAAGTCATCATGAAATATATGATGCATAATCCTAAATATTTAAAAATTAACAACGTCGCTGTGATTACCTACATCTGTATTAACAGTGGGATTTTTAATGTGGCGCGGCATCTTATTTTGCCAAATCCTTACATTAGTTTTGATGAAATGGTGCAGGGGTTAACCACTATGATCATGAGTTATATCAATGCAGAGATGTCTCGCTCAGAAGAGCACTGATCACAGTTAGACTTTTTCAATCTTTATAAACGTTAAAAAAGCCCTCACATAAAGTTTTATGTAAGGGCTTAGCTTCATTATGGCATTGTTGGAACTTCTTCCGGACGCATATCAAAAATCAGAATTTCAGCATGATCACCATTGGTAAACGATAAGTTTCCACCATCACGGATACGTGCTGCATCGCCTGTGTTAAAGGTTTTACCATTTACATCAACGCGACCTTTGGCAACATGTAGGTATACATATCGACCGTCAGGAATCATAAATTCGGCAGTTTCTTCACCATCAAAAAGACCTGAGTAAATATTAATGTCTTGTTTGATGGATAAAGTTTTTTCACCGCTTTTTGGTGAAATAATCAAATGCAATTTACCGCGTTTGTCTTCTTCATCAATATGAATTTGTTGATAACCTGGATCTGTATTTACTTCACTTGGAACGACCCAAATTTGTAAAAAATGTACGCCTTCTTGCGTAGAATGGTTAAATTCACTATGAGCCACTCCACGACCTGCACTCATTAACTGAATGTCACCTGGTACAATCACAGAACCTGTACCCATCGAGTCTTTATGCTCTAATGCACCTTCAAGTACATAGGAAATAATTTCCATATTATTGTGAGGGTGAGTACCAAAGCCTTTAGACGGAGCAACATTATCATCATTAATTACAAGTAGATCTGAAAAACCGACTTGTTTCGGGTCCCAATAATTGGCAAATGAAAAGCTATGTTTTGATTGTAACCAGCCGTGATGTGCTGCGCCACGTTCATGAGATAAACGCATATCAAACATGATCTACTCTCCTAATTTAATTTTTTCTCTGACTGCAGTTTATCGTAGCGATTATTGTAATAAATCTCTAAAAATGGAAAGCTTGGTACGATTTATAGAACGATGAAATAGAAAGCTATTTCTTAAATAAGAAAAAGTACTCTTTTAGTTAAAATTGGAATTTTACTTTTAAAGCTAAAGATGAAAAAGGGAAATGGCTAGCTAACCAAACAATTTTAAATATAACAATTGAAAGAAAAATCGATCTTTTTACCTTATTCAGTACATAGAAAATTTAGAGATTTTTCATGCGATATACACATTTGTCTACACTGCATATTTAAATGAACTTAATAATGGAAATGACTAAAAAGCTAATATTAAAAATAATTAAACACAGACTGTTTTAAAATAAAGTTACTTTTCAATGGAAATGTTTTGTATTTATCAATCATTGTAATGATAAATTTAAAATCACCTTTTTTATCAATTATTTGGATGAATGTGTATTATTGTAAATAAATGTGAAAATATTCACAAAGCTATATTTTTTTGTTAAGATCATTAACATTAAAAACATAGAGATAATAATAATGATCAATAAAGTATTAATCGTGTTGTGTGTAAGTATTGTCTTTGTATTAGGGTATTGGGCTTATTTAGATACCCAAAATAAAAGACATCAGGAATTGATGCGAATCATTCAAGAAGCAGAACAAAATTTACAAAGTATCGAACGCAATCCTAATCATGCTCATCACAGCAATTTGGCTTCTTATCATTTGCAAGGATATATAAGCGAGAAAAAAATTATTTTCTAATAATATCGCGCTTTAAATTTCTGATTTTTGCATCGTCATTGGTCATATCTTTTCATAAATTTTGATCATGTTTCTGTTGAATCTGTTAAACTTATTGAACGTATAGTAAAAAAGCTGCATAGGGGTTATGCAGCTTTTTTGTGTTTCAAGAGGGGCTGTGGTTATTTCCTGTGTATGAACTAGAAAACAAATGAGTGGCATATTTGTTGCTTCTTTTATTTGAGATTCTTGTTTATAGGCCTGAACAGAAAAACAATATTGTTCAGTTATCTACATAGAAGTAAATATTCCACAGTTCAGATTTTGCATAGAGGCTACTTATGGCGGCGCCCAATTCTTCGGCAGGCTGGTTAGAGCGTTTATTTAAGTTAAGCGACAACAAAACCACTTTCCGAACTGAAGTTCTTGCTGGTGTAACTACATTTCTAACGATGTGTTACATCATTATTGTCAATCCACTCATTTTATCTGAAACCGGCATGGATCATGGCGCCGTATTTGTTGCGACCTGTTTGGCAGCAGCAATCGGCTGTTTAGTGATGGGGATCATTGCTAATTATCCAATCGCACTGGCCCCTGGTATGGGTCTAAATGCTTATTTTACCTATTCAGTTTGTATGGGTATGGGCGTGCCATGGCAAACAGCTTTAGCTGCTGTTTTTGTTTCAGGTCTTGTCTTCCTTGCAATTAGCTTCTTTAAAATTCGTGAAGCGATTGTAAATGCTATTCCAATGTCGCTGAAGTTTGCGATTGGTGGTGGTATTGGCTTATTCCTCGCACTTATTGCTCTAAAAAATGCTGGCATCATTGTTGATAATCAAGCGACATTAGTTGGCTTGGGTGATATCAAACAACCTACAGTATTATTAGCGTTATTTGGATTTTTAATGATTGTGGTTCTACACCAATTAAAAATCCGTGGTGCAATCATTATTAGTATTTTGGTTGTTACAGCCATTGCTACTGCCTTAGGTCTAAATGAATTTAAGGGTGTAGTTGGTCAAATTCCTTCAATTGCACCAACCTTTATGCAAATGGACTTTAAAGGTCTATTTACTGCAAGTATGGTTGGCGTAATCTTCGTATTCTTTATTGTCGACTTGTTTGATAGTACGGGTACTTTGGTTGGTGTTTCACACCGTGCTGGTCTTTTGCAAGACGGTAAATTACCTCGTTTGAAAAAAGCATTATTTGCTGACTCTACTGCAATTGTTGCTGGTGCAGCGTTAGGTACATCTTCAACTACACCATATATTGAATCAGCTTCAGGCGTAGCAGCAGGTGGACGTACTGGTTTAACTGCTGTTGTGGTTGCAGTCTTATTTATTTGCTGTTTATTTTTAGCACCTCTTGCTCAATCTGTACCAGGTTTTGCAACTGCGCCAGCTTTATTGTTCATTGGTGTGTTGATGATTCAAGGGATCACTCACATTGATTGGGATGATATTACAGAAGCTGTTCCAGCATTTTTAACCATTGTATTTATGCCATTTACCTATTCAATTGCTGATGGTATTGCAATGGGCTTTATCAGCTATGCATTAGTTAAATTATTCACAGGTAAGGCAAAAACTGTACCGTACATGGTATGGATTATTGCTGCACTTTGGGTATTTAAATTTATCGCGTTTGGCGGTTAATATGATTTTTTATAATTTTCTTCTTGAG
Source organism: Acinetobacter sp. yr461 (assembly GCF_900110445.1). Taxonomy (NCBI): domain Bacteria; kingdom Pseudomonadati; phylum Pseudomonadota; class Gammaproteobacteria; order Moraxellales; family Moraxellaceae; genus Acinetobacter; species Acinetobacter sp. yr461. The sequence goes on from NZ_FODU01000006.1 coordinate 43,222, forward strand.
CTGTCTTAGTCATAGTTTTTAATAAGAAGAAAATTATAGAAGGGTGTGATTTTTACCACACCCTTTTTTCTTTAGACGTGGAGTTAATATGAATCAAGTCGAGCTGATTCGCGCCTTACCAAAAGCCGAATTGCATGTACATATTGAAGGGACATTTGAACCTGAATTAATGTTTGCAATTGCCCAGCGCAATCAGATTCAGATTCCTTACAAATCTGTTGAAGAAGTAAAGCAAGCTTATAACTTCCATAATCTTCAATCATTTTTAGATATTTACTATGCTGGTGCGAATGTTCTTGTACATGAACAAGACTTTTATGATTTAGCATGGGCTTATTTTGAGAAATGTGCCGAAGATCGGGTGGTTCACACAGAAATGTTCTTCGACCCGCAAACCCACACTGATCGTGGCGTTGCTTTCTCAACAGTGATTAACGGTTTAAAACGTGCTTGTACTGATGCCAAAGCTAAGTTTGGTATCAGCTCTCAGCTTATTATGTGTTTCTTACGCCATTTAAGCGAAGAGGCAGCCTTCGAGACCTTAGAGCAGGCTTTACCATTTAAGCAAGATATTATTGCTGTAGGGCTTGATTCAAGTGAAGTGGGGCACCCACCAGCTAAGTTTGAACGTGTTTTTGCTAAGGCACGTGAAGAGGGCTTCTTAATCGTTGCTCACGCAGGTGAAGAAGGTCCACCTGAATATGTGTGGGAAGCTTTAGACTTGCTCAAAGTGAACCGTATTGACCATGGTGTACGTTCTGAAGAAGATGAACAGTTAATGGCACGTTTAATTAACGAAAAAATGCCTTTGACGGTTTGTCCTTTAAGTAATTTAAAGCTCTGTGTCGTAAATGATATGAAAGATCATAATATCCGTCGTTTGCTACAAAAAGACGTACACGTGACTGTAAACTCAGATGATCCATCATATTTCGGTGGATATATGAATGATAACTTCTTTGCAATTCAGCAAGCTTTAGACCTAACAAATGATGAGTTGAAAAAACTCGCAATCAACTCTTTTGAAGCCTCTTTCATTTCAGATGAAGAAAAACAAAAGTGGATTGCAGAAATCAAAAAAATCTAAATAAAAAAACCGCCTATCTCAGGCGGTTTTTTTATACATACAATTACTTTGGTTGTTTGGTCATACTATTTAAAATATTGTCTTTATCAACAAAGTGATGTTTCAAAGCTGCAAGTACATGCCCAACAATAAGAAAGCCTGCAAACCAAGAAATATAAATATGTAATGGTTTAACAACAGCTAAAAGCTCTGGGTTATCTTGTACTAAACGCGGAATTTCAAATAAATATAAAACAGGGGCAGGGTGGCCAGCACTCCAGCTAAATAAACAACCAGTGACAGGTAACGCCACCAAAATCACATAAAGGAATAGATGACCAATATGTGCCAATGTTTTCATGGTTGGTGACATCGTATCTGGTAATTTTGGAGCTGGATGTGTATAGCGCCATAAAATCCGGATAATCACCAAAAAGATAATGGTTGTCGCAATATTCTTGTGCAACGTAATGACATCGCCTTTAAAGCTGCCATCAACGTCATAACTTAAAAAATTTCCACTATAGAAGCCGATAGCCCATGCTGCGATGAAAATGATTGCCATCACCCAATGCAGGACTTGTGCGGTACGGGTGTAATACTGAGATGAAACAGCAGGCATAAAAGACCCTATTTTTTTGTCGTTTTGATTTTCAATTTTATGGGAAAGCGCTGATTTTGAGAAATGTTTTAAATGTAACAGAGCGTGCTAAAAACAGAACGGTTAAGAAAAAATGCATTTGATGAGCTGAGTTTTGCAGGGGAAAATAGTTTGCATAAATGCATCAAATTATTTGTTTCTTATAAAGTTGAGTTTAGGCACAATACGCGCTGCCAAGGTTCAATCAAAGGAAAAAATGATGAAAAAATTGATGCTCGCTCTAGCGCCAGTTGTTTTAGCTTTAACAGCGTGTGCAACGACTACAGGTACGGGTACAGGCGCTACTTCTGCACAAACTACAACTCAACAGTTGGGTGTTGCTGCATTAAAAGTTGCTGTAAATGCAAAATGTATTACAGAGATTAATAATGTTTCGGCTTGGAAAACAGCAACAAAGCTTATGACTGCTGAGCAACGTGACAGCATTCAAACCAATGTTTGTGGTTGTGTGAGCGAAAAAGCACCAAATAGTGTGACAGCAGTAGAATTGGCTGCGGCTGCATTTGATGTAAATGCACGTGCTACAATTGTAAACCAAGTGGTTTCAAAAACTGTAAATGAGTGTGTGGCAGAAGCTTTACAAAAGTAATTAATGATTTTTGTATTAAAGAAGGCTGATTACTATTGATCAGCCTCTTTTGTTTAAAGGTAGAGAGTTGATGTTTATTGCTGGTGTAGATGAGGCGGGACGAGGACCTTTGGTGGGTTCTGTGGTGGCAGCGGCTGTTATTTTAGATCCGAATAATCCAATTGTGGGATTAAATGATTCTAAAAAATTAACTGAAAAGAAACGTGAAAAGTTGTTTATTGAAATACAAGAAAAAGCCTTAGCTTGGTCAATTGCAGAAGCAACGCACGGTGAAATTGATGAATTAAATATTTTACAAGCGACTTTTTTGGCTATGCAGCGTGCAGTGGATGGTTTGAAAACTCAGCCACAAAAAGTGATTGTAGATGGTAATCAAATTCCAAAAGGAATCATTATTCCTTGTGAAGCTATTGTTGGGGGAGATGCGAGTCATGCTGAGATCAGTGCAGCGAGTATTCTGGCAAAAGTTACGCGTGATCGACAAATGCAGGAATTAGATCAACAATATCCATTATTTGGTTTTGCCAAACATAAAGGATATCCGACTAAAGCGCATTTTGAAGCGATTGCAGCGCATGGCGTAATTGATCAGCATCGCCGTAGTTACGCACCTGTTAAACGTGCTCTAGGCCTATAAATACAACTTCCTAAAAAATTTAAAGCGACTATAAAGTCGCTTTAATTAGGGAGAGAATAACTTCATGTTAACGATTGAAGTTTTTCTGTGCAAAATTATCATCTTCAAAAGAAACTTGATAATCTTGATCAAGATGTTGAAGGTGTTCATGCATTGCACGTTCATGTTGAATACGTTGATAAATTTCTTCGCGATGAACAGAAACCTCTTTTGGTGCATTCACACCAATACGAACCTGATTTCCTTTGACGCCAAGCACAGTAACACTGACTTGATCCCCAATCATTAATGTTTCCCCGACACGGCGGGTCAGAATCAGCATGTTTATCTCCTTGCTAAACGCTTAAAACTGCAATATTGGTACCCAAATAAAAGCTCAACCTCAGTTTTCAGTCAGATTCTAACAGAAATATGAGAACAAAGTCATATTTTGATAATCACTGCCAAAAAACTTTCCGTTTAATATAACAGAGCCGCTATAAAAAAAACTATAGCGGCTCTGTGTTTTCTTTAATTATTGTCGGACAAGTAAACATTTTTTAATGAATAATTGACCGTTTGGTAAAATTAAGCGCGGGCGCTGCTTTCACCATGTTCACGATCTAAACCAAAAGCGGTGTGTAGACAACGAACAGCGAGTTCTAAGTATTTCTCATCAATAATGACAGAAACTTTAATTTCAGATGTTGAAATCATAAGGATATTAATACCTTCGTCAGCAAGGGCAGTGAACATCTTGCTCGCTACACCTGCATGTGAACGCATACCTACACCCACGATAGACACTTTAACGATGTCATCACGTGTTGAAACTTCACGTGCACCAATATTTTTGGCAGTTTCGTTTAAGATTTTTTCAGCTTTAGCTAAATCAACACGGTTTACAGTGAAAGTGAAATCTGTTGTGCCATCTTCTTCAACATTTTGCACTATCATATCGACTTCGATATTGGCATCACTTACTGGTGATAAAATTTTAGAAGCAATACCTGGTTCATCAGGTACACCTAAAATCGTTAATTTTGCTTCGTCACGGTTAAAAGCAATACCTGCAATAATTGGCTGTTCCATATTATCTTCCGCCTCAGTAGTAATGAGTGTACCTACATTTTCTTTAAATTCATCGTCAAACACGCCGTCGTTATCATTATCAAAACTTGATAATACACGCAAAGGAACTTGATATTTTCCGGCAAATTCTACTGAGCGAATTTGTAAAACTTTTGAACCTAATGAAGCCATTTCTAGCATTTCTTCAAAAGAAATACGGTCGATTTTTTTGGCTTTAGGAGCAACACGAGGGTCAGTGGTGTAAACGCCATCTACATCAGTGTAAATTTGGCATTCATCTGCTTTTAGAGCAGCAGCAAGAGCAACACCAGAAGTATCTGAACCGCCACGGCCTAGTGTTGTGATATTTCCATTTGCATCAAAGCCTTGGAAACCCGCAACAACAATAACACGGCCTGCATCAAGATCATTGGTCATGACATCTGTATCAATAGACTCAATACGCGCCTTGGTAAATGCACTGTCAGTTTTAATACCGACTTGACGTCCGGTATAGGATTTAGCTTCCACACCAATCGAATTAAGTGCCATAGCTAACATGGAAATCGTCACCTGTTCACCGGTTGAAACCATTTGGTCTAACTCGCGTGGGTCAGGTGTTTCGGTAATGGCTTTAGCGAGAGCAAGTAAGCGGTTTGTTTCACCACTCATTGCAGATACGACCACAACAACCTTGTGACCGTGATCATGCCAACGCTTAACACGACGAGCAACATTTAAAATGCGCTCGGGGGTACCCATAGAAGTACCGCCATATTTTTGAACGATTAATGCCATAGTTTTTCCATATAAGCCATGACCCTGAGAGGCTTTTCAGGGTCAGTTACACAAAAAGTGAAGTCTTATTTTTGTTCAAGCCATGCAGGTAATGCAGCAATAACTTGTCCAAACTTCTCGTTAAGTGGCGCGCCACCTTGTGCTAAGTCAGGTTTACCACCACCTTTACCACCTAACTCGGTTGCTAGATGCTTGATGATGTCACCTGCTTTTAGATTTGCAGTGTATTGTGATGCAACTGAAGCAAGCAGGCTAACTTTGTCACCCTCTACGCCAGCTAACACAATAACTGCATTCTCTAATTTTGATTTAACACTGTCGTGCAAGTTACGAAGTGATTTCGCATCTACACCTTGAACAGTGGTAATAAGCGTTTGACGACCAGCAATCGTTTGTACCTGATCAATCAATTCTGACGCTTGCAAGTTTGCCAATTTCTGATTGAGCTGTTCAATCTGCTTTTGTAATGTAGAAACAAGTTCTACATTGGCTTGTACACGCTCAACAGTTTGGTCTTTCTGTGCTTTTAATAAACTATTAATGTGCTGGATATCTGAATCGGTTTTTTGTACTACATCTAAAGCTTTAGTACCTGTAACTGCTTCAATACGGCGTACACCAGCAGCCACACCACCTTCTGAAGTGATTTTAAATAAACCAATATCGCCTGTACGCTTAACGTGAATACCACCACAAAGTTCGATTGAGAAGTTTTTCTCATCAATCACTGAACCCATAGCGAGAACACGAACTTCGCTACCATATTTTTCACCGAACAACATCATTGCGCCTTTGGCTTTTGCTGCTTCGATGTCAAGTAGTTCAGTTGTTACGGCAGTATTTGCAATGATTTCTGCATTCACCAAACGCTCAACCTGTTGTAACTGTTCAAAAGTTACTGGTTGGTCATTTGCAAAGTCAAAACGTAAGATATCACTTGCAACTAAAGAACCTTTTTGTTGTACGTGTGATCCTAAAATTTGACGTAGGGCAGCATGTAATAGGTGAGTTGCCGAGTGGTTGCGAGCTGTTGCATCACGAATGTCTGCTTTAACAATCGCTTCAACGTTTTGATCGGCTTTAAGATTACCAACAGTCACAATACCTTGATGAACAAAGGCACCACCTGACTTCTTAGTATCTTGAACTTCAAAAATACCAGTTTCGTTTTTGAAGATACCTGTGTCACCAATCTGACCACCACTTTCTGCATAGAAAGGAGTCTGGTTTAAAACGATAAGTGCTTCATCGCCTTCAGAAACTTCATCAACTTGTACGCCATCTTTGTAGATCGCTACAATTTGGCCTTGACCAGTTGTGTTGATGTAACCGTCAAATTGGGTTTCGCCTTCAACTTGTACAATGCTGTTGTAATCAACTGCGAATTTACCAGCATCACGAGCACGTTGACGCTGTGCAGCCATTTCTACTTCAAAGCCAGCTTCGTCAATAATAAAGTCACGTTCACGTGCAATATCAGCTGTTAAGTCTGTTGGGAAACCATACGTGTCGTAAAGTTTAAATACAGTCGCACCAGGAATCGTCTTATCTTTTAATTGAGCAAGCTCGCCTTCAAGTAGTTTTAAGCCTTGCTCAAGTGTTTTAGCAAACTGTTCTTCTTCGCGAATTAAAGTTGCTTCAATTACATCTTTGCGCGCTACAAGTTCTGGATATGCATCACCCATAACTTCGATTAAAGGTTGCAACATTTTGTAGAAGAAGGTACCAGTTGCACCAAGTTTATTACCGTGACGCACAGCGCGGCGGATAATACGGCGTAGTACATAACCGCGGCCTTCGTTGCTTGGGTTTACACCATCAGCAATTAAGAAACAGCATGAACGAGCATGGTCTGCAACTACACGTAAAGAAGGCTGACCTTCGTCTTCGATACCAATAATGTTTGCAGCAGCTTTTAATAAGTGTTGGAACAAGTCAATGTCATAGTTTGAATTAACATGTTGCAATACAGCAGAGATGCGCTCCAAGCCCATACCTGTATCAACAGATGGAGCAGGGAGAGGGTGAAGTACGCCATCAGCAGTTCGGTTGAACTGCATGAAAACGTTGTTCCAGATTTCAATGAAACGGTCGCCATCTTCTTCAGGTGTGCCTGGTAAGCCACCCCAAATATGATCGCCGTGGTCAAAGAAAATTTCAGAACAAGGACCACATGGACCTGTGTCACCCATTGCCCAGAAGTTATCAGATGCGTATTTTTCGCCTTTATTATCACCAATACGGATAATACGTTCAGGCGCTAAACCAATTTCTTTATTCCAGATGTCATAAGCTTCATCATCGGTGTGATAAACGGTCGCATATAAACGGTCTTTAGGAAGTGCTAGCCACTCATCGCTAGTCAAAAATTCCCAAGCAAATTTAAGTGCATCACGCTTGAAATAATCACCAAATGAGAAATTACCTAACATTTCAAAGAATGTATGGTGACGAGCAGTGTAACCAACGTTGTCTAAATCATTATGTTTGCCGCCAGCACGTACACATTTTTGTGATGTGGTTGCACGTACATAGTCACGTTTCTCTAGACCTAAAAAGCAGTCTTTAAACTGGTTCATCCCAGCATTTGTAAATAATAAAGTTGGGTCGTTGGCAGGAACAAGAGAACTCGACGCGACACGTGTATGCCCTTGCGTCTCAAAGTAGCGCAAAAATGCTTCACGAATTTCAGCAGATGTCATTAAACGAGTACTCACAACCAAGTCACTCCATATTTTCGAATTTGGCTAAATGTACCAATGCCTGTTTGTTTTATGCAAAACCTGAGCATTTGATACGGGGCTTATTTTTTAAAAACGCTAAATTGTAGCGGAAAAACCCCACCGAACCAACGATTTTAAAAGGAATATCTTACAAAACTGTGATTTGGCTAAAAATCTATATTCAATTGGGCGTGACGTGCTTTACTATATGCCTTCTTTAGCCTTTAGTTTTGTAGATAAGGATAGGTCATGCAACGTATCGCCATTAATGGGTTTGGGCGGATTGGACGTAATGTTTTACGTGCTTGGTTCGAGAGCTCAAAACAATTTCAATTTGAAATCGTGGCGATTAACGATATAGCAGATGTACAAACATTAGTGCACTTATTTAAATATGATTCCACACATGGCCGTTTTAATGGAAATGTGGAAATATTTATTGAAAATGAAAAAGTTTTTTTGAACATTCAATCAAATCAAAGAACGCTAAAAGTTGAAGTTTTAAAACAGGAACAACCTCAGCTTTTGCCATGGTCTAGTTTAGATATTGATGTCGTACTTGAGTGTACTGGACTGTTCCGTTCCCACGCTGATGCAACCCGCCATCTACAAGCTGGAGCAAAAAGGGTAATTATTGGTGCAGCACCTTTTGACCATGTCGATGCAGCAATTGTCTATGGTGTTAACCATGCAGATGTGAAAGCGACTGATCAAATCATATCAAGTGTGTCATGCACTACGCAGGCATTAGTACCCCTAGTTAAAATCATTGATGATGCGTTTGGAATTGAAACAGCGCTCATGACAGAAATTCATGCTGTTACAGCAGACCAATCTGTACTTGATCACGCGCATCGTGATTTGCGTCGTGCCAGAGCTTCTGGGCAAAATATTATACCCACTACGTCTAGTGCATTAGGTGCATTAAAACGGGTTATGCCTAAAATGGAAGATCGTATAGACGGTTATTCAATTCGGGTGCCGACTATTAATGTGGCTGCAATTGACTTAACTTTTATCGCTCAATCGCCAATTACTGTTCATCATATTAATGAAGTATTGATTAAAGCTTCTCAAACAGATTATGCAGAAATTATGGCTGTTACGGATGAACCATTAGTTTCAAGTGATTTCAACCATTCTCCTTATTCACTCATTGTTGATTTAACCCAGACCATGGTGGTGGGGCATCAAGCTAAAGTATTTGCTTGGTACGATAATGAATGGGGCTACGCAAATCGATTATTGGATTTGTGTGATTCTTTCTAAATGAAATGCAAATTTTAATAAAAAGGATGTTAAATTAACATCCTTTTTATAATTGTTAATTTGAAGTATAAAAAGTTAAAAATAATGAAAATTATAAATATTAGTGTTGTGTAAAATTATATCTATTTGTATGATTCGCAAACATTAAAATTTTAATTATAGAGTTCATATGAAATTTAATTCAAAAAGAATAAGTGTTTTTTTAATTTTTACATCTACTTATTATTTTAACTGCTTGTGGTGGTGAAAGCTCAGATCAAAATACCAATGGTCAAGCTGAAAATAATTTAGAAAAAGACGATGCAATTTACCAAGTTTATTATCAATCTTCTGATATTTCTTCAGGTATTTATAGTGATTCTTTTGAAATTACTCAATATCCAATTAATAATAACGAAATCTTTTTTGCAAAGTCACACAATCAACCATTAAAAAATGATTTTTTAACTGAACGGAAAATTTTAAATAAAGAGACATTGCAAACAAATATTGTAAAAAGGTTAAAGCCTAGTAGTTGGACTTATGAGCTAACTCCTGATTTGAAACAAAATTTAAAGTTTGAAATTGTGAAGTTAGATGGTGAAAATATCTTTGATCGTGTATTGCCGGGCTATAAAGAAAATAAAAATTTAGAAACTGGTCTTCATAATCAGCTTGATAAAAATTTAATTGAATTTTACCAAAACTATAAGAATATTACGTTTCCAAAAAATAGTTATTGTTATCGTTTAAAAGAGACTCAATGGAATCAGTCTTATATTTCATATATATCTAGTTTTGATTCAAGTCCATCGTTTAGTGAAAAAAAGCAGTCAATCATCGAAAGATATAATAACTTAGGTCAAGATAAAAAGTATTTTAGGCTTCTAAACTCGCAGTGGTACGGCTATAACTTAACTGTTTTAGAAAACTTAGAAACTGGTGATATTGAAAGTGCACTGGGTAATAATAATGATCAGTTTGCTTCTATGGAATTTGTATCAAGCAGCTTATGGGATGCTGATAGAGGTTTGGCGTATGAGAAGTCTCACCTTTATTCTATAGAAGATAACCCGCTTAATAATGTGCACTCCTCAAATGCTTTGAAGCAGAAATTAAAAATTGCAAATCTTGAAAAAGGTTGCTTTGCTTTTAATACTCAAGCAGCTCAAGCTATTCAAAAGCTAAATTTAGTTAACTGGAAACCAGGTGGTAGTTCAGATATTGGCCCATTCTTTGGTCGAAGAACTTTTGACTATGATATGAGCAAAGCAAAGTAAGATATTGAATATTATTATTAATTGTTTAAATTTTCTTTTTGACTTTAGAGTTTATTCAGAAAGATTTATGCAAATTGTCAGGTGCATGGCAGAAAGTATCATGCTACACTAAGAGAAATCGGGTGTGTTCCCGATTTTTTTATGTGGGGTCGTTCCACGTTGATCAGATTTTAGGCTTGAAATATGACCATTTCAGAGACATGGTTGCTGCCTGACGGGGTAGCCGATGTATTGCCGGAACAGGCACAAGTCATTGAAAAACTTCGCCGTGAAGCATTAGATTTCCTCGCGGTACGAGGTTATCAATTGGTATATACACCATTTATCGAATACATCGAATCGTTGTCTTCATTATCAGAATCAAATCAAGACTTAGATTTAGTAACTTTTAAGGTTATTGATCAGCTCTCAGGCCGTTTACTCGGTGTTCGTGCTGATATGACGCCACAAGTTGCACGTATTGATGCACATGTAAGACCAGTTGAAGGCGTTGCACGTTACTGTTATTCAGGGACTGTATTACATACTAAACCACAAAATTTCAATGCCACTCGTGCACCTTTACAATTAGGTGCTGAATTATATGGCCATGATAGTATCGAAGCTGATGTCGAAATGGTCGATGTTATGCTGGGGTTGATTGAGAACATCTATACTTTGCAAGGCGCGCATTTAGATTTGGGCCATGTAGGGTTGTTCCGTAGTCTAGTCAAGTATGCTGGACTGTCAAAAAATGAAGAGCATGAACTGTCTGATCTTTATCAAAGAAAAGCATTGCCAGAGTTAGCAGAATTTACTCAAAGCCTAAATATGGGTTCTGATTTCTATGCGCTTGGTCGTTATTCTAGTGATCTAGAAGCATTGCAGACGAATTTAAGTGCCAATATTTTGCAAGATGCGGAATTTAAGTCAGCATTAGATGCACTTAAGACGACGCTTGAACAAATTAAAGGCCGTTGGCCAAATCTCAATATCGGTATCGATGTCGTAGAGCTACGTAGTTATCACTATCACACTGGTTTAATGTACGCAGTATATGCGCCGAACCGTGCTGCGCCGTTAGCGCAGGGTGGCCGTTACGATGGTATTGGTGAACACTTTGGTCGTGCACGTCCTGCTACTGGCTTTAGTTGTGATTTATATGCCTTAGGTGCAAATCAGTTCGCCGAAATAGAAACTGTTGTTGCTCCAAAAGGCTCAGAACAAGATTTACTTTCAGCAATTTCGAATGCGCGCGCTCAAGGTTTACGTGTCGTTCAATTGTTAGGTAATGATGATTTAAGTTCTATTCCATACGCGACCCATCAACTCGTGGCGCAAAATGGTCAATGGAATATTGAAAAGATTTAAACGCCAACAGTAATTTTTTACTGGTGGTTTCCAATTTTAACAGCATGATGTAATGAGGCTATTATGGGCAAAAATGTTGTGGTACTTGGTACCCAATGGGGCGACGAAGGTAAAGGTAAAATCGTCGACCTGCTCACAGATCAGGCGGCTGCGGTAGTACGTTATCAAGGCGGACATAACGCAGGTCATACTCTTGTCGTAGGTGGTAAAAAAACTGTATTGCACCTCATTCCATCAGGTATTTTACGTGAAAACGTATTGTGCTTAATTGGTAATGGTGTAGTACTTTCACCAGCCGCGTTAATTGAAGAAATGGGAATTTTGGAAGCAGAAGGAGTTCCTGTTAAAGAACGCCTACGTATTTCTCCAAACTGTCCACTCATTTTGCCTAACCACATTGCACTTGATCAGGCACGTGAAAAGAAACGTGGTAATGCTAAAATCGGTACTACAGGTCGTGGTATTGGTCCTGCTTACGAAGATAAAGTGGCTCGCCGTGCAGTGCGTGTTGCTGACCTTGTTCGTGGTGGTGCGGCATTAGAAGAAAAACTGTCTGAAATGCTTGAGTTACATAACTTCCAGTTAACCCAGTTCTACGGTGTAGAAGCTGTTAAATTTGAAGATGTATTGGCTCTTTGCAACCAATGGCGTGAAGTTCTTGCTCCATTAGTGGTTGATGTGACTAAAGTGTTGCATGACTATCGTAAAGAAGGTAAGGCTGTAATGTTTGAAGGAGCTCAAGGCTCACTTCTAGATATTGACCACGGTACTTATCCATATGTTACAAGTTCAAATACAACTGCTGGTGGTGTAAGCTCTGGTTCAGGTATGGGACCTTTACATCTTGATTATGTATTAGGTATTACTAAAGCTTATACAACTCGTGTAGGCGCTGGTCCATTCCCAACTGAATTGGTTTACGATGCAGCAGCTGATGCTGGTGATCCAGTGGGTAAACACTTGGGTACAGTCGGTCATGAGTTTGGTGCTTCTACTGGTCGTCAACGTCGTTGTGGTTGGTTCGATGCTGAAATCCTTCGCCGTTCTGTAGATGTAAACTCACTTTCTGGTATTTGCTTAACTAAACTTGACGTTTTAGATGGTTTAGAAGAAGTGAAAATCTGTGTGGGCTATGAAAATACAGATTCAGGCTGTGTAGGTTCTTCTGATGCGGTTTCTTTTGAATGCTTGAAACCAATCTACGAAACTATGCCAGGTTGGAGCGAGTCGACTGTTGGTTTAACTAGTATCGACCAATTGCCAGCAAATGCTTTGGCTTATGTGAAGCGTATTGAACAGTTAATCGAATGTCCGATTGATATCGTTTCAACTGGTCCAGACCGCGCAGAAACAATTGTTTTACGTCATCCATTCTCTGCTTAATTAGCAAAGATTAAAAAGCCTCCAGAAAGGGGGCTTTTTTTATACCCGACTAAAGTGCAGTTTTTGTTTTGTTAGATTCAGATTAAAACGTTATATATCGATAAGGAATGATGGGCTCAGGATGAAGCTGCAACCAACTATTTCAAAAACAATCTTTTATTCTTTTTTATTTGCTATTGGTGGTTCACCTACATTAGCAATGTTGGTCATTTATGGACAAGAATATCATGAAGATTTCTTCATGACTGCTTTTATGAGCTTGTCAGTATTGTTCGCATGTGTGTTAATTCCTGTGGTATTCATACAAAATAGTTATTTACTCTGGAAAAGAGAAAGTCCTAATCTTGAAAAGAAAGTTAAGACCTTAAGTCATATCTATCTTGGCTTAAATGTAATATGTTTGATTTTCTGGATCTATTTGATGACTTTATCTACTTGATCGTTACATAAATACTATGATCATGAAGGAATGAGACATTCAAAGCGTGAGCGGTATTTCTTATAATAAGTGTAAAAGAATAAACAGCTTTTTTAACGATTTAGGTGATCCATGTGATGAATAAAAAACTCTTTTTAAGCTTGTGTGCTGCAAGTGTGATGACCATTTCTGGCTGTGCAACAGTAGCGGATATGGCAGGTGCAGATACAGCGACCTTAAATACTCAATCTGCTCAGGGTTTTAATAAAATGGTGCAGGAAGCACGTGGTAAAGGTGCGCTAGATACTAGTTCTAGTACATATAACCGCATTAATGCTGTATTCAACCGTTTAAAACCATATGCGAACCAGATGAACCAGACGGGTCAGCCATTTAGCTGGCAGTTGGCAGTGTTGAAGTCTGACACGATTAATGCCTATGTAGCGCCTGGCGGTAAAGTTGTGTTTTATACAGGTATTGTCAATAAATTGAACCTGACTGATGCTGAAATTGCAGCAGTTATGGGGCATGAAATGACTCACGCCTTAGAAGAGCATGCAAAAAGTAAAATCGGTGCTCAGGCTTTGACTGATTTAGCATTAGGTATTGGTTTAAGCTATGCCGGTAACAATGTAGGTCAGCTTGGTACTGCTGCTGCTCAATTAGGTACACAAGTAGGTGTGGGCTTACCATATTCTCGCAGTTTGGAGAGTCGTGCTGACCAAGGTGGTTTAATGCTAATGGCACGTGCAGGTTATAACCCAAATGCTGCGATTACACTTTGGGAGAAAATGAACAAGCTTGAAGGTGGTGGTGGTTCATCTTTCTTGTCTACTCACCCATCTAACTCTCAGCGTATTGGCGAAATGCGTAAAAACTTGCCTGCAGCAATGGCAGTTTATAATACCCGTAAATAAGATATAAATTTTTTATAGATAAAGAAAACGGATGCTTAAGCATCCGTTTTTTTATTTAAGGCGCAGGGTTGGGCTGTTGAGTGTGAATGGCTTCAATACCTTGTAAAACTTCAGCAGATAATTCGATTTCAAATGCCTGAATATTTTCTTTAAGTTGGTCTAGATTTGTGGCGCCAATAATTGTGCTGGTCACAAAGAATTGTTGTTTGATAAATGCTAATGCCATTTGGGTTAAGCTTAACCCATGTTTCTCTGCTAGCTGTGCATATTGCTCAGTTGCCCATTCGCTTTGAGGGTTACTATAGCGGCTAAAGCGCGGAAATAATGTGACACGGGCATTAGCGGGGCGAGCGCCATTTCTAAACTTGCCAGAAAGATAGCCAAACGCAAGAGGAGAGTATGCAAGTAAGCCGACATCTTCATATTTAGCAATTTCTGACATACCTAGTTCATGAGTACGGTTGAGTAGACTATATGGATTTTGAACACTTACGAATTTACTGACACCTAATTTTTCAGCCAAATGTAAAAACTTCATAGTGCCCCACGGCGTTTCATTCGATAAACCAATATAGCGAATGCGTCCGCGGTTAATCTCTTCTTGTAGAGCAAGTAATGTTTCTTCTAGAGGTGTTGTGTCGTAATCATTTTGAGCTTGCTGGTTGCCATAAGCTAACGTACCAAAAAAGTTGGTATGACGTTCGGGCCAATGGAGTTGATAGAGGTCGATATAGTCGGTTTGGAGACGTTTGAGTGAACCATCTAGGGCTTTCGCAATATGATCGCTGTTGAAGCGCGTATGGCCTTCTCGGATGTGTGTTCCTCCAAAGCCAGGTCCGGCAATTTTAGAGGCGAGGAAGACTTTGTCACGTTGACCATTTTGGGCAAACCAATTGCCAATGATCGTTTCTGTTGCACCGTAAGTTTCAGGTTTTGGCGGAACCGAATACATCTCTGCCGTATCCCAAAAATATAAACCGTGTGCCAAAGCATAATTGAGTTGTTGAAATGCTTCTTGCTGGGAGTTTTGCTCACCAAATGTCATGGTGCCTAAACAAATTTCTGGAAGCTTGAGGCCTGTGCGACTAAGTGGGTTAAATTGCATACAGCGGAATCCTTGGAAATTTTGAGTTAGCCTAACGGAGAATATGTATTCAACTTAAATCATAAAATTAGAATAGTTTGTAAGTTTTGTGTATTAACTCATTGTTGCATATAAAAAAAGCAAACCGAAGTTTGCTTTTGATTAAAAATTTAATAAATATTATTCGTCATCATCATAGTCGTCATCAGAAACAGGTGCGTCTTCTAATGAAACATCAAAAATAAGAATAGCTTTACCATCTGTTTGGATCATGCCTTGATCTTCTAAGGTTTTGAGTACACGGCCAACCATCTCACGTGAACACCCCACAATACGGCCAATTTCTTGACGAGTAATACGAATTTGACGACCATTTGGCAAAATCATTGCTTCTGGCTGTGAAGATAGGTCGATTAAACAACGTGCAATACGGCCAGACACATCGATAAATGCAAGATCTGTCATTTTACGGGTTGTATTTTTTAGACGGCGAACGAGCTGTGCAAAAACAGCATAACTTAAGTCTGGATATTGTTTGCTAAGTTCGTGGAAGTTGTCATAAGAAATTTCTGCAATTTCACAGACATCACGAGTACGAACTTCAGCTGTACGTTGAGGGTTCGGTTCGAAAAGCCCCATTTCCCCAAAAAAGTCGCCCGGATTCAAATATGCAACAACAATTTCACGTTCATCATCTTCACGTAAAATAATTGAAACTGAGCCTTTTAAAATTAAATATAAAGATTTCGACTCTGTTCCGGCATCAACAATTGTGGTTCGTTTTGGATATCTGTTGATGTGAGCACGTTTTAACAATGCTTTAACGGATTCAGGTAGTTGCCCCGGGGATAAAGCATCTGTGCTGAGTTGTGAAAAATTTGAAGTCATGCTTAATATGTTCCGAATAGGGTAAACAATTCACACAAGCCCGAGATGAGCTATTACACAGAAGAGATGAAATTCCTTATCAACTCATTTTATGTTAGTGTACAAAACAAGGGTCTGTTGACATTTCACAGATGGTTGCGACATAAGACAATTCTTTTAGACGTTACCAAGCAAGAGCTATGAAATTTAGCCATTCTAAATAAATAGATCTTAACAACGGAACGTACAAAATAACATGGTCTTGCGCTATGCCTGCACTGCTTAAATTGCAGCTCAGATTATGGCTGAAATTTCACAAACTATCATAACAAAACTGGACAAAGGATAGCCATTGTCTGGGTTTTGCGTCTTATTTGGATTAATTTTTAGCTCTAAAGCAATCCATAGATGAAATGTCAACAGACCCTGCTTAAATTTATAATTTTTTTTAGGTAGTTGCAATGCAAACAAGTGTACATTGGCTAGAGAATGTTGCTTTTGAAGCGAAATCAGATAGTGGGCATAGTGTCATCATGGACGGCTCACCTGAGTATGGTGGTGAAAACCGTGGTCCACGTCCTATGGAGTTGCTATTAATGGGACTTGGTGGGTGTGCTTCGTTTGATATTGTGACCATTTTAAAGAAATCTCGTCAAGATGTGACGAATGTTATATGTAATTTAAAAGCTGAGCGCGCTGACACAATTCCGGCTGTTTTTACTAAAATCCACTTACACTTCGTAGTAACAGGTAAAGCTGTGAAAGAAAAACAGGTTGCAAAAGCGGTTGAATTATCTGCTGAAAAATATTGTTCAGCGAGCAAAATGCTTTCTGATGGTGGTGTTGAAATTACCCATGACTTCGAAATTATTGAAGCTGAATAAGGGGTTTTTTTGATAGGTAGAAAAAAGAAGCTGACATTAGAGTTGGCTTTTTTATTGTCAAAAATAACTAAAAAATAAGAGGAGAAATGAAAGTGAATATTCGTGCTGCTAAATGGGAAGATACTCAGGCAATTTGTAATTTACTTAAACAGATGGGGTACCCACAACCACTCGCTCTTATCCAAGAAAAATTTGAAATATTACATAGCGATCCTAAATCACAAATTTTGATTGCTGAAGAGGAAGATAAAGTGTGTGGCTTTTTATCCCTTTATTTTATTCCACAAATCGCCTTAAAAGGTGACTTTGCCAAAGTATGCTATTTATGTGTTGATGAAAATATAAGAAGTAAAGGTGTTGGACATTTACTTTTGCAGCAGGCTGAGCAATTGGCAAGACAACGTGGTTGTGATCGAATGGAACTGCATTCAGGCGAACAACGGACATTGGCGCATCAATTTTACTTACGAGAAGGGTATGTCGATGCGCCAAAATATTTTCGGAAAGCTTTAAATTAGCGGGCAGTACCTAAAAACAATTGCGGATCTACTCGTGCATTATTGAGACTCATACCCCAATGTAAATGGGGGCCCGTAACACGTCCAGTTTTACCGACTAAACCTAAAGTTTCTCCTTGGCGAATATATTGGCCTTTCTCTACTTTAATTGCACTTAAATGGCAAAACATACTGATTAAGCCTTGCCCGTGATCAATCAATACAGTTTGACCATTAAAAAAATAAGATCCGGTTTGAATTACAACACCATCTGCTGGTGCAACTACTTTTTGTCCCACTGGTGCAGGGATATCTAAACCTGAGTGGGGCGCGCGCTCTTCGCCATTAAAGAAGCGTTTTCGCCCAAAAGAGTTACTGAATTTCCCCGAAGTGGGGCGTATAAATTTTGGCAAGGCTTGCCATGTGCTCTGTGTAAATGAGCTATACACATCATTTTGTTCTTTAGCTTCTTGAGCATAACGGTCTAACTGACTTTGGTTGGGGTTCACATAGTCTTGGTTAGTGACTTTAATCCGTTGCTCAGCATAAGGATAGGATTTAATTTCTATTTGGATAGGGGCTTTATTAGTGTCGAGCTGAACACTGCCGAGTGGAGTAGATAATGGAATACCAAGTACAGCATAACGCTGATGACCTTCCTGACTGATTAAAACTGGCTTTTGTTGAAAGGTGACCCGAGTAATATCACTAGTTAAGGGAATAACTGCGATTCCGCCAGCTCTTCGAGAGTCTTGGGGGAGCTCGGCAAAGCAGTAAAAAGGTATTGATGTAAAAAGCAAAGTAGAAATGAGTTTTTTTATTAACATAGCAACAATAATTTTATAAGAGAATATTCGAGATTATATCAGTAAGTTTTAATTAAGAGTTATTTTAATTTTTTTAACAATTGAATTTTAATTTTATTTATTACTTTATTTTAATAATTGATTGTTTGTTTATCTTTGTTTCTGTGATTTTATTTGTCTTATATTTTAAATTTTCTAAACTTAACTTTTTATTTTGATTATTTATTAATTCTTAGTATTTTACTTTGATTTTAAATCTCTTGTTATTCTGGATTTTATTGTCAATAATGATTTTTGGTTAAATTTATAATCAAAATTTTAATTATTATATAAATATTTTAAAGGACTTTAATATAATGTTAAATATATCTTATGAAGATCGTTTTACTGAAATATGGAAATACATGCAACGAGGGTTGGTTTATCCAGCTCCCCATGCAATTTTTGCTACGGTTTGGCTTAATACCGAAATTACACGTGAAAAAATTCGTCAGTTAATGATCGCTGTGCGTCAAGAGGTCAATAAGAATCCAGCACTTTCTAGTAAAAATACAACTTTGGCAATTGGTATATCTTTTGATAACTGGGATGCAATTTGTAAAAAAGATGGTTTATCACGACCCAAAGGAATGCAATTACATTATCCAGAAGAAAAAAATCCAAATGTCTCAGAAGTTTTCTCTGATTCTAATGGGAGTTTTAAAAATTCTGATGGCGACATTTGGTTGCATGTAAAAAGTGATGATGCTGATGCGTGTACAGTATTACAGAAATATATTGAGCATTTTTTAGCTTCAGATATTAAAGAAATATTTAGTCAGGTTACTGCTTCACAATCTAAAACTGGTCGCAATGGTAAGGTTTTAGGGTGTCGTTTTTCTGAAAATTTAAATAATCCATCTGATCCAATTTCACTAGCAAAACATACTTTAATTGGTGCAGAAGATATTGATCATTTTGGTGGCTCATACGTTTTATCTCAAAGGTTTTTAATTAATTGGGATCAAATCAACATGATGTCAGAAGATCAAATTGAAGATTTGATTGGACGTAAAACTGACGACACGATTATTCCAGACCGTGATAGCCGTTCGCACATTAAAGCTTCTCGTGTACAAGATGAAAATGGAAATACTACACCTATTCTGCGTCTAGGCTTACCGTTTGGCCGTGCTGAGTCAAATTCAAGTTTTAGAGTGCCAAAATCGGTAACTAAAGCAGATGAAGCAGGGATTTATTTTGCTGGTTTTGCAAAAACTGCTGCAATTTTAGAAGAGGTTATGGCAAGTCAGATTGGGGCAATAGAAGGCTTTATGAATGACCGTCTATTCAATAGCCTTCATTCAGACTTGGGAGGAATATTTTATATTCCAAGTTTAAAAGATTTAGCATTAGATGATGCACCAGAATATTTAAATGATTTTAGTCGATTAGATAAAGATAACTGGAATTTTTTCCCAGGTATGGATTGGAATCGATTTGATCGCCATTATATGAATAGTTCCGATAATGGTTTGATGTACTACAATCATAGTAATTATCTTTTTAACATGGCAACTGGGCTAAATCCCCATAGTGATTTTTTTAAACCACCTTCTAATCGTATTTTAAGTTTACTTGAGAATACATTTTCTTTATGGCAAGACAACTGGTATTTCAACAGGAAACAAGAAGAAATTGAACAAGGGGTAGATTATTATATTGATGAGTTTGAAATCAGTGATAAGCCTGAAAATATTATGGGTTTATCCATTATGTTGCGCAAAGGTTGGGCTATTCGATTAAGCTTACAGTTATTCTCATCAGAAAATTATGGTTTCCGCGGACGGAAAATTTTATTAAAAAATGGTGAAATGATTCCGTATTCAACTGGGCGCGAATGTGAAGGTAAGGTCATTTATGGATCGGATACTTATCGCATTATGCCTGATGAAATTATTGTAGGAGCTATGCCAAATCTGACCTTGGGTGAAGGTCGTTATGTCATGAAGTATTTATCTGAAGAAGAACGTCTTCAGGGCTTTTTGCGTAATTTAAGTGAAGCATCGGGTGTTGGGCATGTTATTCCAAATTATAAAAAAGCACTAGATTTAGGTTTAGCTGGTCTACAACAAGAAATTGCTAAACATGCAAGCAATGCGCAGACTCCAGAGAAAAAAGATTTTTATGAAGCTTCTAGATTGGCGCTAACCGGTATTTCTGAATATTTCTTAAATTACTCAAAGCTCGCATTTAAAGTCGCAGGCCAGATGCAAAAAGGACAAGAGTTCGAAAAAGAGAACTTAAATGCGATTGGTCAACGAATGAAAAAACTGTCGAAAGATAAACCAGAGACATTTATTGAAGCAGTTCAATTTATTTTTACATTGCATAGTTGTTTGCATTTAAATGGTGAGCCAACAGCATTTGGACGTATGGATCAGCTGTTGCAACCTTTCTTGGACAACCATTCGGCTACGCCTGAACAGGCGCAAGAAATTATTGATGCGTTCTATATTAAGCTAGATGAAAAAGTACAACAAAACCGTATTTTTATGGAAGACCATCAACCTTTTGGTAATCTGGCAATGGGTGGTAGTTCGGGACCTTATCCTCAAGGTGCATCTTTGGGACAATGGATTCAACAGATTACAGTTGGTGGTACAGTCGCTGATGGTGAAGAAGACTTTTCTAAAACCAAACCAGCTTACAATGAGGTCACAAAATTATTTATTCGTGCATCAGGCCGGTTACCGTTAAATGCACCGTGTTTGTCTCTACGCACTCGCAAGGATATTCCTGAAGAAATTTTAGAAGTGGCTGCACATGCAATTTTATCTGGCGGTGCCCATCCAATTTTATTAAATGATGAAAAACTCATTCCTAGTCTTCATCAAAGTGGAAATGGTGTAGGGGGGGATGCACTCACTAATTTGCCAAATTGGAATTCTAAAGTCGATATTCGTTCAGCTCAAAATTATGCTTGTGATGGTTGTTATGAACCTCAGTTCCCTGGCGAAAACTGGTTTTCTTTAGGTGGATTCTCGACATTACAGCCTTTGGAGTGTGCACTAAATCAGGGTAAAACAATTTCAAGTGCTGGGCAAAGCTATCTGTTTGGACAAACTGTTTCATTAAATAGCAGACCTGCCGATCAGATTGATAGTTTTGAAGATCTATTAGAGTTATACATGCAACATTTTGAATTGCTCAATCGCAAGGCATTTAATGGACAAATTCTAGGTTATGGTGCCAATACGGATATTTGTCCATCTCCAATTCTAAATGTCTTGATGGATGACTGCTTGGCTAAAGGGCAGGATTTTTATAGTGGTGGTGCTAAATATAATATTTATGGACCATGTTATATCTCGCTCAGTAATACGATTAACTCGTTGTATGCCATTAAGGCGATGGTTTTTGACCCGTTAACCGCAGTTACTACATTGCCTGAACTATTAGAGTGTCTGTGCTGTGACTGGGGATATAAAATGACTGAGCCATTTATTAGCAATTTAGCTGGTCATGCTCGTATTGCTGCGCAAGCTGATCGTTATAAGCGCTTACGTGAAATTGCTTTGGCACAACCACGTTATGGGCGTGGTAACCCCGAAGTCGATAAACTAGGTGATGAGATTGTTAAAATGATTGCTGAGATATCAGTCAAGACATTTACTCATCCATGGCCACAATTCGCACAAAGCCTTAAAAATTTGGCTGAACGCTATGGTTCAAAAGAGCATCCGTTTGGTATACAGATTCAACCAGGTGTGGGAACTTTTGAAAATCATGTGGAGATGGGGGCATGGAATGGTGCGAGTGCTGATGGTCGCCGTTTAGGTACGACAGTAGCTTCTGATCTAAGTCCATCACCAAGTCCAGCAGATTTGGCAATTGATCATCAAAAAGTTGAGTTTAGCCGTGCTTTACAAGGTTTTAATGGTATTGGCACAGACTTAATGGCTGATGGAGCACCTACAGATTTTAATATTGGTGAAGACTTTGGAGTTCAAGAACTTGTAGCTATCCTGAAGCAATTCAGTCAAGGTAGTTCATCTAATATTTTAACAATAACAGTAGCTGACCCAGAAACATTTGCTCAAGCTGTGACATCACCTGAGCAATATAATTTGTTAAGAGTACGTACCGGTGGTTGGTCAAACTTCTTTACATCTGTGTTCCCTACTATTCAGGAGCAACACCAGCGTCGTCCAGTGTCAACGCCAGACCTACCCAAAGAAAAAACAGAACAAGCAAAATGTCCGTTCCATCAATGGACTAATTGATTAGTTGTTTTACAAGGCAGTCTTTTTAAATAAAGGCTGCCTTCAATATTTTTAAATTTAACTATTAAATATATTGCGGCTTTAAAATTGCCATTTGTTATAAAAATTCAGATAAAAACATGACATTTTTGCTTTCTCTTAAAAATTATACAAAATGTACTTGAAATAGATCGCTCACAAACCCATATTATAATGGAGTTTCACTCATTGTTATTTTAATAACATTATGAAAAATATATAAAAATTTATTTGAAATCCGAAAAAGTGTTCCCATTTATTAGACAAGTACAAATTTGTTGTGAGGAATAACAAGAATGCGTTTTGAAAAATTTACAAACCGCTTGCAGCAAGCCCTTTCAGATGCTCAATCTTTAGCGATGGGTAAAGACCATACCGCGATCGCAGGTATTCATATTTTATCTACCCTATTAGAAGAGCCATCAAATATTAGTTTGTTGCAACAAGCAGGTGCACGGTTACCTGAACTTAAACAAAAGCTTGAGCAAGCTATAAAAGATGCTCCGACCATTGCGAATCCGACTGGAGATGTCAATTTAAACCCTGAAGCCGTTAAAGCACTTAATCTGGCAGATAGATATGCGCAAAAAACAGGCGATGAATTTTTGTCAACTGACTGGGTTCTATTAGGGTTGGCAGAGACAGGCGAAACTAAAAGTATTTTAAATGCCGTAGGTGTAACTCCCGACAGCTTACGTAAAGTTATTGAACATATTCGAGGTAGTGACAAAGTCATGAGTAATAATCACGAAGATCAACGTGACTCACTTAATAAATATACGATTGATTTAACTGAACGTGCTTTAGCGGGAAAACTTGATCCGGTGATTGGGCGTGATGATGAAATCCGTCGTACTATTCAGGTCTTATCACGTCGTACAAAAAATAACCCAGTACTCATTGGTGAGCCGGGTGTTGGTAAAACCGCTATTGTTGAAGGTTTGGCGCAGCGTATTGTAAATGGTGAAGTACCAGAAGGCTTAAAAAGCAAACGAGTTTTATCATTAGATTTAGGTTCATTACTGGCTGGTGCTAAATATCGTGGTGAGTTTGAAGAACGTTTAAAAGCTGTTTTAAAAGATTTGGCAAAACATGAAGGCGAAATCATCCTGTTTATTGACGAGCTACATACGCTTGTAGGCGCAGGTAAAGGTGATGGCGCAATGGATGCAGGGAACATGTTAAAACCTGCATTGGCGCGCGGTGAGTTGCGCTGTGTGGGTGCAACAACCTTAGATGAGTATCGCCAATATATTGAAAAAGATGCAGCTTTAGAACGTCGCTTCCAAAAAGTACTGGTTGATGAGCCAAGCGTGGAAGATACTATTGCGATTTTACGTGGTCTAAAAGAGAAATATGCTACTCACCATGGTGTGCAGATTTTAGACTCAGCGATTATTGCTGCCGCAAAAATGTCTCATCGCTATATTACAGATCGTCAATTACCAGACAAAGCAATTGACTTGATTGATGAAGCAGCTTCTCGTATTAAGATGGAAATTGACTCTAAACCAGAAGCGCTTGATAAGCTCGACCGCCGTTTAATCCAGTTGAAAATGCAATTGGAAGCTGTAAAAAAAGATGAAGATGTAGGCAGTAAAGCCGAAGTCACTCATCTTGAAAAACAGATTGCTGAAGTCGAGAAAGAATACAACGATCTTGAAGAAATCTGGAAATCTGAGAAGACTCTTGTAGAAGGCACCAAACAAGCTCAGGTTGAACTTGATAAAGCGCGTATTGCTTTTGAAAAGGCTCAGCGTGAGGGTGATTTAGCTGAAGCAGCACGTTTACAGTATGGTGTGATCCCAGAGCTTCAAAAACAACTTGAGCAAGATGAAGTTGCAGAAGAGAACGAAGAGCCAAAACTTATTCGTACTAAAGTAACTGAAAATGAAATTGCCGAAGTCGTTAGCGCAGCAACAGGAATTCCAGTTGCGAAAATGCTGCAAGGCGAGCGTGAAAAGCTACTCAATATGGAAGGCTTTTTACATGACCGCGTTGTAGGGCAAGATGAAGCCGTTGTTGCTGTATCGAATGCGGTTCGTCGTTCACGTGCAGGGTTATCTGATCCGAATCGACCAAGTGGTTCATTCTTATTCTTGGGTCCAACAGGTGTTGGTAAAACTGAGTTAACAAAAGCACTGGCGAACTTCTTGTTTGACAGTGATGACGCCATGATTCGTATCGACATGAGTGAATTCATGGAGAAACATTCGGTTAGCCGTTTGGTGGGTGCGCCTCCGGGTTATGTGGGTTATGAAGAAGGTGGTGTTTTAACTGAAGCTGTTCGCCGTAAACCATATAGTGTGGTGTTGTTTGATGAGGTTGAAAAAGCGCATCCAGATGTATTCAATATCTTGCTACAAGTGTTGGACGATGGGCGCTTAACAGATTCACAAGGGCGAGTAGTCGACTTTAAAAACACGGTTATTGTGATGACATCGAACTTGGGTTCACAAGATGTGCGTGAGCTAGGTGAGGGTGCAACTGATGATGAAGTGCGCACCATTGTAATGAATGCGGTAAGTCAGCATTTCCGTCCGGAATTTATTAATCGGATTGATGAGCTTGTGATTTTCCATTCACTCAAGAAAGCACAAATTCGTGGTATTGCCGATATTCAGTTGGATCGATTACGTTCACGTCTTGTTGATCGTGATATGAGTTTAACTGTAGATGATACTGCTTTTGATTTATTGATTGATGCTGGTTTCGACCCTGTATATGGCGCGCGCCCATTAAAACGTGCGATTCAACAACAGATTGAAAACACATTGGCTCAAAAAATCTTGTCGGGTGATTTTGTCGCAGGTGATACCATTTTAGTTAAAGGTGAAAATGGGCACTTAGTCTTCGATAAAATGAAACTCAGCTAAGCTTTTTCTGCTAAAACCGAAAAGAGAATATGGAAACATATTCTCTTTTTTTATGGTGAAGCTGTTTGTGTTGTTGATGTGAGTAAAGCAACTAAGGCATCTGAAACTTTCTGAGTTAATGTTTTTAATTTTTGTTCAGGGTGGCCAGATAAAAAATAGTGGTAATGATAAATACGCTCTTGATAAGAAATGCAAATGAAAAAAGTACCTACAGGTTTTTCTGCGGTTTCACTTCCTCCAGATTTTAATAGACCAGTACAACTTACAATAAGGTCCGCTTGTTGAAATAACGTGTGGCCTAGTTTGCACATTTCCTCAGTAACTTGTGGTGACTCTGCTGTGTAGGTTTCTATTAACTTTGGGTCGATATTTAAAATACTAACTTTAATGCCGGGGTCATAACTCACTAAACCACCGAGTAAAATGTCTGCACCACTATTTTTATGAATGGAAAATTGACTAGTTAAATAACCCGAACTGGCACTTTCAATAAAGGCAATTTTGAGTTGACGATTTTCTAATATTTGGCAGCAATGCTGAAGCATTATTTCACCTCGAATGGTGTTTATTTATAAATAAAATCAATTTACAGATAAATTATAAAATCACAGTAAGTGATTTAAGGATGTGGTTCAAGTCTGAGATAAGAATCTATAAAACTACTGGAATATTCACAAAATGCTCGTGAAAAAAATCAGGTTTTAAAATGATCAATGTTAATTGTCGGGAAGTTTGTTTATAACATTGCGACATGCTTAAAAAATTGTTAATTTTGTTCGATATAACAAACAATAACAATTTTAGGATGAATGAAATGAACAATAAACAAGGGTATATGCTGGGAATTTTGAGCGGTGTATCTGTATTATTATCAAGTACATGGGCAGCACAACCAATGTCAGAAAGTGCGCTTGCAACTCAAACAGGAGCGATAACCACGTCTTTACCCGTCATTATTGCGAAAGCTCAGGACGATGCAAAAAAACCTGCGATAGAACAACAACAAGTACGTCAGGCCTTAGGAGATAACTATTTACAGCAGGTTCGATGGGATGCGCTTAGAACTAGCGTACTTTCTCCTTATCAAGAACAAAAACAAAATCATGTTATTGATAATAAAGAAAAGAAGAGGTTAGAAATGATTGCGCTACCGGAAAGAGCAGACCGATTTACCAAATATGATTTTGAATCAAAAAATGTTCATGGCGAGGTTATTATTACCGTGAAGTAATAATAACCTCTAATTTCATTAATATTGATCTAGAGCAGGGTGCTGAATTTTCCACGCACGGTGGATTTTTTGATTACGTTTAAAATCAAGACCAATTGTTTCAGAAGTGATTTCTTCAACCTGAAAAATAGCTTCGATCTCTTCGTCCATTTCAAAACCACGATAGTTATTCGAGAAATAGAGCGTGCCTTCACTGTGCAAACGGTTCATTGCACGTTTGATCAGTGAGATATGGTCACGTTGTACATCGAATGTACCGTAGAATTTTTTCGAGTTTGAGAATGTTGGTGGGTCAATAAAAATAAGGTCGTATTGTTCATGGCCTTCTTTTAACCACTCAAAACAGTCGCTGGCAAAGAACATGTGTTGTTCATCTGCATGATCTACAGTTAAACCATTTAGCACGAAGTTTTCTTTTGACCAGTTTAAGTAAGTGTTAGATAAATCTACACTTGTCGTACTTGCGGCACCGCCAAGTGCAGCATGTAAGCTTGCAGTAGACGTGTAACTATATAAGTTCAAGAAGTGTTTACCACGTGCTTCTTGAGCAATACGTAAACGCATTTGACGGTGGTCAAGGAACAAACCTGTATCGAGATAATCAGTTAGGTTAACTAAAATTTTAGCTTTACCTTCTTGCACGATAAAACGTTTTGAAGCTGTACTTTGTTTCGTATATTGAGTTGTACCAGTTTGGCGTGCACGTGTCTTAATAAAGATGGCATCGCGGTTTAAACCAGTAACAGCACGAATTGCAGCAAGCGCTAAATTAAAACGTTTTTTAGCTTTTTCTGGATCGATTGTTTTTGGTGGTGCGTATTCCTGAACGTGTAAACGGTCACCATATAAGTCAACAGCGACATTAAAGTCCGGTAAGTCGGCATCATACAAACGTAAGCAATAAATATTTTCTTTAGTTGCCCATTTTTTCAGGGCTGTCATATTTTTTTGCAAACGGTTAGCGAAGTCTTGTGCTTCTTCCATTTCAATAGGTTGGGCTTGCCAATTCGCTAAAAATGGTTGACTCACTTTTTCTGGTTTGATTACACCGAAACGAATATAAATTGGTAACTTACCATTCATTAAACGTAAAGTTTCAGGTGCTTCAAATGCTAAAACATCAGATTGTTCAATTTGAGCTGCAATAATTGCCGCATATTGATTTGGGAAATGTTTTTGTAAAAGCGCTGATAAACCTAGATATAGAGAACGGTTTGAAGCTTTTTCACCTAAACGTTCACCATAAGGTGGGTTAGTCACAATAAATGCAGTTTTACCTTCAGCAGCAAAATCTGGCCAGTCAGCTAAAGTACGCTCTTCGATCTGAATCTGACCTAATAAATTTTCAAAGCCTGCCGCAATAATATTTTCACGGGTTGCTTTAATTGCTTCCCAGTCTGCATCGTAGGCATAAAATTTAGGTAGAGGTAATTCAAGTGCCTTTTCGTGACGCTCTGCTGCTTCTGCTTTAAGTGAAAGCCAAAGGTCGCGGTCATGACCATGCCAGCCATTAAATCCAAAACGACGAACAAGCCCTGGTGCACGGTCAGTTAAAATCATCAATGCTTCAATGATAAATGTGCCTGAACCACACATTGGGTCGAGTATAATTTCTGGGTTACGCTGTTTGAGCTGAGCTTTTTGTAAAATTGCCGCAGCAAGGTTTTCTTTAATTGGTGCATCCGTCATAAAACGACGGTAGCCACGTTTATGTAGCGAATCACCAGACAAGTCTAAACAATAGGTATGTTCAGTTTTACCTGCCAAAGCATAGATCGTAATTTCTGGTTGTTTGGTGTCAATGCTAGGGCGACGACCTACAGCTTCCATAAAGGAATCAACAACGCCATCTTTTACACGCAGTGTAGCAAATTGCGAATTGACCATGATTTCACGTTCGGCATGTAAGCGGATTGCGAAAGTACTTTGTGGTGCAAAAATAAGTGACCAATCAAAGCTCATCGCGCCTTCATAGAGCTCTTCTGCTACATCACGTGCATCATGCGTAAATTCAAGTTCATAAGTATGAATAGGAAGTAAAACACGAGAAGCGAGACGCGACCACATACAAATGCGGTAAGCTTGTTCAAGCGTTCCTTCAATGATTAAACGTCCTGCTTTACGTTCTGTCACTTTGGTGCCAAGTTGTTCTATTTCTTCTTGTAGGAGGGGTTCTAAACCATCAGCACAAGTAATCCAATAGTGGTTTAAACGTAAAGAGGTATTCATAAACTCGATTGACCAAAACATATAAATATTAACGATGCAAAGTTTAACGTATTTTGATGTCTAAAGGTTTTTAAATTATTGCAACCTATCATTTAGCAACCAATAAACTGATTTTTAATGAGTAATACCTTGAAATTGGTATGTATTTTGCTAGACCAATACTATCGATAGTTATTTATTTAACAGACATAGTCGGTTTTTAACCATTTTTATAATTTTAATGGATGGGGGCGTTATAAATGAAAGACATGATCGGGAATGGTTTTACCACTAATGCAGATGCTTTCTCTGTGGCTACACAAATATATGTACGTATGCGTAGGGTGACTGGGCGGGTAATAGATGCAATGTACGTGATTCAAAATAAAGATTATGCAAAATATGTAATTACGATAGCGTTAGAAACAGACGATGACGAATTAAAACGATGCGTTGAGCGATTAAGATCGTTGGTTGACACACTGCCAGAGCCTTCTCAAAAAGAAAAACTTGCTGTTGTTAAAGTCGATGAAGATTCAGAAATCACCGCCGAAGACATTTATCGGGCACAAGTTCCACACCATTATATAGGTGCATTGAGATAGTCCAGATCACGGCCCTAAATTTTCTGGTCAATTTAGGGTCTTATTCTGTAAAGTTCTTCTGCGAAAAGAGCGGAATTCAGCTACACTATGCACGTTTTCGCGATTCGACCCATAGGAATCCATTATGCATATTGCAGCGTTGCATCAACCGAGCCAGGTTCAGCTCAATCAAGACGGAAATTTAAAACATTTTTTAACGATTGAGGGACTTTCAAAAGAAAACCTCACTAAGATTTTAGATACCGCACAAAGCTTTTTAGATGATAATAATAATTTAATTAACCGTCCGCTCTTAGAGGGATTGACGGTTATGAATCTTTTCTTTGAAAACTCCACCCGTACTCGTACTACTTTTGAAGCAGCAGCAAAACGCTTGTCTGCAAATGTATTGAATATTGATATTGCACGTTCAAGTACATCAAAAGGTGAAACGCTACGAGATACGCTCTGGAACCTTGAAGCAATGGCTGCGGATATTTTTGTTGTACGCCATTCATCTTCGGGCGCTGCACATTTCATTGCTAAAGATGTGTGTCCAAAGGTCGCAATTATTAATGCTGGAGATGGACGTCATGCCCATCCAACGCAAGCGATGCTCGATATGCTTACAATTCGCCGTGAAACAAAGAAACCGTTTGAAGAGTTGAGTGTTGCCATTATTGGTGACATTAAACATTCTCGTGTAGCACGTTCGGATGTTGCAGCATTACAAACACTAGGATGTAAAGATATTCGTGTGATTGCACCGAATACATTATTACCAGTGGGCTTTTCCGAATATGGCGAACATGTCCGTTTGTTTAACAACATGGATGCTGGGATCGCAGATTGTGATGTGATTATTGCTCTACGTATTCAAAATGAGCGTATTGACTCTCCAGCATTATCTTCACAGTCTGAATTTTACAGAATGTATGGCCTAAACAAAGAACGTCTTGGTTTGGCTAAACCTGATTGTATCGTTATGCATCCGGGTCCAATGAATCGTGGTGTAGAAATTGACTCAAGTGTGGCGGATGGAGACCAGTCGGTTATTCTGAAACAAGTAACCAACGGTATTGCAGTTCGTATGGCTGTGTTGGCGTTGTCAATGCAAGGCCAACTCCAAGAACAAGGCTTAATTGAAGCGATTACGTTGTAAGGAATGGATCACATGAGTATTGTAAAAATTGAAAATGTACGTGTGTTAGACCCAATCCAGAAAACAGACAACGTACAAACTGTATATATTCAAAATGGCAAGCTGGTTGCCCCAGTAGAGCAAGTTGAACAAACCATTGATGGTCAAGGTAAATGGCTAATGCCAACCATGGTTGATTTATGCGCGCGTTTACGTGAGCCTGGTCAACAGCAACACGGGACACTTAAATCTGAAGGGAAGGCGGCACGTGCTAATGGCATTTTGCATGTCATTACCCCACCAGATTCAAAGCCGATTGTACAAGACAACGGTGCCCTCATTCATGGTCTGATTGAAAAGGCATGGCTTGATGGCGGCATCCACATGCATATTATTGGTGCTCAAACTCAAGGCTTAAATGGTAAACAACCTGCAAATATGGCTGGCCTGAAAAAGGGCGGTTGTACTGCTGTTTCAAACGCCAATGCTGCTTTTGAAAATGATGATGTGGTTATTCGTACTTTAGAATATGCAGCGGGTCTTGGCTTAACGGTTGTGTTCTATGCCGAAGAACCACAGATTGCTAAAGATGGATGTACACACGAAGGTTTTATTGCTTCTCGCCAAGGTCTGCCGATGATTCCGGCACTTGCTGAAACTGTAGCGATTGCAAAATATTTGCTTATGATTGAAGCAACTGGCGTAAAAGCTCACTTTGGTTTGTTGTCTTGTGGTGCATCGGTTGAACTAATTCGTGCTGCAAAAGCAAAAGGCTTACCTGTGACTGCTGACGTTGCAATGCACCAGTTACATTTAACTGAACATTTAACAGACGGTTTCAATTCACTTGCACACGTTCGCCCACCATTGCGTTCTGAGCAAGATAAAGAAATTTTACGTCAAGGTTTAAAAGAAGGCGTAATTGATGCAATTTGTACGCACCATGAGCCTTTAAGCAGTTCGGCAAAAATGGCGCCATTTGCTGAAACTCAGCCGGGCATTACAGCTTTTGATACCTATGTATCGTTAGGGATTCAACTCATTAATGAAGGTTTATTCGAACCTCTAGAATGGGTTGCTAAAGTAACCAGCGTACCAGCGCAGGTTGCAAATATGACCGCGCGTTGGGAAAATGAAGCTGGATGGGTATTGGTAGATCCTGCTTTAAGCTGGACAGTAAGCAAAGACACAATTTTATCGCAAGGGAAAAATACCCCATTGTTGGGCCAAACCTTGACAGGTAAAGTACTGCAAACTTTTGCTAACTGATAAAGTACTTAGTTAAAGTAAATTTAAAATATAAACAGGTAGATCAATAAGATCTACCTGTTTTGTAAATACTAGATGGAAAATTGTATATAAATTATATAAAAAACAACAAAAGATTCTAGGCAGATTAGAATAAAAAACTATCAGCAAAGAAGAACTATTTGAATAATCAAAAGTTGCTGGTTACGACGTATAAATTCGGGAGAATAACCAATGTCGATAAACCCTATAGAATTGCTTAAAGAAAAAGTATCTTCAATATTATTAGATGAACAGGATGGATACCTAGGCGAAAAATCAAATGCTTTATCTAAGTTTTATCCAATTTTACTTTCATTATTAGCTGCTAAACCTGATCTTATTGGACAATTGAAAAATAGTCTGGCTCCATCGTTATCCGATCTTTTTTCGCATAATGATCAAATCAAGAATACCGTGCTTACTCATTTAAGCGGCACAGCACCAAATAATGAAATTGAAAGTACACTCAACAGCGCGATTAAACCCAGCCTTAATGCAATTTCAGATGTTGCCGGAAATGATCAGCAAAGTATTGTGAATTATTTACGTCAACACGCAGAAACAATTCGTTCATATTTACCTGCATGGGCAGTGGGTCTATTAGCACCTTTAGGTGTGGGTGCAGGCCTATCTTCGGTTCCACATTCAACTTCAACAGCTCCACCATTAGCTGCAGCCAGCGAAAAAACGGGTAAGTCTCGTGGATTCCTACCTATTATCGCTCTAATTATTCTGGGTCTTATTATTGCTTGGTTATGGCGTTCTTGCCAGCATAAAGAAGCTGTACCAGCACCAGAACCATCGGCTGCAAGTGGTGTTGAAGCCGCTGCTGCACCAGCTAGTTTAACTTTAAGTACAGATGATAAAGGGGCAGTGAGTCAGTGTCAGGCTGGGATTGGCGACCAAGGTTTCTTGGCAACGCTACAAACAAACGTTAAAAATGTTTTTTCGACAACTCAAGATTGTAATGTGGATACAAGCCAAACTTATGCGGCTTCATTTACAGACAAAGATGCACTTGCTGGTGTGCTCGGTGCATTAAAAGGTGTGCCAAATGCATCTTTAGAATGGGTGGGTGATAAAATTACTTTGAAAGCAGCTGATGCAGCAGCATTAGAAGCTTTAACTGCAAAAATAAAAGCATTGGTGCCACATACTGAGGTTGTAGCCGCAGCACCAGTAACGGCTGAACAATCTGTGAGCAATAGCTTGAGTGCAACACAGACTGCTTTAACAGCAATTGACCCGAATAATGTCGATGTAAATGCATTAGTAAAAGCTCTTAACTTGCAAATCATTAATTTTGCGAGTGGTTCTAGTGACATTCCGGCAGATAACAAAGCTATTCTTGATCAAGCTGCAACACTTTTAAATAAAGTGAATGGAGTGAAATTAAATGTTGGCGGTCATACAGACTCAACTGGTAATGCTGCATCAAATAAAGCGTTGTCTCAACGCCGTGCGCAAGCAGTAGTAGATTATTTAACATCTAAAGGTGTAGACGCTTCTAAATTAGTTGCACAGGGTCATGGCTCTGATCAGCCAGTTGCTGAAAATACAACTGATGAAGGACGTTTCAAAAACCGTCGTATCGAATTTTCAGTAGCTCAATAATGAAATAATTTATGAAAAATTATTGATTCTATTCATTTTGATTTGAAAAAAGCTTCTCATTTTGAGAAGCTTTTTTTATAGAGATAAATATTGTTGGGTTAATATGAAAATCAGTTTGATAGGAAGTGGACGAGTTGCCTTTCATTTGGCACAGGCTTTATTGGCTCAAGGTCATAACATCTTACAAGTCTATGCACGTGATTTTGATAAAACCCAAAAATTTGCAGAGAAAATTCAAGCTAAAGCATGTCAGTCTTTACAGCAATTTCAGCCAGTTGATTTAATTATTCTGGCAGTTTCGGATAGTGCAATTGCAGAGCTTGTAAAACAGGTGCATGAATTATTTCCTGAAACTCTTATAGTTCACACCTCGGGTAGTACAGATATTGAAGTCATCAGTCATGTGCATGAAAAAGCAGGGGTGTTTTATCCATTGCAAACATTTAGTCTTGAAAGAGAAGTTGACTGGTCTGCAACGCCGTTGTTTGTTGAAGGAGTGGTAGATGCCGACCAGGAACTACTTTTAGATTTAGCAAATAGCCTAAGTAATCGAGTATATAAATATAGCTCGAAACAACGTTTAACTTTGCATTTGGCGGCAGTGTTTGCATGCAATTTTAGTAATTATTGTTTTGACATGGCAAAGCAGGTTGTAGATAAAGAGCAGGTGGACTTTAGTTTGCTTTATCCTTTAATTATAGAAACAGCTAAAAAAGCCACTGAAAATGATCCAAAACACATGCAGACAGGACCTGCAATGCGCAGTGATCAAAACATCTTGACCATACATCAAAAACTATTAGCTCAAGCAGAACGAGATGATTTAAAAGAGGTCTATCAACTTTTAAGTGATGGCATCGTGAAGCGCCATCACTCGGCTTAAAGCTTATTTAAAAATTAAGGTTCGCCGTTATTTCCCCATTTTAAAAAGCCCGCACGTTGATTTAAAAGTTCAAAATATTGGTCGACGTGCTTAAGCGTTGGATGGTCAAAAGGAGTGGCCTTCCAACGTTGTACAGACAGGCCAATTGGAATATCGGCTAAGCTGAATTGGGTACCTGCAACATAGGCTTGAGTTTTTGCAAGTTGTTGATCAAGAATCTGCATATGACGATTCCAGTTATCAATACCTTGTTGTAATAAGTTTGGGTCTTGATGATCTGGTGAATTTCTCAGCAGAGACATAATGGTATAAGTCCAACTGTTATTCAGCTCTATCGCTTGCCAATCAAGCCACTGGTCTACAAAAAATCTTTCTTTTGCTTGAGTAGGGTAAATCAGGTGCTCTTTATCGTAGGCATTTGCTAGATAACGGATAATACTATTGGACTGCCAAAGGACTAAATCGCCATCTAAAACAACAGGGATTTGTCCATTTGGGTTTAATTCTAAAAATTCAGGAGATTGGGCAGAACGAACGCCTCTTCCCCAATCTTCTCTTTCATATTCAAGATTTAATTCTTCACAGAGCCATAAGACTTTACGAACATTGATTGAGTTATCGCGCCCTAAAATTTTTAACATGTTGTTTTCTGACTTTTCGTGAGATTAAGTAAATTGAATGTAATACAAATTCTTTAGTTATTTAAGATTTAATAATAAAAAAGATCAGAGAAATATAATGGCTATAGAAGCTTAATTTTTTTCATATTATCTATTCTGTTAAGATGGAAAATGTACAGATAGTTTTTTATAGTTGGTGTTAAAATAATGTATTGGAAATGAAAATATAAATTCTGAATGTATCTTAATTTTACGGTTATTGATCAAGAGAAGATCATTGGGGATGGCGTAATTCAAGTAGGTTGGTTTCTGGTAGATGATAAATCTGCCTTGCTTTATGAACCACCTTACAGAATGCGCTCAAAGTCTGAAACTAAGCATGCAAAGTCAGCAAGTCGTTTTCTCCAACTTAAATTACACTGTTTTGTATGAGAATTTAAAATAGTATTAGATAGAGAAAAATATTTTATATGTTTAATTTATTATTAATGGGGCTTTCAATTGTTTTTGGATTTTTTTTAATCTTATGGTTAATTTTTAAGTTTCTTCTTCTTGTTGCTAAGAATATCTATGCAAAGTATATTTTTTTAGGATTATCCTTAATTTTACTTTTAATTTGGGGTGGCTATTTTATTATAAAAAATTATGAACAAAGAAAAATAGTGAAAAATTTTTGTTTGCAGGATAAAAATTTTAATACAGATCAATTGTATGAAAGAGCGATGGCAAGTTATTTTCAGAGTTATAAAGATGATATCATTTTTAAAAAATCGAAAGATAAAGTAGATGATAATGAAAAAAATGATAATGCAACTTACAATCTTTTTGTTTTAAAAGAGAATATTTATAATTTTGATGACTTGCAAAATGCTTTTAAAAATAAAATTGAAAATCCATATAATACACTTAATTCAAAAGTTTCCGTGGGGAAAATAGGAAAAAAATACTTGATGAAGATTTAGTGTTAGATGGTATTTCTCATGGTAGTGTTGTGGTTTTAACAGGGTTTTCAAAAATACGAGACAATATTGACGTAAATAATAAAAATTTTTATCAGCAACTCAATAATAAAAATATTTTTTTATTAACATTTTCATCAGGTGGTGATGCTAATCTGCAAAACTTTTATCCATATAACTGCTGTAGTATTATTAATTATGATAATTTAATTAAAAATAAGGAGGTTAATCATCTTTCTAAGCAAAAAATAACTAACTATTATTTAATTGTTTCTTATTATAAATATAAAATTAATACGTTTATTAAGGATATGAAATATATGCCTCTTAAAGAAATTTATATTGAATCTCAGGCACATCCTATTGATGAGTGTGGAAGGGTTTATTTTAATGTTTATCTTCCTGTAGAAAGATTGAGTGTTAATTGAAGTTAAATTAGGCCAAATAATGATATGTGATATAGTTTATATTAAAAATTATGAATTATTGTCTTTCTATTAGTTTTAAATTTTTGATTAATTGTGAAAGGTGATGGTTGTTTTGGTTTGAATTATGTGGCTTTATATAATGTATTAATTAGCTTTTTGGCTCATTTAAAAGTCAAACTACCTACTTGAGCTTGAATGGAGATTAAAATGAAGAACTATAAAATATTTTTTTTGCTGTATTTTTCTTGATCTTTGAATTTATGAGTAATAAATATCAAGAATATATAATTAATAAAAATGAAGAAAAAGGATTTTGTACAAGTAAGAATAAATATCTTACTGATGAAGAAAAATTAATAAATTTAAAAGCAGATTTTTTGGCTATAGAAATGGAGCATTGGATTAGAAGCGGTCATGAAGGATTTAATGTGGATGATTATGCAATGTATGTTTCTAAATTTAATTTTAATAATAAGGATGAAATTATTAAAGTGATAAGTACTTAAAAAATAGATAAAAAATTTGAAGATAATATGGGTGTTGTAGCAGTAGCAACAATGCAGGAATATTATAATAATAAATATTGTAAAGAAGATAAAAGAAGATAAAAGAAGATGTAAAGATTTAAAAGAGAATAAGAATAATTTAAAAAGTTTATGGACAAAAGATAATCGTGTAGATATTGGTTATTTGAAAAGTTTGCCAATGAATTATTCTATAATAATTTTAGGTGAAGTGGTTTATCCACTTTTAAGTTTGAAGAAAATAAGTAATAGAAATTATAGTGTAGAAGAATATTCATTTAATAAGCTTTGTTGTGATAATAAAGAAATTCTTAAAGTGATTAAAGCAACAGATTTAAAAATAGTAGGGAATATGAAAAGAAGGAAAGAAGGTGAAAAATTATATAGTACCAAAGAACCCCAACTAAATTTAGATCAAATTAACGGTGAAGATATTGATGATAACTATATTATGAAATTATATGAGAATTTAGCGCTTAATGAGCCTGTACAAATTCAAAAATACGGAATACATATGAGTGTAGGTTCTTTAAGACGTGATATACACCCAAACGTTAGAAAAAATATTAGTAACAGCATGTGGTACTATCTCAGAAGAAGAGCAAGTATTTAAGTCTAGTGAAACTCAAAGTGGCGAAGATATCTCATTAAGAAAAAGAAATAAATTATATTAATTAGATTTTTGCTATTTTATAATTTTAATACTATTTAGAAGTTTTGATAATTTTAGAGATTAACTAATGTCATATCTAAAGAAAAATTTATTGACTATGAGCTTTTTATTTTTAGGGGGATGCATGAATAAAGAAAAAACCAATATACCTCAAGAGGGGGGTATTGTTATATGGAAACAAAATAATAATTTAGTTGTTAAAGCAAAATTAGGAGAGCGTAGAATACATATTCCTGATCAATTTGATTCAGAGTTTTATCGCCCAGAAAGAGAACATTATTTAGGTCAGTTTCCAATAAGTTATATACCTGAAAAATTTGCTTCAATTACGCAAAAAGAGATAGATAGTTTACCAATGCCTGATTCAAATCGGCAATTACAATTTAATCTAGTTTTAAGAAATTCACACTTTCAGGCTACAGATGGGTATGTACCAGATCATAAAGATCAAGTACGAGTTAAGATTGAAGGCCTAACTATAGATATGCGAGAGCAAAAATTTGATACTCATAAAATAATGCTAAATAATTTTAATTCTAAATATGTAAATCTTAAATCGAAGTTTAAAAAAAATGGTTTGGATTGTTATAAAAGAAATATATCTGATAACGCTTTTCTTTGTTATGGATATTCAGAAAATAAGGATGTTACTGGCGTACTTTTAGAAGTTTTTACTTTGGAAAATACAATTGATAATAAGTTTGTTCAAATTCGTGGAAATAGTTATGAGCCTAATAAATATGGGGGATTATGGGTTAAATGGGAAACAAATTTAAATAATTGGGAAGAGTGGCAAGAGATTGATAATGCAATTTGGCGCTTATTGGATGTCTGGAACGTGGCTCCTTTAGAAGTTAAGTCAAAAAATACTAGAAAATGAATATGTTAATAATTAACTTAAATTATTAATATGTATAGTTTAAAAATATATTGAGGTATATGATTTATGCTAATTTAAAGGGCATTAAATACTAATATTTAATGCCCTCGTTTATTTGGTATTTAAAAGCCAGTTTTTACTTAATCTTTTTAAAGATAAAGTCATTAATCTTATGACCTGACTCAATACCACGGCGTTCAAACTTAGTCACTGGGCGCCAGTCTGGACGTGGGTAGCTGTTGCCTTTACCTGCCAAGTTTTCAAGATCTGGACGGTTGTCTAATACATCTAGCATCCATTCAGCATAAGGTTCCCAATCTGTTGCAGCATGGAACGTACCACCAAGCTCAAGCTTTTGTTCAACCAATGGCATACGCTCATGAGCAACAAAACGGCGTTTAAAATGACGTTTCTTTTGCCAAGGATCTGGGAAGTAAAGTTGTACACAGTTAATGCTGTTGTCTGGCATTTCACGCAGAACCTGAATCGCGTCTGCATCAAGTACACGTAAGTTTTT
Organism: Acinetobacter sp. yr461; assembly: GCF_900110445.1. Classification (NCBI taxonomy): domain Bacteria; kingdom Pseudomonadati; phylum Pseudomonadota; class Gammaproteobacteria; order Moraxellales; family Moraxellaceae; genus Acinetobacter; species Acinetobacter sp. yr461. Next base: position 82,191 of record NZ_FODU01000006.1, read on the forward strand.
AACTTCTGCTATACCTGCTTCATACAAGCATTGAGCAATACCAGGCACATGGACTTCAATACCCACATAGTTGCGTTCAGGGTTTGCTTTTGCCATAAGGACTAACGAACGACCCATACCAAAACCGATTTCAACAGTTAATGGACGCTCTGGGTGTTCGAAGTGTTGACGTAAGTCGCCAACAGGATATTCCAAAATTAAATCGCGATGTTGTTCTAATGCCGTGCGTTGAGACGTATTAAGTGGTGCTGAGCGACGCATAAACGTCACAATTTCACGGTGTTCAGGCAAATTGTCTAAGTCTGCAATTTGCGTTTCTAACTGATCGATCGACATAACCTTGGCAATATTGAAATTCAAATGCGGTATTTTAAGTCTTCATGTGATCAAGTCAAATGTTTCGGTGTTTTTCTTCATGTAGATGTCATGATCAATATTTACTCTAAGAGACTAATTAAAACTCATATGAACACTTTTACTCATGAAAACTTTTCAATTAAGAACACTTTCGGTCTTTTTAAGTGCATTAGGTGCATTTTCATATAGCTCAGTTGCTCAAGCACAGCTGATGTTTAGTCAATATGTTGACGGCAGTAGCAATAAAAAAGGCTTGGAAATTTATAATCCAGATGGCGCTACAGTCAATTTAGCTGATTATGAGATTCAACAATTTAATAATGGTGGAACGGCAAAGACAGTGGCTTTTCGTTTACAAGGCACACTCGCGAGTAAGCAGAACTTTTTAGTGGGCCGCTCAGAGTTGCAAACTGAACTTGGTAGTAAAGTAAATCAGGTGGCAGCCCTATCTTTTAATGGAGATGATGCGGTTGTACTTGTTTATAAAGGTACACCTGTAGATCGTTTTGGCCGTATTGGTGAGCGTCCAGCAGCGGGATGGGGGACAGCAGTTTCAAGCCTCGGAAATAGTTTTAAGCGTATTGAAACAGAGAACCCAGCTTTAAGTGTTGATGCAACCGCAGCATTTGATTTGGATCATTCATGGTCGGCATGGACAAACCGAAATGACTTTTCAAATTTATCGGGTTCTACAACTCCGCCTCCTGTTGAAACAGTAAGTTGTTCAAGCTCAGATACAGCTATTGCTGACTTAGCGGCAGCAACTCAAGACCAGACTTATACTGTACGTGGTGTGATTACAGCTGATTATCGTTATGCCAATGGTTTCTCTGGTTTTTATGTTCAAACGCCTGATACAAAGGCCCGAGCAAATGTTAGCAATGCCATTTTTGTTTATATTCCAAATAGCAGTGCGGTAAAAGGTGGACAAGTTGGCGATGAGGTTATTTTACGTGGTCGTTTAACGAGCTATCAAAATCAGCTACAAATAGATCAATTACAACAAGATATTCAAACCTGTAATAGCAATATGGCAAATCAGGTTCAGCCAATTAGCCTTGAACTTCCATTTGCTAGTTTAACGGGTGGCTCAATTAATTCACCGCAACGTTATCAAGGCATGTTGGTCAAATTACCTCAGACTTTAACGGTGAGCGAGAACTACAATTATGGCCGTTATGGTGAGCTGTCGTTAAGCTTAGGTCGTTTATATATTCCAACCAATTTATATCCAGCGCTGTCTCCTGAAGCTAAGGCTTTGGCACAAAAGAATTTATTATCAAAAATTATTTTTGATGATGGTTATAACAATCAAAACCGTACACCCTGGTTACCAAGCAATTTTAGTGCTGCCAATACGCTACGTTCGGGGTATCAACTTAAAAATGCTGAAGGTATTTTAGAGTACCGTTTTAATGGTTGGCGTGTGCAACCTGTGCTTGGGCGCAATCAACCTGAGGTTCTTACTCAACCAAACCCGCGTCAAAGTGTCCTTACCAAAAATGCCAATCACATTCGTGTAGCTTCATTTAACGTTTTGAACTATGACAATGGCGCAACAGGTTTTCCAACAGAACGCGGTGCGACAACCCAAGCTGAGTTTGATAAACAGCACCGTAAAATTGTGAGTGCATTAAAAGCGATTGATGCCGATGTATACGGTTTGATGGAAATTGCCAACAACGGTTATGGCCCAGACAGTGCTATTGCTCATTTGACCAAAGCTTTAGGTAGCGATTGGAAATACGTCGTTCCTGAAAATCTAGACCGTTTAGGTGGTGATGCGATTGCTGTGGCTATTATTTATAACAGCAAACGTGTTAAGCCTTTAAATAAACCTGTTGTGCTTGATTTAGGCGACAAGAACCGAACAACTTTGGCGCAAAGTTTCCAAGCAGTTCGTGGTAATAAAACCTTTACTGTTATTCCAAACCACTTGAAATCGAAAAGCTGTAGTGGGGTCGATGCTAGCTCTACTGACGCAGACCAAAAAGATGGACAAGGCTGTTGGAACCCAACTCGTGTGAAAGCAGTTGATCAAATTGTGCAGTGGTTAGCGAAAAATCCAACTCAAGTGCCTAAGCAAAATGCTTTACTTGTCGGGGATATGAACAGTTACGCAAAAGAAGAACCTATTTTGTCATTTGAAAAAGCGAACTATAAAGTTTTACTTAATGACACTAAGGTAGGTCAGGGCACTCAGGCATATAGTTATGTTTTTGGTGTTGCGAGTGATGCCAACGGTAATGGTGGAGCAGGTAACCTAGACCATGCAATTGCTGATGCAGCTTTATATCCAAAAGTAGTGAGAACCTTTGCATGGCATATTAATGCAGATGAACCAACGCTTTTAGACTACAACGAAGAATATAAAACCGATGAGCAAAAGGCATTGTTCTATGGTGAAGATGCCTATCGTTCTTCGGACCACGACCCTGTAATTGTCGATCTAGATTTAAATGGAAAAGACTCAAGTCACCCTGACGACGATAAGAAAAATGGTATTTTTGATTTCTTAACTGAATTAATGAATTGGCTTAGCCAGCTTTTTAAGCGTAATTAACGGAAAAATTGCGTGACGCAAATGTGTTTTATCATATTTTAAACAATCGTCACGCAAGACAACTTGCAAGGAATGACTTTTTGAAGAATATTAGATGGTGTAAGTATTTTATAAGTTTACGCTTTTTTACAATTAAAGAATTGTGCAAACCTTGCAGGTTTTCTAGAAGCAATTTAAAACGTTAATATGAGATAACAAGGATCAGATATGAAATTATATTATTCGCCAGGCGCATGTTCTTTAGCTGCACATATTATTTTAAATGAAATTAATGTTGATTTTGACTTAGAACGGGTAAATTTAAAAACACATAAAACTGAAAAAGGCGCAGATTATTACGAGATTAACCCGAAGGGATATGTACCTGCTTTAGAAATTAATCCAGGTTTAATGTTAACTGAAAATGTGGCGATTTTACCGTTTCTTGCTCAGCATGACCCTAAGCAGGATTTAATTCCGCCATCTGGGATGGGCCGTGCGAAAGTATTAGAGTGGTTGGGGTATTTGAACTCTGAATTACATGATGCTTATGCAGTTTTCTTTGGGGCGCCATTAACAAATGATGAAAAAACCAAAGCTTATGCAGAAATTGATCGTCTTTTAAAATATATCGATAATTATTTGGCTGAATCTGATTATGATTATTTAGTAAATGATAATTTTGGCCCAGCAGATGCTTATCTATTTGTTTTAACAAATTGGTCAAATTCAATTGAGCATGATTTAACACCATATAAACACATTATTGCACTACGTAATAAAGTAGCAGAGCGTCAATCTGTACAAATTGCGATGCGTGATGAAGGCTTAATTTCATAAAAGATTTTAAAAGCCAAAAAAAGCCCCTAATAAATAGGGGCTTTTTTATTAAAGACAATTAGTGTTGAGCATCTTTTTTCACTTCAGCAGCGGTATTTTCAACAGCTTGAGCTGTATCAGCAGTTGCTTTACGAGCAGTCGCTTCAGTTTTTGCAGCAGCCTCAGCGGTAGCATCAGCAGCATGGTCAGTTGCAGCATCGATTTTTGCAGTAGCATTATCAGTTGCAGTAGCAATATCGTCTGCAGCTTTGTCACCAGCAGATTTGATATCTGCAGTTGCTTGTTGAGCTGCATTTTCTAAGTGTTCACCCGTTGTCGCACCTGTTTCTGGAGCTTTATCTTTATTACATCCAACAAGAGCAACGGTCGCAGCAAGACCTAAAGCAACAAGTAATTTATTCATTGTGTTTTTCCTTCTAATTTATGGCATCCAAAATTATGGATGTCTAAAATATAAACATAAACTAACTGATTAATAAAGATCGAAAATTGTTAAAGAGTTGTAACGCTAATATTAAAAAAGCCTAGCATTTTGTAATGCTAGGCTTGGGTTAAATCGTACTGGTTTGACTAAATTTTATTGCCCAGAACGGATAATGTAATCAAATGCAGAAAGCGATGCTTTAGCGCCTTCACCTGTAGCAATAATGATTTGTTTGTAAGGCACAGTGGTACAGTCACCCGCAGCAAACACACCTTTGACATTAGTCTCGTTGCGGTCATTTACAATGATCTCGCCACGATTGGTTAATTCAAGCTCACTGTCTTTCAAGAAGTCAGTGTTTGGCAATAAACCAATCTGGACAAAGATCCCTGCAAGCTCTACTACATGCTCTTGATCAGTCGCACGGTCTTTATATTTAAGACCTGTCACTTGTGAACCATCGCCTAATACTTCAGTACTTAAAGCATTCATAATCACAGTGGTGTTTGGCAAGCTATGCAATTTGTTTTGCAAGACTTGGTCTGCACGAAGTTTAGTATCGAACTCAACCAAAGTGACATGCTCAACAATCCCTGCAAGGTCAATCGCAGCTTCTACACCCGAGTTACCGCCACCAATCACGGCAACACGTTTGCCTTTGAACAATGGACCATCACAGTGTGGGCAGTATGCGACACCACGGGTACGGTATTCTTGTTCACCTGGTACATTCATTTCTCTCCAGCGCGCACCTGTTGAAAGGATCACTGTTTTCGATTCAAGTTTTGCACCGTTTTCAAGCTCAACTTCAACCAGACCATTTCTGGTTTGATCTGCACCAACGATTTTGCTGACACGTTGCAGGTTCATAATATCGACATCGTATTCACGAACATGTGCTTCCATTTCGGCAGCAAACTTAGGACCTTGAGTTTTTTGCACAGATGTGAAGTTTTCAATGTCCATGGTATCCATGACCTGACCACCAAAGCGTTCAGCCACGATACCTGTGTTAATGCCTTTACGTGCTGCATAGATGGCAGCTGTTGCACCTGCAGGTCCACCACCAATCACTAACACATCAAACGCATCTTTGGCATTAAGCACTGCTGCATCTTTTTCAGCGGAGTTGGTATCAAGTTTCGCCACAATCTCTTCAAGTGTCATACGACCTTGACCAATATGCTCATTGTCTTGGAACACCATTGGAACAGCCATGATTTTGCGTTGTTCTACTTCGTCTTGGAAGAATGAACCATCGATCATGGTTGCCGTTGTGTTCGGATTATAAATCGCAATCAGATTAAGCGCCTGTACCACGTCCGGACAGTTATGACAGCTTAGCGATACAAACACATCAAAGTCAGCTTTGAGGTTTAAACCTTTAATCTGGTTCAATACTTCATCAGAAACTTTAGGAGCATAGCCAGACACCTGTAACAGTGCCAAGATCAAAGATGTAAACTCATGGCCCATCGGTAAACCAGCAAAGAACACACGAGGTTGTTCACCTGCTTTAGCCACACCAAAGCTTGGACGACGTGTATTGTTGCCATCAAAACGGGCCGTCACCTTGTCAGAAAGTTCAGCAATTTCGGTAACCAGCTCTTTAATTTGAGCAGCTTTATCTGATTCATCCAAAGCAGCAACTAATTCGATTGGACTTTCTAAACGTTCTAAGTAAGCTTTTAATTGAGTTTTAATGTTTTGATCTAACATCTGTTTTTACTCCAATGCATCCAAATTCTTTCAATAGATGCATAGTACGTTAAAACACAAAATAGGTAAAACAGTATGTTTTTATAGATTTAATCGGTTTTTTGAATGTGGTGTGGTACTTATAAACAATATCAATAATTTAAAGCGGTAATTTGTCTTTAAGTGTCCTTTATTACTCTTTTTTATCTTTTAAAGTGAAAGTATTTAAAAATTTATATATGTTATATGGCTGTAAAGATTTTATGTCATAACATTAAAAGGTACTTTCATGTCATTGCAACGCGGCATTTATCAGCATTATAAAGGTAATCTCTATCAAGTTTTTTCTGTGGCAAAACACAGTGAGACTGAAGAGGAACTAGTCGTTTATCAGTGTCTTTATGGTGACTATTCGACTTGGGTGCGTCCACTAGATATGTTTACTGAAACGGTTCAAGTGGCTGATGGAAGTATCGTACCGCGGTTTAAGTTAATTCAAAGCACTTAACTCAAACGACTGTCATATAAAATAACGATTTTAAAGGGTGAATATATGCCAAATACTTTTTTCTTACAAAGAGTTGCAGATTTATATGACACCTTTAAACGGCATGATGCCCAGCAGGCAGATCGCTTGCTGCGTTATCGAAATATTGAGGCTGAGTCTGCAAAACTACTGTCGCAATTTATTCGCATGCAGCAAGCCAAGTCAGTTTTAGAAATTGGTACTTCAACGGGTTACTCAACTTTATGGTTAGCTGAAGCCGCTCAGGCAACTGGTGGGCAGGTGACTACAGTTGAAATTGATGCAAAGCGAAGTGCTGAGGCGAAACGCCATGTTGCTGAGTTAGAGCTGAGTGAAATCGTTCAATTTTGGGTAGGCGATGCAGCTGATTATTTAAAAGAAGCTCAGGATACGTTTGACTTTATTTTGTTAGATGCTGAGCGTCATGCTTACGAGAATTATTGGCCAGATTTAAAACCTCTGATCAAGCCAAAAGGTGGCGTACTCATTATTGATAACGTCATTTCACATGCGGCTGAAGTAAAATCATTTTTGGAACTGATTAAAAATGATCAAAACTTTATGAGCAGTATTTTGCCGGTAGGCGCTGGTTTATGTATGGTAGTTCTGAAGTAGGTTCACTTTCTTTAGATATTCTTGCCGATAAGCTTGTGGACTACAGCCCTGTACTTTATTAAATGCACGGGTGAAATTGGCAGGATTGGAATACCCCAGCTCATAGGCAATATGGGTAATGGTAAAGGTAGAATTTTCTAATAAATCAATGGCGCGCTCAGTGCTGATTTGTTGCTTTAAAGCTTGAAACTCAACACCTTGTTGTTGCAAATAGCGTTGCAAGGTTTTGGTAGAAATGTTTAATACTTTGGCACATTCCATTAGGGTTGGGACTTGATTAGCTTGTCGCAACATCATGCTGACCCATTCCACAATTTCACCTTGATGATAGATCTTCTGGATTTGTTCCTGACAGCGTTGCTCAACTATTTTTAAACTATGCGCGTCGGCTAAAGGTAAGGGCAGTGCCAATTGTTGCTGATCAATCACCACGCGTATACCTGAAAGCCACGTATAGTTAAAGTGGAAATTGGCTTTCACTAAAGATACGTAACGTTCTTGATAGCTCGGCTCTGGAATACTCAAATATACTTGGTAGCGTTGTAATTGCTGACCTGCCAACTCTAAGAGGCTGTAGTAAAACGCCACGGCGATCGCTTCAATATGAAAGGCCAAACATTGCTTATTCATCTGCAAAATCGGTTCAAATAATAGTTCAACCTTTTGCTGATTGGTCGGAAACTGAATACTGAGCTTAAAACTCGGCATAATCAGTCTAAAATATTGTGCAATCAGCCTAAGTGCATGTTCCAAATTAGGACTAGTCATTAGCGCATAGCCCACTAGACTATGTGAGCTGAGTTTTATATTTTTACCGAGTTCAAAGGCCAAGTCTTGAGTGTTGGGCAGACTCAAACCAATCTCAATGAATTGTTCAATTTGTTGAATCGATAATAATTCTGTTTTTGCCAGTTCTTGCTGCAATGTCATCAATAAATCATTATCGTATTGATGCGTGTTGATTAAAATTTCAATCAGCCGTAAATAATAACGTGAGGGAATAACAGGGATCTGTTGCTTCTGCACAAGAAAAACTCAGTAAAGTCTTAAAATGATAATAGCAAGTCTTAAAATGATAATATAGAGGCGCTATGAAGGAACACAATCAATTCAAGCAAAACATTTTATGTTTGATTGGAGTTTCTAATGAATATGCATATTCAACTGGATGTCGAGCAAGCGACAACAACATTTAAGGACAAAAAACGTCATTTATGGCTATTGGGTTTGGCTGTACCGACCATTGCAATGGGTGGCCTAGCGGGCTATCAATTTGGTCCTAAAAAAACTAAAAAGTTCTTTGCTTCATTTGGGCCATTATTTATTCATGGTGTTATTCCTGCATTGGATAAATTGATTGGTGAAGACACAGAAAATCCACCATTAGATGCAATCGCAGATTTAGAAGCTGATCCGTATTACGCTCGCATTGTTAAACTTTTTATTCCTTTGCAATATGCGACCAATATCTATGGGGCATATTTAGCCAGTCGTAAAAATACATCTCTTGCTGATCAGGTTTTACTGGGAACTTTGGTGGGAATGGTCAATGGGATTGCTATTAATACTGCCCATGAACTTAGCCACAAGAATGGACAGCTTGAACATTATTTATCGCATTTAGCTTTAGCACCATCGGGTTATAACCATTTCCGAATTGAACACCCTTATGGACACCACCGTCGAGTTGCGACACCTGAAGACCCAGCATCTTCACAATTTGGTGAAACCTTTTGGAAGTTTTTACCACGTACCGTGATTGGCAGCTTTAAATCGGCGATCGAAATTGAAAAGAATCGTTTAGAACGTAAGAAATTGCCTTTTTTCTGTAAGGAAAATGAGCTGATTCATGGCTGGGCGATGTCTGCTGTGTACCATGCAGCCATGTTGACGAAATTTGGTACGCGTTCTCTCCCATTTCAAGTTACTCAAGCCGCTTATGCAGTAACTTTGTTTGAATCGGTGAATTATATTGAACATTATGGTTTAAAGCGTGCTAAGAAAGAAAATGGCCAATATGAACGTACTCTGCCAGAGCATAGCTGGAACAATAATAATGTGGTGACCAATTTATTCTTATATCAATTACAACGCCATTCAGATCATCATGCCAATCCAACTCGCAGCTTTCAGACCTTACGTCACTTTGAAGATGCGCCGCAATTACCAGCAGGTTATGGGGCAATGATTCTGCCTGCATTTATTCCATCTTGGTGGTCAAAAATTATGGATGATCGCGTTGTCGAGCACTATAAGGGCGACCTCAGTAAAATCAATATGCATGTTGATGTGAAGGATAAAATGCTAAAGAAATATATAGAGCAAAATCACGCGGCTTAAATAGTTGAAAGATATAAAACAGATCAGCCCAAGGGGCTGATTTTTTATGATTAAGCAGAAATACAGAGCCTTTTAAAATGCAGATCAAACTCAAGATATTTGTGAACAAATGCAGTTTTATCATTTGTACGTAGCAAATTATTGTAGATAAACTCTGGAACGGGATGATAGAGCTCACCTGAGCCATTGCTATAGAAAATTTTTAAATAGCGTGAAGAAACATCGTATTTCCAAGAGGTTACAACAACAGATTTTTCCATATAACTACTCCTACTTTTATTTGATCTTTTAGTACATATATAAAAACTCTTTTGTTTCATCATTTGACAGTACTCCAAGTTAAGCAGACTGACAATTCATAAATGAATGTTGCTATAAATTTATAAGTATAAGAATTGTAAAAAATTAGCTATAAAATTTTGGTGCGGACTAGGGCTTAGATTTATAAAAATAACCAATAAAAAAACCACCCTAAAAAGGGTGGTTTTAGACGTAGTGGTCTAATCTAAAAAATTAGATTTTACCAACTAAGTCGATAGATGGAGCAAGAGTTGCTTCGCCTTCTTTCCATTTAGCTGGGCAAACTTCACCTGGGTGAGCGTGAACGTATTGAGCAGCTTTTACTTTACGAAGAAGTTCAGACGCATCACGGCCGATACCACCAGCGTTAAGTTCAACGATTTGGATTTTACCTTCTGGATCAATAACGAAAGTACCACGGTCAGCTAAACCTTCAGATTCGATAAGAACGTCGAAGTTTTTAGAAAGAGTCCAAGTTGGATCACCAACTAATGGATATTGAATTTTTTTGATTTCTTCAGAAGTGTCGTGCCAAGCTTTGTGCGTGAAGTGTGTATCAGTAGATACAGCATAAATTTCAACACCAAGTTTTTGGAATTCAGCGTAGTTGTCTGCTAAGTCACCAAGTTCAGTTGGGCAAACGAAAGTGAAGTCAGCTGGATAGAAGAATACAACAGACCACTTACCTTTAAGGTTAGTTTCGTTAACTTCAACAAATTGGCCGTTGTGGTAAGCAGTTGCTTGGAATGGTTTAACTTCAGTATTAATCAAGCTCATCATTGTCTCCATGATTGAGGTTTATATTTAAACTTGTTTACGAGATGTAGAATAAATAAAAATTCTTTATTGGGGAAATAGTATTTTTACATGACTAAAATCGGAAAATTGAATAAGTGATAAATTTGCGATTTTTAAGTCCCCAAATACTGTACTCGATTTGACTGCAAAAACATGTAAATCAAATGACAGTTATAGTAAAAGAAACTTGCCTAACAACATGAAGTCTCGTTAGTGAGAATTCAAGGGTAAAATGTAAAAAAATTAAAAATATATCAAAAACCAATTGTTTTACCTTATGCACATTAAAGCGTAAAATAGCGGATTGTTGTATTTTCAGGAAAGTTTGTTTGTGCAGAATGGTTTAAATATAGATCAGTGGGTGATGGCAAGAGATCGTCACCGTTTAAATCGTTTACGTAAAGATAAAAAAGCCAATACAGCAGAGATTGAAAAATTATTTGAACAATCTAATGCCAAAGTAAGACAGCGCTTTGCACGTTTACCTGAAATTAAACTAAATCAGGAACTACCGGTTTCTCAATATGCTGACCGTCTAATTGATGCAATTCAAAAGCATCAGGTCATTATTGTGGCAGGTGAAACAGGTTCCGGTAAAACCACTCAGCTTCCCCAAATTGCAATGTTAGCCGGTCGTGGCTTAACAGGTATGATTGGTCATACACAGCCACGCCGTTTAGCTGCCCGTAGTGTGTCGCAGCGTATTGCTGAGGAAGTCGGCGAAAAGCTTGGCGAGTCGATTGGTTTTAAAATCCGATTTAATGAACAAGGTTCGCAAGATTCGATTGTCCGGTTAATGACCGACGGTATTTTACTTGCCGAGTTAGGCAATGACCGTTTCTTATCTAAATATGACACGATCATTATTGATGAGGCGCATGAACGCTCACTCAATATCGACTTTATTATGGGCTATTTAAAGCAGTTACTGCCAAAACGTCCAGACCTTAAAGTTATCGTGACTTCTGCAACTTTAGATGTAAATCGTTTTAGTAACTATTTTAACGATGCGCCAATTTTTGAAGTCGAAGGGCGTAGTTACCCAGTTGAAGTGCTTTATCGTCCAATTTCAGAGATGAATATTGGCGGAAGTGACGACGATGAATTTGATGATTTTGAAGAAAATCTACCGCGTGCAGTGGTACAGGCGGTTGAAGAATGTTTTGCCGATGCCGAAGCAAAAGGTCATCCTGAACATGCCGATATTCTAATTTTCTCAAGCACAGAGCAAGAAATTCGTGAATTACAGGAAACCTTGCAAAAGTATGGGCCAAGACATACCGAAATTTTACCGTTGTATGCACGCTTAGCTGTTTCTGAACAACAAAAGATTTTCAGTCCAGGTGGTAAAGGCCGACGTATTATTATTGCGACCAACGTAGCCGAAACTGCGCTTACTGTTCCAAATATTCGGTATGTGATTGATAGCGGTTTTGCTCGTATTTCTCGTTATAACTATCGATCACGGGTTCAACGCTTACCGATTGAAGCTATTTCCCAAGCTGCTGCCAATCAGCGTAAAGGACGTTGCGGTCGTATTGCTGCTGGTGTCTGTATTCGTTTATACAGCGAAGAAGATTTTTTAAGTCGTCCAGAATTTACCGAACCGGAAATTAAACGAACTAACTTAGCTTCCGTTATTTTGCAAATGCAAAGTTTGGGCTTAGGTGAGTTAGAAAACTTCGATTTTATTGAACCGCCAGATTTCCGCCTTGTGAATGATGGTCGAAAGCTCTTGATTGAGTTAGGGGCAATGAATGAGAAGAAAAATGAGCTAACCAAAGTCGGGCAAATGATGGCACGCATGCCGATTGACCCACGTTTAGCGCGTATGATTATTGGTGGTGCGCATTTTGGTGTACTCAAAGAAATCTTGATTGTCGTGAGTGCTTTAGCGGTTCAAGACCCGCGTGAGCGTCCAGCAGATAAACAGATGCAGGCTGACCAAAAGCATGCATTGTTCAAAGAAGCAGATTCAGACTTTCTGTTCTATTTGAAACTTTGGGATACTTTAAATCCTAAAGGTGAAGCAAGTATGTCTGAAAATAAACGACGTCAGTTTGCTAAGGAGAATTTTTTAAGTTGGTTGCGTTTACGTGAGTGGAAACAAACGCATCAGCAATTAGTTGAATTAGCAGAAGGTTTAAAACTCAGCTTTAATGAAAAAGATGCAAATTATGAAAACTTGCATCGTGCGTTGCTGACAGGGTTACTTTCTTTCATTGCCAATAAAACAGATGAACGCAACACCTTTATGGCGGTGCGTCAGCAAAAGGCAAAAGTTTTTCCAGCAAGTACTTTGCACAAAACCAATAACTCGTGGGTTATGGCTTTCGAAATGGTCGAAACGTCGCAGGTATATTTACGTACTTTAGCCAAAATTGATCCTGAATGGATTTTGCTCGCTGCACGTGACTTGTTGAAATATCACTATTTTGAACCGCATTGGTCTAAGAAAGCGGGGATCGTAAATGCCTACGCGCAAATTTCTTTGTTTGGTTTAATTATTGAGCCAAAACGGTTAATTAATTTTGAAAAAGTTGATCAACCTGCTGCACATGAGATTTTCTTACGTGATGGATTAACTACAGGTAATTTGGGTACGGTTCCACCATTTTTAAAACACAACTTACTTAAGCTTGAAGAAGTAGAGCGAGTTGAAGATAAATTGCGTCGCCGTGATTTGGTGGTTGATGAAGAAACAATTTATCAGTTCTATGCCTCTAAAATTCCCGAAGAAATTGCAAGCCGTCGTAGTTTTGAAGACTGGCGAGCGACGGTAGAAGCAAATAATCCACGTTATTTATTTGTTGAGGATGATGCGCTTTGGCTCAATGATCGACCGACTACGCAGCAATTTCCAGATCATCTGCATAATGGTCAACTACGTTTAGCGACGACATATCATTTTGACCCAAGCCATGACGAAGATGGTGCAACTGTTCAGATTCCTGTTCAGGCACTACCTCAAGTTGATGAAAATATTTGGTCATGGGGAATTCCGGGCTGGCGCCAAGACTTAATTGAGGCTTTACTCAAAGCGTTACCAAAAGATAAGCGTCGTAATGTAGTGCCTATTCCTGATACAGCTCGTAAGCTCATGCAGGGTATTGATGCAGTACATTTACGTGAACATATTTTTAGTTATTTAGCTTTTGCCTTACGTGGCGAGCAAATTACAGACAAAGATTTCTCGTTTGAACGCATTGATCCATATTTGGTGCCGTTCATTAAAGTCATTGATGAAAAAGGTAAATTGATTGCCAAAGGCCGTGATCTGCCAGAGCTAAAAGCACGTTGTCGTGTGGAAACTCATCGTCCAGTAAAACAGCAAAAAGGTGAGTTTAAAAACTTCCCTGACAACTTTACTTTTGAGGCTTCACACAAGGTCACAGGTGTTGTTGTGAAACAATATCAGGCTTTAGTACCAACCAAAGCTTTTGCTGAAACTGATGCTAAAGATGACTCTGGTATTGTCATCCAGACTTTTAATGATCAGGCTGAAGCCATTAAACAGCATCGTGAAGGCATTATCCGTCTGGTACACATGCAACTTGGTGACTTGGTTCGTCAGTTGAAAAAGCAAATTTCAAAACCGCTTGCTTTGGCATATTCACCTTTGGGTGATAAAGCTAAACTTGAGCAGATGTTGGTGTATGCAACCTTGCAAATGGCAATTACGACTCTGCCAATTAATACAGATGAATTTAATAAACTGCTAGAACAGGTCAAAAAGCAATTTTTGAGTTATGGTCAGCAAGCTCTTGAGCAATTGAGCGAGATTTATATTCAATGGCAGCAAATTCGCCGTCAGCTTTTGGTGCTTGATCCAGAGATATTTGGGCGAAGTATTGATGATATTGAAGATCAGTTAGATTTAATGTCACTTGGCAATTTTGTTTATTGCCAGCCTGTCGATCTTTGGCAGGAATACCCGCGTTATTTGAAAGCGCTGCTATTGCGTTTAGACCGATTGCCCAATAATCTACAGCGAGATCATGCAGCAATTGACGATGTCGATCCATGGATGGACAAGGTGTTTAAATTAAAAAACGATCCTAAAATCAAAGAATTGTATTTGATGTTGGAAGAGTTTCGCATTTCTTTATTTTCTCAACCGATGAAAACCAAGATGCCTATTTCACCAACTCGACTGCAAAAGTTATGGGATCGTTTGGGAATCAGTTAAAATAGATATGGGTCTGTTTATGTTGTTTTTAGCGAACAGCGCAATTTATAAATGAAAGATTAACAGACCCTTTTCATTTTTTTAGGAGTTTTACATGGGCATTCGTATTACAGGTACTGGGCTATTTCATCCAACAGAAACCATTTCTAATGAAGAACTGGCCGTCAGTTTAAATGCTTATGTGGAACAATATAACCAAGACAATGCCGAGAAAATTGCATCTGGTGAACTTGAAGAGTTACGTGGTTCAAGTGCTGAATTTATTGAAAAAGCTTCTGGTATTAAAAGCCGTTACGTAATCGAAAAATCAGGAATTCTTGATCCGACTCGTTTACGCCCTCGTTTGTCTGAGCGTTCAAATGATGAGTTGTCACTTCAGGCTGAATGGGGTGTGATTGCTGCGAAACAAGCAATGGAAAATGCAGGCGTGACTGCTGAAGATATTGATGTCGTAATTTTGGCATGTTCAAACATGCAGCGTGCTTATCCGGCTGTAGCGATTGAAATTCAATCGGCACTTGGCATTCAAGGTTATGCATATGACATGAATGTTGCATGTTCAGCTGCGACTTTTGGTTTGAAACAAGCGGCAGATGCAATTCGTTCAGGCGCTCGCCGTGTTTTATTGGTGAATGTTGAGATTACCTCTGGTCACCTAGACTACCGTAACCGTGATTGTCACTTCATTTTTGGTGATGTTGCAACGGCTTCTATTATTGAAGAGACTACGACTAAAACTGGTTTTGAAATTTTAGATATTCATCTATTTACTCAATTTTCAAACAACATTCGTAATAACTTCGGTTTCTTAAACCGTAGCGAAGATGCGATCGTTGACGACAAGTTATTCCGTCAAGATGGCCGCAAAGTGTTTAAAGATGTTTGTCCATTGGTGGCAAAAATCATTAATGCACAGTTGGAAAAAATGCAGTTAACTGCAAACGATATTAAGCGTTTCTGGTTACACCAAGCCAATGCCAACATGAATGAATTAATCTTGAAATATGTTGCTGGTAAAGAGGCAGATTTAAGCCGCGCACCAATTATTCTAGATGAATTTGCTAATACCTCTTCAGCAGGTGTGATTATTGCTTTACACCGTACAGGCCACGAAGTGAATGATGGTGAATATGGTGTGATTTCATCTTTCGGCGCAGGCTATTCAGTAGGTTCGATTGTTGTACAAAAGCACGTTGCTTAAGTTGCCAGATTAATTAAAAACGCTCGTAAGGGCGTTTTTTTATGAACGAAAGAATATAAAAAAGCGAGCCAAAATAGCCCGCTTAGATTGAATAAAAAGTCTTTAAAACTTTTTGGTGTAGTTTACAAACAGACGGTCTTCACCAAAGTCATTGCCATGCTTAACGTTGTAATCAATACGAATATATTGCAGGGCAACGCCTTTTAAGAACGGCTGCTGAAACGCATAGTTCAAAATCACATTCGACTCAGTTTCATGGTTCTTTTCACCATTGGCTGCTTTAAAATCATGGCCATAAACATATTTCACCATTGCGTTTAAACCAGGTACATAGTCTTTAAAGTCGTAGCCGTACATGACATGGTAAGACTTTTCATCTTCTTTAAAGAATCCAGTGGTATTCCAGTTAATGAAATAAGTTTCTGGCAAGAAACCATCCGGTAATGGATAGGCCGACTCACCCATAATTTGTTGGTAGCCCAAACCAAAGGTATTGTTTTTCACTTTAAGTGTTTCTAGCACTCCAATGTTTTGTGCATCGATATCAAAAGTATTGCCATCATCTTTTGCATTGAAGTATTTAAACTTAGAGGTGAGGGCAAAATTAGGCTGTTTCCAATTGTGCTCAAGTCCTACATAGTGTTTGTTATAGAGGTCTTCTAAATTACCAAAGTAATATTCACCCTTTAAAGACGGTGTAAATTGGTAGCGCAGGTCCACATAGTTTAAGCCATCCGATTCTTTGGTAACCCCATTTGCAGTGAACGAAAATTTTTTAAAGTCTTCTTCATTTCGTGGGGATACTTTTTCAACCCGACCAATCTCTGCATAGAGCTGATCTGAAAGTTGCGACTTTAAATTGGTTCCCCAATAAGAAGCGAGCAATTGTCGGCTGGCATCGACAGCGGTTACAGGTAAATCGAGCCAGAGTTCACCCACACTCAAAAGCGTTTTGTCATAACCTAACTTTAATGTCGCCCCGTATTTTAAAAAGTCTGATGCTTGTGACTGAGTTTCCTTATTAAAAGGTAGAACCGTGTCGGCGACATGTTTGTCTGAACTCAAACGCACAGCATATTGAACAGAAGCATCTGCACCAATGGTGATGGGCTTATCTGCAATTTGCAGTGGGGTGTCATGCATTTTCGATTTATAAAATAACGATGCTGCCTGAGACCAGCTGCCTGTGTCTTTTAATGCATCGTTGTCAAAATTACGATTGATATAGGCATTCTTTAAAGTGAATTTCCATTCATCTTCAGCCTGCTGATTTGGATTTGCAGCGAATGAATTGCCACACATCAATACTAAGGTTGCAAAGGTTAAAGCATGTGGCTTAAAGCGATGTAATAATTCCATAATCCATTTCCAAAATCTATGCGCCAGTCCTAGGCGCATTTATGTTTACTGCTGAGTAAGCGTGTTTTGAGTATTAAAAGTTGATGGCGTCTCTGCAGCAACAGAGGCTTTAAGATTGACCATAAATATTGCAAGTGCGGCAATCACACCCGGAATCGCAATCGCTAAGAAATTCATTTGGTGAGGAAGCTCAAATGTGAGTAGGGCACCAGTTAAAACGGGGCCGATAATTGCACCGATACGACCAATTCCCGATGCCCATCCCATGCCAGTTGAACGAAGTGCTGTCGGGTAGAACTGTGCAACAAAAGTGTAGAGTAAGATTTGCGAGCCAATTGTGGCAGCACCAGCAATAGCAATCAGGCTATATAAAATAAATTGTGGACTATTGATGCCAAGTAAAATTAAAGCTGCTGACCCCACAATAAACATGATGGTAATGACGGGTTTTAAATGGAATCTATCTGCTAAAGCGCCACCGCCAATTGCACCAACCATGCCACCGATGTTGAGTGCAAACAGGAACAACATGCTCGCACCTAGCGAATAGCCCGCTTGTAGCATAAGTTTAGGTAACCAACTTCCTAAGGCATACACCATGAGTAAACACATAAAGAAAGCAATCCAGAACATAAATGTGCTGAAGGTACGGCCTTGTTGGAAAAGAGCACGGACAGGTGCCTCAGTTGTTGTGCTTTCGTTTAACAGCAGCTGTGTATTGGCATTTACCTGGGTTTGAGGGGCAATTTTGCTGACAATACTTTTTGCCTGTTCACTCTGATTAGATTTCACTAAAAATGCGAGAGACTCTGGTAAAAATTTCCAGATCAGTGGGAGTAATAGCAGTGGAATACCTGCAAGTAAAAACATGATTTGCCAGCCCATATCCTTAACGAGCCACGCACCGAGTAGAGCAGATGTCATGCCGCCAATTGCATAGCCGCTAAACATGATTGCGACCAATGTACTGCGAATTTTTTTAGGCGCATATTCGGTCATGAGTGCGACCACATTTGGCATCACGCCACCAATACCAAGGCCAGCAATAAAGCGCAAAATTGCAAACTCAGTTGGTCCTTTGGCAAAAGCACCGATAAAGGTAAATCCGCTAAATAAAGTCACACAAATCAGGATGGTTTTTTTACGCCCCAGTTTGTCCGAAAGTGTGCCGAAAATCATGGCACCAAACATCATGCCAAATAGAGCCGCGCTTGCCAGCAAACCTGCTTCAACAGCTGTTAATGACCATTGTTGCATTAATAAAGGGAGTGCTACTCCATAAATGACTAAGTCATATCCATCAAAAATAATAATAAGTAAGCACCAGATTAAAACTTTCCAATGAAAAGAAGTAAAACTGGCCTTATCAATTAGCTCATTAATATTAACCTTGTTCGCATCCATTTTATTCACCTCCAATTTGTGAATCATCGCGTTATTTTTTAATAAACTATTTTGTTATTGAGTTAGAGTCAAAAACCTAATTGATATATCTTTATGTCTTTAAGGTATTGTGTTTTTATTAATTTAATTATTTGAAAAATATTAATTTATTTTGAATGTTGAAGTGAGTTTTATCATCTATATTAAATGGTGGTAAATATTATATGGTGAGAATTTCAATGTTTTTATTGGTGTTTTATTCTTGATTTTCTTGCTAAGAATCACTGATAAAAATAGAGCTAAATTTATATTATGAATTGGAATGAAAATATTAAGACAGGAGATTAAAGACTATTATTTAATTATTTTAGAAATTGACCTTTGAAAATGAAATTTAATTGATATTAAATAAAAATCGCCAAATCAGGATTAGCAAATTATTTGCATCCTGATTTGGCGCTTAAGGCTTTATTTTGGTTGGAGTGTTTAGATAAAAAACTTAATTTGTGGCTGAAGTTGATCGTGGTGTGAGAATGAAATGCGCGATTACACCAATACAGATACCCCAAAAAACCGAGCTTAATCCAAGAAAATGCATGCCTGATGCTGTTGCTAAAAAGGTAATAAGTGCAGCATCACGTTGACTATCATTTCTCATGGCGACAGAAATATTTGTGGCAATTGCACCAAGCAAAGCTAAACCTGCGAGCGCTGCAACCAATTCTTTAGGGAGCAAGCTAAATAGCATGACAATACTGCCAGCAAATAAGCCTCCTAAAATATAAAAAATTCCATTGGCGATGCCCGCGATATAGCGTTTTTCTTTAAGTTCATGAGCGTCTTTGCCCATGCATAAGGCCGCGGTAATTGATGCAAGCACAATAGTAATACCACCTACGCAAGCAACAGCTAAAGAGGCAATACTGGTAACGCTAATAATCGGTTTGGCTGGCGTGTCGTAACCGCTGAGTTTCATAATCGCCATACCCGGTAAAAATTGACCGGTTAGACTGACTAAAATGAGAGGAACAGCGAGGTTCAGTGTTGAGTTCCATGTCCATTCTGGGCTAATCCACTGCGGAATCGCTAAACTAAAACTCACATCAACCGGATTCATTTTTCCTAAAATGAGGCTTAATAAAACTCCGGCAGCTAATACCCAAATCATGGTGTAGCGCGGCATTAAACGTTTAGCAATTAAAAAGACAATGAGCATGCTAAAAACAATAAAGGGCATGCTATCAGATGCGGTAAATAGGCCAATACCAAACTGAAAAAGAATACCAGCCATCATGCCAGCAGCGACGTCTTGCGGAATCCATTTTAGTAATTTGTCGAAGTAACCTGTAACGCCAATTAAAAAAATAACAACGGCAGAAGTAATATAAGCAGCTACCGCTTCATTCAATGAGATATTGGGAAATAGAGTCACTAACAGGGCAGTACCCGGTGCAGACCATGCGGTAATGACAGGAGTTTTATACTTAATTGAAAGATAAATGCCTGAAACGGCGGCTCCAATTGAAATTCCCCAAATCCATGAAACCATCATCTCAGTTGATACATGGGCACGCTGAGCAGCTTGAAAGAAAATAATCAGTGGGCCTGAGTAAGAAATTAAAACCGCAAGAAAGCCAGCAACTGTTGCTGATATGGACCAGTCATTTTTTAATGTCTTTAACAGGGTTGCCATGTGTGATTGCCTCCATGCAAATCATGTTATTTACCCAATCATATAAAAAGATCAGGGTTAACCCTGATCTCCACCTCCGACCGAAATAATTGATCCGGTCATATACGATGCTTCGTCTGATGCAAGAAATAAAATTGCATTTACTTGTTCTTGAATTGTGCCATAACGGCCCATAAATGTTCGATCTATTGTTTGATCAACCACTTGCTGCATCCAGTCTTTTTCATTTTGACTTAATGGGTTGGCGTTACGCGGTACTTTGCGAGGCGGTGCTTCGGTTCCACCCGTCGCAACGGCATTGACTCGGATCCCGTCTTTAGCATGTTCAAAAGCAAGAGATGCTGTTAAAGCATTTACACCACCTTTAGATGCCGAGTAGGGAATACGGTTAATACCACGGGTTGCAATTGAAGATACATTTACAATAACACCCGATTGTTGCTTAATCATGGCGGGCAACACAGCGCGGCAGCACCATAAAGCTGGAAACAATGAGCGATTCACTTCCTTAATGATCTCTTCTTCGGAAAACTCTTCAAAAGGTTTCATCCAGATCGCGCCACCTACATTATTAATCAGGATATCTACCCGACCATAGTGTTCAATAGCTTTTGCAACTACCGCTTGCGCGCCTGCATAGGTTTCAAGGTCAGCATTAATCGTGACAGCATCACCACCTGTATTCTGAATTTCTTTGAGAACTTCTTCAACATATTCAGAGCGGTCAGCCATGACGACTTGTCCGCCTTCAGTTGCGACTTGCTGGGCCACGCCACGACCAATACCTTGGGCACTACCCGTAACAATCACAACTTTATCGGTAAATCTTTGACGGTTTGACATAGATAACTTCTCCACCTTGAATTAGTTTGCAGAGAATTTTTCAAACAAGAAATTAGCAGGTTTGATATTTTCAGTTTCTAACCAGCCACGCACAGCTTCTACCATTGGCACTGGACCACATAGATAAACATCGACATCGCCACCGTTTAACCATTCACTTTCAATATGACCAGTGACATAGCCTTTGCGTTCATGGTTACTTTCAGGGCTTGCAACTACAGTACGATATTCAAACCATGGGAATTTCGCCTGCAACTCATTGAGTTTTTCTAGAGCAACCAAGTCAAAGTCATTGGTTACACCAAAGACTAAACGAACAGGCTGTTCTGAACCTTTTTCTTCAAGCACTTGTAGCATTGACATAAATGGGGCAATGCCAGTACCGCCTGCGAGCATCAGCACTGGACGCGCTACATTACGTAAATAGAAGCTACCGAATGGACCAGTAAATGTCATTTTGTCGCCAGCTTGAGCATTCTTACTCAGGAATTCACTCATTTTGCCATTTGGTACGTTACGTACCACAAAGCCAGTTAAACGGTTACCCGGTTTTGAGCTAAATGAATATGAACGTGTTTCGCCAGTTTCTGGAATTGCAACATTCACATACTGACCTGCAAGGAAATGAATATCCGGTTGGCCTTCATCAAGTTGAATATCAAATGTGATGGTTGAGTCTGATAGATTTTCAACGCGGGCTAATGTGCCTTTGAAGCTATGAATTTCTGTTTTGCAGACATCTGACGAGGCTTGAATCTGGAATACGGCGTCTGAAGTTGGGCGGCATTGGCAAGCAAGAATATAACCTTGCTCTGCTTCTTCGGGTGTTAATGCATCTTCAATATAGGTTTCTTCTGGCATGTCATAATGACCTGACTCGCAAAATGCGCGGCAAGTTCCACATGCACCATCACGGCAATCTAAAGGAATATTAATTTTTTGGCGATAGGCTGCGTCAGATAGGGTTTCGCCTTGAGCTACGTTAATGAAACGTGTAACACCATCTTCAAATTGAAGTGCAACATTGTGGTTTGACATGGCATGTATCCTACAAAATATTTGAAACTTTTACCCTCAGCCAACAGTCCGTTTAACTGAGGGGGTATGTCTTAAAGGTGGTAGATATCAATAACTTGATTGATGTAGTCATTTTTCAAAACGACGTACTTGCTCAAGATTTTTGGTTGATCACCTGAAAAATCGATCACATAACGTGACATACCGAAATAGCTGTAATTTGTCTTGTAACGGAAACTCAAGGTATTCCAGTTAAAGCGAACAGTAACTTTGTCTCCGTCGCGCTCTACAACTTCAACGTTGGCAATATTGTGGCTTGTGCGCGTGTCCGGCATGGTTGCAGATGAGCGCTCAGTTTTAATACGGAACACACGATCTTCTAAACCTTGACGGTCTGGATAATAAATAAGTGAAATTTCAGATTGCGGATCTTCAGTTAATCTATCGTCATCATCCCAAGCTGGCATCCAGAAAGAAGCTTCCGGTGCGTAGCATGCAATCCAATCGTCCCATTGTTCATTATCTAAAAAACGAGCTTCACGATAGAGAAACTGAGCAATATTTTCTAAAGTTGCTTTGTCTTGAGCACTCATGCTGTTTCTCCCTGATCAGCAATTTCTTTCTCTGATGCAATCGCATGTTTCATGGTTTGTAACCAATATTGATGTTGGGCAAGATAAAGTCCTTCATCTTCAGTTTTGATACCACTTAACATTGGTTTTAAACCAATTTCGTTTGCTGCATCATCTGGTCCATAAATCCAGTGTTTAGAACCACGGCACATGTCGTTCCATTCAAGTGCAATACCTGCATAACCTGCCTGACAAGCACGGAATTCTTCTAAATCGTCTGGTGTTGCCATGCCTGAAGCATTAAAGAAATCTTCATATTGACGGATACGACGTGCACGAGCTTCAGGTGCTTCGCCTTTAGGCGCGATACAGTAAATGGTGACTTCGGTTCTATTGACAGAAAGTGGACGAAGGACACGAATTTGCGAACCGAACTGATCCATCAAATAAACGTTTGGATAGAGACAAAGGTTCCGCGAACGCTCAATCATCCATTTCGACATCGCTTCACCGTATTTTTCGGTGTATTCGTCTGCTTTCGGGAAGTTTGGACGGTCTTCTGGGTTTGCCCATTGTGTCCAAAGCAACATGTGACCATTTTCAAAGCCATACGAGCCACCGCCTTGTTTACCCCAAGAACCTGCACTCATCGCGCGGATGTTATCGGCAGCTTGAGTTTCTTTACGGTGTTGAGTGGTTGCTGCATAGTTCCAGTGAACAGCAGAAACGTGGTAACCATCGGCACCATTTTCAGCGGTGAGTTTCCAGTTACCTTCGTAAGTGTAGGTCGATGAACCACGTAAAACTTCCAGACCATGTTCAGACTGGTCAACAATCATGTCGATGATTTTGGTGGTTTCACCCAAGAACTCTTCAAGTGAAGGAACATCTGGATTTAAGCTGCCAAACAAGAAGCCTTTGTAGTTCTCAAAACGATCAACTTTTTTAAGGTCATGTGAGCCGTCTTGGTTAAAACAGTCAGAGTAGCCTGCTTCACTTGGATCTTTAACTTTTAGAAGTTTGCCTGAGTTGTTAAAAGTCCAACCATGGAAAGGGCAAGTATATGTTGCTTTGTTACCACGCTTGTGACGGCAAAGTTGTGCTCCGCGGTGTGAACACGCATTGATCATGGCATTCAATTCGCCGTTACGGTTGCGGGCAATAATGACTGGCTGACGACCAATGTGAGTGGTGTAGTAGTCATTATTATTGGGAATTTGGCTTTCGTGTGCTAAGTAAACCCAATTGCCTTCGAAGATATATTTCATTTCAAGGTCAAATAGGGCTTCGTCAGTAAACACTGAGCGATGAAGTTTAAATTCACCTGTATCGATATTATCTACAAGTAATTCATCAATACGGTCAAGATGGCTAGTATTGATTACAGGAATACGTGGCATGTCCGTTCTCCGACTTTCCAAAAGTGTGGAAGTCACCAAGGCCTTAGCTACGATCTAAAAGGTCTTGATATCCTAATATTGTCAATGAAGCGCATGAGTGCGCTGGGTGTTTAACCGTGAATTGATGAAGATGAATTACTTGAATATTGGCAAGAAGGCTTTTCACAAAGCAATTCATCACTTCATCGGTTTGTTGCTTGTATATACCTTAAAAGAATGGTTAAACTGTGTCTAAGACTGAATTTGCATTTTTTTATATCTTAAAGGTATGGAAGCCTTATGGAACTAAGACATTTACGGTATTTTGTGGCTGTTGTTGAAGAGCAGAGCTTCACAAAGGCAGCCGAAAAACTATTTATAGCTCAACCACCTTTGAGCCGGCAGATCCAAAATCTGGAAAGTGAGCTTGGAATTCAACTGTTTGAGCGTGGAAGCCGTCCTTTACAGACAACCCCAGCAGGACATTTCTTTTATCAGCACGCCCTTAAACTTTTGTCGAATGCTGAAGAAATAAAAAGTATGACCAAACGTATTGGTCTGATCGAAAGAAGTGTGACGATTGGTTTTGTCGGGTCTTTACTCTATGGTTTACTGCCGCGAATCATCTATTTATTTCGTCAACAGCAGCCTCATTTGAATATTCAACTGATGGAGTTAAGTACGACTGAGCAACTACAGGCATTAAAAGAAGGTCGGATTGATGTCGGGTTTGGGCGCTTAAGAATTAGTGACCCTGCCGTGAGACGTATTTTGTTGCGTAAAGAGCGATTGGTGGTTGCTGCTCATACGAGTCATCCCATTGCTCAGCGTACGGAAGGGGTATATCTGGCCGATCTAATTGATGAAAAAATGTTTATGTATCCCACTTCACCAAAACCTAATTTTTCGACCCAGCTTTTGAATATTTTTGCCGAGCATAGTTTGGTTCCAAAAAATATGCATGAGATACGGGAAATTCAATTGGCTTTAGGCTTAGTCGCAGCGGGAGAAGGCTTATGTATTATTCCTGCCAGTGCCGATACCATTCGCTTTCCCCATTTAAATTACATTCCGATTTTAGATAACGGCGCAGTCAGTCCGATTTTTATTACTGCACGCGCAATGGACAGAAGTGAGGACTTACAACTTTTATTTGATTGTATTTATCAGGTCTACGATTTAGAAGGGATACCTTATCAACGGACTGTTTTTACACTCGATCAGAATCCAATAGATGATTCAAATGGTATCGATTTTTAAATAAGACGAACGCATAGCCTCAAAGTTTGAAGCTATGCGTTATCTAACTTCTTACTGGACTTGAGCTGGGAAACCATCTTCGTCCAGCGCTTCGGTAATTTTGTCGATACTTTCACTGGTTTCTACAGTTACGATTTTTGTCGCTAAGTCTACATCTACTTTTGCATTTGGGTCGACATCTTGAATAGTTGCTGTCACACCACGAGCACAGCCACCACACGTCATATTTTCAATAAGTAGTTTCATGTTCATACTCCATCAAGAATGAGATATTTGTTTGGATAACCCTAAGTCTAAACCTTGTCATGATTGTAAGGTCAAGACCAATTTTTTTAAAAAATATGCTTGACCTTCCCATGATGGGAATCTGTATGCTCAAGGTAATTGATAAAATTTTGCAGATTTGCAGAGGTGTTTGATGGACTCAAAAAACACAAAATTGTCAGCATATAGTGAAACACTACCAATCGAAGGTATGACTTGTGCCTCTTGTGTCGGACGTGTCGAAAAGGCGCTTAAGAAAGTTGAAAATATAGAAATTGCCAACGTTAATTTGGCAACAGAAAAAGCTGTTGTTTATTCAAACCAACCAATTCAGCGCGAAGCACTCGTCAAAGCGGTTGAACGGGCAGGTTATGATGTTCCAAAAGCGGCACCAGTGGAATTGTCTATTGAGGGTATGACCTGTGCATCTTGTGTTGCACGTGTTGAAAAAGCGCTGAAGAAAGTAGACGGCGTTCAAGATGCGACAGTTAACTTAGCCACAGAGCAGGCTTGGGTTCAGGCAGATCCATCAGTCAATGTTGAAGATCTGATTCGCGCTGTTAAAAAAGCGGGTTACGACGCAAAAGCCTCTGATAAAAATCAAAATGAGCAGCTCGATAAAAAAGCTTCAGAGTTAGATCAGCTTAAAAAAGATTTGACCATTTCGATTGTTTTGGCCTTACCAGTGTTTATTCTGGAAATGGGTTCACATCTGATTCCAGCTTTTCACATGTGGGTCATGCACACCATTGGTCAATACAATAGCTGGCTTTTACAGTTCGTTTTGACCACATTAGTGCTCGTTTTTCCCGGTCGCCGTTTTTACCAAAAAGGTATTCCAGCCTTATGGCGTTTGGCACCAGATATGAACTCGTTGGTGGCTGTTGGAACCTTGGCCGCCTATAGTTTTTCTGTTGTAGCAACCTTTATGCCGCATGTGTTACCACAAGGCACGGTCAATGTTTACTTTGAAGCGGCTGCCGTTATTGTCACTTTAATTTTGCTTGGACGATATTTCGAAGCCAAAGCCAAAGGACGTACTTCACAAGCCATTCAACATTTGGTTGGCATGCAACCTAAAACTGCTCGTATTCAGCGTGATGGTCAAGTGGTTGAAGTTGCTGTTGCCGAAGTGGTCAGTGGAAGCATTGTAGAAATTCGTCCGGGTGAGCGTGTCCCTGTCGATGGTGAAGTGGTTGAAGGGCACAGCTACATTGATGAATCTATGATTACGGGTGAGCCTGTTCCAGTTGAAAAAATCGTAGGGCAGCAAGTGGTTGGAGGTACAGTCAATCAGAATGGTACTCTAAACATTCGGGCAACCGCGGTTGGTGCTTCGTCTGTGCTTTCACAAATTATTCGCATGGTTGAGCAAGCCCAAGGTTCTAAACTTCCAATTCAGGGTTTAGTCGATAAAGTCACCATGTGGTTTGTGCCAGCGGTGATGCTCATTGCTGCAGTGACTTTCTTGGTCTGGTTTATTTTTGGGCCAGAGCCTGCGCTGACTTTTGGTTTAGTCAATGCCGTTGCAGTACTGATTATTGCTTGCCCTTGTGCGATGGGACTTGCAACACCAACTTCTATTATGGTCGGTACTGGACGTGGTGCTGAGCTCGGTGTCTTGTTCCGTAAAGGCGAAGCTTTGCAGCTTTTACAAGAAGCGCAGGTGGTTGCTGTTGATAAAACTGGAACGCTCACTGAAGGCAAACCCACGCTGACAGACTTTAATGTGCAACAAGGTTTTGAACGTGAGCAAGTCCTTACTTTAGTTGCCTCGGTTGAAGCCAAATCTGAGCACCCAATTGCACTCGCCATTGTTCAAGCCGCTGAGAGCGAGGGGCTAACTTTATTACCAGTAACAGCATTTAACTCGATTACAGGTTCAGGTATTGAAGCTGAAGTAGCGGGCCAAAAAGTACAAATTGGTGCAGATCGTTATATGCACCAACTTGGTTTAGACACCAGCTCATTCCAAGCGATTTCTTCACAATTGGGTGAAGAGGGGAAAACACCACTTTATGTTGCTATCGACCAGCAACTAGCTGCAATTATTGCCGTTGCGGACCCAATTAAAGAAACAACCTATGCTGCCATTGAGGCTTTACATCAATTAGGTCTAAAAGTTGCCATGATCACAGGGGACAACCGACATACTGCGCAGGCGATTGCCAAAAAGCTGAACATTGATGAAGTTGTGGCAGAGGTTTTACCTGAAGGCAAAGTGGACACCGTTCGCCAACTGCAAAAACAATATGGTCGTTTGGCCTTTGTCGGTGATGGCATTAATGATGCACCTGCTTTGGCGCAAGCAGATGTCGGCTTAGCGATTGGTACCGGAACAGATGTCGCTATTGAAGCTGCCGATGTTGTGTTGATGTCGGGTAGTTTAAAAGGCGTACCGAACGCAATTGCGTTAAGTAAAGCCACCATGCGAAACATACGCCAAAACTTGTTTTGGGCATTTGTATATAACGTTGCACTTATTCCAATTGCGGCAGGTGCGTTATATCCAGCATTTGGTGTGTTACTTTCAGCTATGTTTGCAGCAGGAGCGATGGCACTTTCTTCAGTCTTTGTTTTAGGAAATGCATTACGCTTAAAACGTTTTCATGCGCCAGTACAGTAAGCGTGCTGAAAATCATATTTTGGTTTAAGATCAGAAACTCAGGTCTTAAACCAAATTTAATATTTGAGGTGTGAGATGAATATCGGTCAGGCATCTAAACAGTCTGGTATCTCAGCGAAAATGATTCGTTACTATGAAGAAATCGGTTTACTTGAAGCCGCTCAGCGCTCAGCTTCGGGCTATCGTATTTACTCAGAAACTGACCTAAAGACTTTAAACTTCTTAAAACATGCCAGAGAGTTAGGTTTTTCATCCGAACAAATGAAAGAACTGATTTCGCTTTGGAAAAATACTGATCGGCATAGTGCAGAGGTGAAAGCCTTAACCGTAAAACATATTGCTGAACTCAACCAAAAAATTGCACATTTACAAGAAATGGTTAATATTTTGCAGGCATCAGCCGATGATTGCTGTGGTAACCAACAAGCTTCTTGTGCCATTTTAGATCACATTGAAAAAGGTGTGGGTGTAAGCTAAAACTCATCAAAATAAAAAGGAAAAATCATGGCTTATACAGCTTCTTGTCTTTGTAATGGTATTCAACTCAGTATTAATGGTGAATTAGAACCCATCATGGTTTGTCATTGTAATCAATGCCAAAAAGCACAAGGCGCTGCTTTTGCTGCCATTACGCAAGTACAAAAAAGTGATTTGAATATTGTGCAGGGAGAAAACCTGTTACAGGCTTATTTTGCGTCTGCCAATAAAAAGAGAGTGTTCTGTAAAACTTGTGGTTCACCTGTCTGGAGTGAACGTTTAGATAAACCCGACGTGGTGCGTTTAAGGGTGGGGCTCATTAATGAAGAAATATCTACCCAAGTTAGCTCTCATGCCTATGTCGCTTCAAAGGCTTCTTGGCATACCATTGGTGATCATGCTCAACAATACTTACAAGCAACAGATGGCGTCCAAAAATAGTCATTTAATCGGCTAGGGCTTGTTTGTAAAAAAACGTGAACAAGACTAGCCATGAACAAAAAATGTGCTATATATGTACTTAAGGTAATCGTAATATCTCCTCGATCCACAGGGAAACTTGGGACAGGACAAAAGATACGATAAGACCTTACATATAGCTAGCAAAGAGCATGTAAGAGATGGATAGACACAAATCTTAGATTGCTCACCGTTGCAGAAAAGCCCGTGAAACGGGCTTTTTTAATGCCTGTAAAAAAGCTACTTATTAGGTTGTCACTTCATAAATAATGATTTTTTGTCGCGCTACTTTTGTCTGTTGCTTCTTAAGCAAATAAAACTCTGAAGAAATAATAAAATATTTTAAACATACAGACTATTCTGTATTGCAATTTAATTTATTTATAGGTACATTTAGTCAACGGTTTAAAGTTCAAGTGTAATAATGGACTCATGGTCGTTGTGGGAGATCTAAGAGCCTGCATTCTTCCCCAAGATGCGGGTTTTTTTTATGCCTAAAGAAAAGTTATTCTTAACCTCAGTTAAATAAAAAAGATAAATTATTAGTTTTTAATATCTTAATACATTAAGTTTTTTATAAATTTTTCTACCATATATGGCCTGAATATAAATCAGCTATACAAACTTCCTATGCGTTACGAGACTATGCACGATAGGCTTGACACGCTTGAGCACAACGTAAACAAGCTTTAGCACAAATTTGGCAGTGCTCATGTTCATGTTTGCTGCATTCTGCTGCACAAAGTTGACATGCATGGGCACATAATGGCATCGCTTGTTCAGCTAACTCAGAATGCCTTAATTCCAAAGAAGTACATAATTGACAGGTTTCTACACAAGTCAGACAGTGCTTAATACACTCACGCATCATATGTTCTTCTTGCAAACAGGCAGCTGCACAGGTCTTACAAGCAATCATACATTCTACACAGGCTTGAATTGAGGTAGAGGCTTGGCAAAATAATGAATTATTTGCTTCTTGATTGGTTTGCATACGAATTCTCCTATTCCAAAAGTTTTTATTAAAAAATGGAATATTGTTATGTTTTTCTATTTTATAGATCATTTTTTAAACAATTGGCATTTGAGATGAAAGGGGTACAAATACACACTACATAATTAACCTCGTAGTAGAATGTTACATCCAGTTTTAGCTTAAAAGCGCTTATTTCTTGATGATAAGAGGTGTTAATAAAATTTAAGGATTGTGTTAAATTTAATTGCATATAATACTTTTGGCTAATTTCTTATTGTGTGAATATTAGGCAAATTAGGAATGTGAACTTTGAAGGACACGAAATGGAAAACGTTAATCAATACGCTCACGGAGCTGAGCATGAAGTCCACATCCATTGCAAACGATCATTAAGCACATTAATACTGAGTATGTTCGTATTAATTACAACTGGTCGTTAAAAGAAAAAGCACCCGAGGGTGCTTTTTCTATATTTAAATCTAACATCGGGTTGAATGAAAGAGTTTATGAAGACCCTACAAACCCACGACGCTTTTTGTAGGCTTGGCGGTCATAAGAAGGAATATTGGATTGTTGCAGATCAATAGCTAACTGTTTTTTACGTTGAAACTGCACCTCACTTAAAAGCGCAGCATAGATTTTGGGACGATCAGTTTTAAACTTGTCTACATCCAATGGAATCTTATCTTCATTCTTGACAATGTACAGCACAGAACCATTGCCATTCGTTTCATAAACCGTCCAACCGAGCCGCAGAGCATAGAGGCCAGTTTTCTGATTTTTACCTAAGTAAGATTTAAAAACCATCTGGATGAGGGCGAACATAAGCATTCATCATGCATCCTCCATCATTTGATTTATTTGATGAAAGCGACGATCAATGAATTGATGGGGAGCCAGACATCATATTCAGTAAAATCACGATTTCTAATTGTTTATATATTGTTCAATTTTAAAATTTCAAGTGAGGCAAAAAGATGCTATTTACTCAGTTATATAAGTTCAAAATATTAAAAAAACAGCAGGTTTTTTTGAGTAAAAAATTCTCAAGTTAATGTCGTAGAGGCTTGTAATAATAGCTCATTATTCTCTATTTCTGTGATCTATTTTGCATATCTGAAATTATTTAAATCGTAAGTGAATTTACAGTCGGTTTGAGTTAATTATTTGTTTTAAAATTAGATAATTTAATTTTAATATTTCTTGTTACAACCATTTTGTCGACAATAGATGCTCATTTTTGACATATTTCGCCTAGCATAATTAAAGAGTTCGTTGCCTATGGTGTCATTTCTGTTTATTGGACTAGTGGTCACCATTTTGTTGACTCCAGGCCCCACAAATACATTGTTAGCCTCGGCTGGAATACAGGCAGGGGTGAAGCAGTCTCTTAAACTTATTCCTGCTGAAGTGATGGGTTATCTCATTGCAATTACTTCATGGGGCGTTTTGCTTGAGTCAGTTTCACATTTAATCCCTTGGCTTCCTGCCTTATTAAAGTTAATAAGTGCAACTTTCATTCTCTACCTTGCATTTAAACTTTGGGTAACATCAACAAATGACATCAAATTAGACAACCCACTTATTACGCCTAAGGCTTTATTTGTCGCAACACTTTTGAATCCTAAAGCTTTACTCTTTGCTTCTGCTATTTTTCCACATGCAGCATGGGAAGTGCTTAACGTATATTTTATTCATATTGCTATTTTTTTATCATTAATTACACCCATTGCATTTTTATGGATTGCTTTTGGAACCGTATTAATTTCAAACAAGATAACTTGGTTAAACCAACGTAATTTACAACGTACGGCTGCATTTATTTTAACTTTTTTTGCTATGCCAATCGGCTATTCAGCGATTAGCTCATTTTAGATTTAACCCATTATTAGTATTAAAAATTTTAATTTTTAGGAGATTTTTATGAAAAGATTAAAAGTAATTATTAAGGACCAGTTTAACCAAGAAACGATTGCTTTGGCGAAAGTTAGACCCATGAACGACCACGCCCTTGAACTTCATAAAAGCGTTGAACATATTGAAATTGATGATGAGATTATTTTACCCAATATGGATTTACTCTATGAAAACCCTAAAGACGGGAAAATTTATCAATTGATTGGGCCATTCAACGAGGAATAATTTTTAGATTCACTTTTGAAAATAACACCTAGAACACATTTGTATTTCATTACGATTTTAGTAAGAAAGTTTTTAGCTAGAATCTGGTGAAAATAAGAGCAAAATTAACCATTGAATACAATTAAAATATTGAATATCAGGAATTGTTATGGGACCATGCTTTTTGTAAAAGTGTGACCTAATCCACACTTTTGCATTTCAGGACTAAGTGGTTTTCACTAAGCCCATTCCTTCAATGAGAAGTAGGAATGGGCTTTTTTTATTCTTTAAATGTTTCATCTAAAGCTTGTTGAACTGCTTCTATGCGTGATTTACAAGCTTTATAAGCCGTAATCGATTCTTCAACAATTTTCATTAAATTATCAATATCTGGGCTTTCTTGAGATTCAAGTAATTCGGCATTTTTCTTCAAAATGTCATGGCCATCCTTAAACGTTAACTCTTTATTCTTCATTTGGAATTACCTGTGTAATGTTGGCTTCAATCACACCATCTTGCATTTCAATGGCAATGGCGGGGCTTGAAATTTGATGTATAGAACGAATTGCTTTTCCTTCTGATCTAACAATCGCATAACCTTTGGCTTGAACCTGTTTTGGGTTTTGCAAAAGGACTTCTTTCATTAAAGATTCGATTTGGGCTAATGAAAATTTAACTTGTTGCTGTGAACTAAACTGAATGCGTTCTTTCATCTGCTCAAGCAGATGATGCCCCGAGTTAAGTTGACTTTGTGCTGAAGATTTAATGTGGTGAAGCAGTTGATCATTCTTGCTTTGATAGGTTGTGATTTGATGCTGAGAAAGGAGCTTAATGGTTTGTAGACTATCTACAGCTTCTTGTACGCGTTCAACAATATGGTTACGAATACCAGCAATCACTTTACTTGGCGTGTCAAATGAACGATGGGCAATTTCATCAAGAATGGTACGGTCTTTTTCATGACCAATGCCTACCCAAATGGGTACGGTGCGTTTGCAGAGCAGAGCGGCAAGTTCATAATCATTCAAATACGCTAAATCATTCACCGATCCACCGCCACGAATAATTACAATCAAGTCCGGCGGAAATGTAAATGTGCTGGCCCATTGCCTTAAACCTGTACCTAAAGACTCGATTAAGCTGGTTGCGGCTGTATTTCCTTGAAAAGTAGCGGTGTGATACACAAAATGGCAAACACCATTTCTTTCTAGCGCATCGGCATCTTTTTTAAAGTCACCTAATCCCGCAGCATTTTGAGGCGCAATCACTAAAACATTTTGAATATCAAAAGGAGTTGAGAGGAGTTTATTCTTATGAATTAAACCTTCTTGAGTGAGTCGTTCAATAATTTGCAGATAACGTTTAGCAATTTCGCCTAAGGTAAAACTTGAGTCAATCTCTTCAATATTGACTGAAAATCCATATTGAGGATCGAAACGTGCGCGAATTTTTATGAGAACATTTAAGTCACTTGAAATCTCAATACCAGTTTCACGTTCAAACTTTAAAACAATTTTACTTGCCGAAAATTTCCAGATTGTGGCCTTACAACTTGCAATGACTTTATCAGTCTCTGCATCTTTTTCTGCAAGCTCTAAATAGTAGTGACCGCCTTTAATATTTAAATTTCGAATCTCTGCTTTTACCCAAACTGGTTCATCAAAAGCCAAACGTATGACTTCCTGAACTGTGCCGAGATATTCACTAAGGGAAAACTGAGGTTCAGACATACGAACTAAACATTAAAGGACCAACTTAGATAGTATAAAAGCCATCCAACCAAGGCAATTGCTGTCTGTGAATTTAGGGTTCTGTTTAAAATAAATACAACAATTCAAAAGATTAAATTTAAATTTAGGTTGTTCATCACTAGTTAATTCAAAATATAAAATTAATTAAAAAAGATAAAACTGATGAATTACAACAGATTAAAAAATAAAGTTTGCTTTATGAAATATATGAGCGTATAAAGCTTACTTCCAATTGCGGGGTGGAGCAGTCTGGTAGCTCGTCGGGCTCATAACCCGAAGGTCGTTGGTTCAAATCCGACCCCCGCAACCAAAATATTATGCTCTGTGATGTACCACTTTTCATAATGCAAAAATTATGAAAAGCATTAGCTTATAAATAACCCTATATCAAGCTAAATATTAAATTCTAGACTGACTGTCCATACCTTAAATCTAGCGTTCTAATTAAATACCGTTAAATCACATGAGCTCAGTGATGAGTGAATGATTGTGAATATAGTAAATGAGTGGCAAATTGCCACAGCCGTAAATGGCAATGAAATTAATGTGAGAGTGGTTCCTCACGTGCGTAAGCAAAACTCTCAAGATGGTTATCGTTGGGTCGAAGTTGGTAAGAAAATTCAACTTCAAACTGGTGAAGAAATCGAGTTGAACCAAGATGGTAAAAGCTTTTATGCTGCATTTAACCAGCTTTATCGTTTAAGTACGTATTGCTAATAAAATGTTTAGTGCTAAAGCTAAAAAACCTATCCCTTTAATGGAGATAGGTTTTTTTATATCTATACGATTTATAAATAATTAAAGTTATAAAAAAGAGAAGTATATAAAATCGATAGAATTATTCTTTTAATTATATTTATAACTCAATTAACCTGCTCGCCAGAATTGACGGCCCATGACCTTAAAGTTCTTTCCATTTTCTTCGGTAACACGTCGGTCTCTAAACTTTTCATTTAAACTGTGCAAAATTAAAGAACCATCTGCTTCTTTAAAAATTTGCTTAATCATTCCTTCCCCTGCAAAGTAAACCGCATAAATCTCGCCATCAATGACTTCAGTCTGAGAGATATCAATGCCGACTAAATCTCCATCTTTAATGTAATCTGTCATGCTATCGCCTTTAGCTTTAATAATACGCATGCACTCTTGAGCAACCCGTTTTTCTTTAAAAAATGAGGCTGGAAAAGGAATTTTTCCATTAATTGCATCGAAGTGAAACTCGATAGATTCACCTGTACCACAAGAAAAGCTAGCTTCTACGACTTCAATCCAGGCATATTGATCGGTGGTTTCAGCACTCACAACGGTAGGGCTAAACACGTCACTTTCTCTAAAAGAATCTTCGGTATTTCCAGTCGTTAGCCAATAACCATCTACACCTAAAAATTGGGCAATTAATGGCAGAAACGCAGATTTCAAATTTTTACCTGACTCTAAGGCTTGATAGGCAGGCTGAGACATCTTGACTGCTTCTGCTACTTCAGCCTGAGTTTTTTTCGCTTTAAGCCTAGAGTCTTTTAAACGGTCTTTAAGAGCCATAATGGTCACACCAGCAAACTTATAACAAATATATAACTAAAGTTATATCTAGTAAAACAACTATAGTTATTGACTAATAATAACTATAGTTATAATATCAGTTATATCTTAAGATGAATAGATAAAGTTTAAGTAGTGTTTGAGTATCTATTTATAGGTTTATCAAAGTATTGAGATGAAAGCTAAATTTATTTTGTTTTTATAGGAGGCAAAATAAAAGGGAGATAGCTCAATTATGATGTGCAGATAGGCTATCAAAACAAAAATTGGAATAAAAAAAAGCCCGATTCCGTGGATCAGGCTTAATGTTCGTCGATAAAGGGTATCAAGAACATGAAGAATTTAACAAAGATTGTGAGTCGTAACAAAAGTTTCCGATATACGGCAAAGCCTTATTTGAACTTTTTGGTCAAAAAATTAAAGTCCGAAAAAGGCTTAAACTTAAGAGCTTTAATACTTTTTTACAATTTCAGAAAAGGAAATATCTATTTTTAAATTAATGCTTTAAACGCATATTGTTTGGTTCTATATGTTTGTTGTACCAGTTGAAACGTTTCGAACATACATTTGTAGCCATAGCTTAGCTATATTGCTCAAAGAATGCGTCAAAAACTTCAAGAATAACAAACGATAAAGATGCCTTATTGAACAAGTAAGTTGAGTTGGAGATAGTGAATGACTACAGCAATGCAGAACAGAGCTAAACAACTTAAAAATGCAAAACGTGGAGGGTATGTCCCAACAATTGCAAAAGATATAAACAAATTAAAGGTACAAAAAATAAAAAGGGCACTTGAAGAGGCAAAGCAAATTGCGAGTGAGCTTGAAGATGAAGCGTTCGAATTCGACGATCAAGTCTCGATGCAAAAAGCGATAGGTGCAATCACCGTGATTGAGTTGATTGAACAAGCCTTAAACAGTGCACACTAAGCAGCTTTAGCACACAAACATTCTTTCTTGGACCCTGAAATTAAGTGGGTCAAGGGTAAGTTCGTCTTGCAATTTAGCGCCGCTTTAAGCGTTAGTGTTTTTTATTGACTGTAATAAAGAAAACTAAGGGAATTTATAAAACCTGAAAAACAACAAGCTGGTCATTGTGATGGATTTTCAAGTTTTACCCTTTAAAGCAGGACAAGATTATGAAAACAGTTCCAACAAGTGGATTAGCCACATTTTTAAATTTTTATAGCATCGCAATTATGGTGGCTTTAGCAGTCAGCTTAGTTGTCGCAGTCGTGTTAATGATGCGTTTCCCTCGCTCTCCGCAAGAATGGATTGTTGGGCTGATCTGTACAGTGGTTTCAAGCTTAACAGGTGGCTCATTTATTATCATGAAATGGAATTTACATGAATGGGTATCGGATATTTGGGGAATGATCACACTATGTGGATTCTTCTTCATTTGCGGTTTGCCTGGTTGGGCTATTGTGAGATGGATATTTAACTTCATCAATAAACAAGAAGGTAAAACGATTGTGGAAGTCATGAAAGACTTAAAAAAAGCGAAAGATGATCTGCAAAATAGCTAAAAACAGTTTCAATCATATGGGTAAAATAAAATGAATATCGAACAGTACTTAGAAGCAATCATAAACAGAGAAGGTGGATATGTTAACCATCCATCAGACCCGGGACATGCCACTAAATTTGGCATTACAGAAGCAGTTGCTCGATCACAAGGCTATCAAGGTGATATGCAGGATTTACCATTAACTGTGGCTAAATCTATTTATAAGAAACAATATTGGTTTGGACCTCAATTTGACCAGATCAATGAGATTAGCCCGGCTATTGCAGAAGAGTTATTTGATACGGGCGTAAATTGTGGCGTCAATTTTGCAAAACCCTTGTTACAACGTGCTTTAAATCTGCTGAATAAGCAGGGAAAAGAAGGCTGGCCAAATCTTGCTTTAGATGGTCAATATGGGCCTCTCACTTTTCAAGCTCTTAGAAGTTATTTGAACAGGCGTCATAAAGAAGGAGAAACGGTATTGGTACGCGTTTTAAATATTATGCAAGGGCAGCACTATATCGAAATTACAGAGAAGAACCCAAATTATGAGGACTTCTTTTATGGTTGGATCTTAAACAGGGTATCGTTTTAAAAATTGTAATTAGATAAAAATATGCTGAATCATCGAAATGCTTTAAAAGTCTAAATATGAGTTAAGGCTTTTAAAGCATAATTCTTAAAGTAATGATTTATTGTGCGATGAGTAAGATCGCAAGAAGAAAGAAAATAGCCCCACTGATTTTATTGAGTATCGAAAAATTATTTCCAGCCAGCATCTTTTCTTTAAAAATTGAAGAGAAATTTGCATAGACCAAATGAATTAAAAAACCAATCAAACAAAAGGTTAAAGATAGAACTAAAAACTGATTTAAAATTTCTTTCTTTATATCGATAAATTGAGGGAAGAGAGCAATAAAAAATACGATTGTTTTTGGGTTAAGCAAAGATGCGAGTAAGCCCTGATAAAATAGTTTTGATTTACTTACATTTTTATCACTTTCCTGATCAGGGATTAAATCTTGCGATGGAGTTTTTTTACTGAAGTTTTTATATCCGAGATACATTAAATAAAATGCACCAATAAATTTTAAAGCCGTAAAAATAGTAGGGTTACTCGTAATAATAAGACCTACACCACTGGCGGAAATTACAGCAATTACAAACATACCAATAATTAAGCCGCTAATACCGAATAAAGCGGTTCTAACACCATAGTTGATTGAATTTGTGACAGTAAATAAAACACCGGGGCCGGGGCTTAATAGGGTAAGAAATGCAATTGTTATAAAAACTAAAAGACCGCTCACGCTGATATATCCTATTTATCAATTGAGGCAAAATTATGCGATTACTTTAAATGAGAAAATAATTTATGTATACAGAGGGTTATGTATATTCAAAATAAATAAATTAAATATTAAAATTTAAAAGTTTCGAAATAGAATATGCATTTATATAAATAGATAATGTATTTAAAAGCATAGCAGTTATTGCAACATAAACATACAACCCCGACAAGTAGGCGTGTTAGTATGCTAAATCTATACCTCAAGAAATATACAGTATGACGAAAAAAGAACGGCAGTTTAAATCTGGCGAATTTCGATTTTCCTTTTTATCGTTTAAATATTGGGGTCTATGGGTTTTAGCTTTTATTCTGATGTTATTTGCGATGTTACCTTGGGCTATTCAATGGCGTCTCGCCGATTTTCTTTCAAAAATAGCATGGAAATCTTTAGGTTCAAGAAGAAAAACAACACTACGTAATTTAGAAGCATGCTTTCCTGAAAAAACACCTATGCAAATTGAAGTGAAAGCCAAGCAAGTCTTTGTTGATACTTTAACGGGTGTATTTGAGGCTTTAAATGCTTGGTATAGTCCAAACTGGTTTAAAAGCCGTGTTCATATAGATGGGCTAGAGAATTTAACCAATAATCAGGAACACGGCGTACTTTTACTAGGCACTCATAGCACTCTTTTAGATGCAGGCGGAGCCGCTTGTACCTTATTTTTTAACATGGACGTGGTTTACCGACCTCAAAACAATCCCTTTTTAGATTTTCTGATTCATCGTAGCCGTGCAAGAGTGTATAAAAACCAGATTGCTCGAGACAACATGCGTGGACTTATCCAAAACCTTAAACATGGCCATGCCATATGGTATAGCCCAGATCAGGATTTTGGCTTAAAGCAAGGTGTAATGGCATCATTTTTCGGGGTACAAGCAGCTACTGTCACAGCTCACCGCAGGCTTATGGATATCTCAAAAGCAGCAGCAGTGCCTTTATACTTTTACAGAACTGGCAATATTAGAAATCCTCAATATCATGTTCTCGTTGAACCCAAATTAGAGAACTTTCCAAGTGGATGTGAAGTTAGTGATGCTGAAAGAGTAAATAAAATTATTGAGAATCAAATTCGCATCGCACCTACACAATACATGTGGTTCCATCGACGTTTTAAGACGCGCCCAGCGGGTGAAAAGAAATTTTATTGATGGGCTTATGGGGAAAGAGCATATGTACATCTTTCGATTAAAATGAAACAAAATTTGACTTTTAATTGAAAGAAATCTTAATTAAATCAATATGAAAGACGAAGGGCGAGAGGCATAGAATTTTTCTTGCTTTAATTATTTTGAATATCGATTGCAAATGCTTCTGAAGCGTGTATTATCGAGCATAACTAACAAAATATTCTTGTCATCATAAATTTCTATTTGCGCAGTTTTATTTATAATCCTTCGGTTTTTGCAGATATTTAAATTTCGACGTCTATTTTTTAGTTAAATTGGTTTCCCCAATAATAAGTTATAATATTTTAAGATTTAGGATATAACATATGTCTACTACTACTGGTACAGTAAAATGGTTCAATGAAACTAAAGGTTTTGGTTTTATTGTGACTGATGAAGGTAAAGATATTTTTGCTCATTTTACCGATATTCAAACACCTGGTTTTAAAGTTCTCTTGGAAGGTCAACGTGTTGAGTTTACTGTAGTGCAGGGTAAAAAAGGCCCACAAGCTTCAAATATTGTGATTGTTCAAAACTCATAAATAAATAGAACGTTTAATTGATTTAAATATATTATTTAAATAAAATATATTTGAGTCTAAAGCGTTTTATTAGAGTTAAAAAAGCCCACTTTATATTTTGTGGGTTTTTTATAAGTTTTCATTCAACTTATATTTAAAAAAAGAAGTATAAAAATACTCTTATAAAAGGTTTTTAAAATTTTATGTTATAAAATAACTAATTAGGTGTGTGGTATTAAAATGGATATTTGTATCGGCGGTATTTTTGACGGTCAAAAAATAGAAAACAATAATGATTTCTTTAAGGTTGAAGAGCATTATTCAGATCATAGTTCTAAATATATTAAACAGCACTTCCACTTATTTGGAAAAATTTTTACTTTTTGGGTTTGTGAAGATGTTGATTTAACACAAGCTATAAGCAAAGCTGAGAGAATTTTAAAGAAGAAAGAAGAAGCTAATTAGCTGCTTTTTTAATTAATAAATATGAGTGTGAATGTTTTTGACTGATAAAAGCATTAGCAATTGTTTCATGGAAAAGTAGGGGCTTTCATTCCTTCATTTTTTGTTTAGAAAACCTAACAATTTCATACTCTTTATAAGCCATTAAAATGGTGTACAATTTTATAATGATAATTACAGACTTTAACAATTCCTGTGTGGAATTTGCTATAAATAGTTATACATTAGGCTTAAGCTAAAGTTGTTTTATTTATTGCGCAAATAAAACGAAACCCACTTTAATATAGTTTATTGGAGTGGGTTCTTTATTAAGATAGCCTTTCATTAACTCAATACTTATAATTAAATTATAGATAATATTAATTACTATAATACCCCTAGGAAAGGAAAATATTTTAAATGTTAAATGAAGTACAACCTCATATTTGTTTTGTTGGTAGTAGTAATTTGGCG
The DNA here is from genome assembly GCF_900110445.1 of Acinetobacter sp. yr461. Taxonomy (NCBI): domain Bacteria; kingdom Pseudomonadati; phylum Pseudomonadota; class Gammaproteobacteria; order Moraxellales; family Moraxellaceae; genus Acinetobacter; species Acinetobacter sp. yr461. Next base: position 123,204 of record NZ_FODU01000006.1, read on the forward strand.
TTAGCATTAATAGGAGGCTTGGTTTTAAAAGGATTCAAAAAAGAAAAGATCCATCTTATTGAAGAGAGAAAAAATAACGATGAGAATATGTTAAAGCAAAAGGAAAAGGAAAATAGTTTAAAGAAAGCGGATATTGTTATTTTATTATTGGAACCAAAAAACTTAAAAGAAACGCTTGAACCATTTAAAAAGTATTTATCACGTAAAGTTATTATTTCTATGATGGCTGGGATTGATATTGCAAAATTATCAACGATTACTGGCTCAAAAAAAGTTGTTCGCGTAATTTCGAATCCTCCTGTGCTTACGCATACGGGTACTCACGTACTCATTGCTTCTGAGCAAATGGACCAGCTCGATAAAGATGTCATCGAAATGCTGTACTCTGCAACGGGGCAGACTTTCTGGGCAGCTTCGGAAACACAAACTGATGCAATTATTGCATTATCGGGTTCAGGGCCGGCTTACTTTTTTTATATTTTAGATAGCATGATTAAGACGGGCGTTTCATTAGGCCTCGACAAACAGTTTGCTTTAGATTTAGCACTTCAAGCCGCTACTGGTGCAGTTGAAATGATCCGTAAAACTAATGTTCCACCTGCAGATTTATGTGGAAAGGTCACTTTGGCGAATGGAATTACCGAATCTGCTTTACGCATGTTCGATTTAGGAAATGTATCTGATGATATACGTTTGGCAATGAAAGCCGCATATCATCGTAGCAAAGAAATTACTTCAGAAATTATTTCTGAGATTGGTTAACTCATCTTTAGCAAACTAGGCTTTTAAAAAGTATTCCCAAATAATGAAACCTAAGCCAAACCCAATAAAAGAGTAGAGAGTAATAATAAAGAATACAAAACTGGCCTTATTTTTTTTCTTCAAAATGTTCATGGCGATGCCTCCAATTCAGATTAATTTTATTATGGAGATGAGGAGGCTGTAATCATAGATACAGAATTTTTTAAAAAAAATATAACAGAGTCTAAATCTGTTATTGTCTAAATCGCTCAACTTAATAAAGATTTTAGAATCAATATTTTAAGTCGATGTGCTATAGGCGCTACATCTTTTATTCAATTAACATTAAATCAGCTGTATTGGCAGACTTAAGAGGGCGCAGGGCAAAGGTTGAGCGTGTGTGCCGAATCCCTTTAATTGAATAGAGTTTTTTTCGTAAAAAACGTTCGTAATGCTCCGCATCTTTTACGGCTACTTTGACCAAATAATCATAGTCACCTGTAACCAGATGAGCTTCTACAACTTCGGGTATATCTGCTAATGCTTCGCTGAAATTCTCTAACATTTCATCATCATGGCGCTCTAAAGTAATTTCAATAAAAAATACTTCATGAATGCCAATCGCTTTTGGGTTCACGTTTACCGTATAGCCTTCAATAATTTTTAAAGTTTCCAGACGTTTTAGCCGTGTCCAGCATGGTGAAGATGAAAGACCTACTTCTTCTGCTAATTGAGCAACGGTTAAACGACCATTGCCACGTAAGGCAGATAAAATTTTCCGATCTATACGATCTAGTGTGTATTCTGTTCTGTTCAAAATATAAACCAAAGAAGAATCTTCTGATAAAATTAAATATACTTTATTTTTATGCTGCCATCATTTAAAAAAAGCAAAAAATACAGGAAACATTTTGATCTAAAGGTACATACACTATTTCTATGCATTGAACCTTTCTGGATAGGGGTTGTGATGGAGCAAAGAGCACTGTTTCAGTAAGGGTGACTAAACAGTGCTCTTTGCGGATTTCTTATAAATTTTTAAATCTATTTTTATTAATCGTCTTAGTGTATTAAACAAATTAAATAATAACTTTTATTTATCAATTGAAGAAAAACTAATCATTATTTTTTATCTAACTTTTCCTTTATGGTGATTTCATTGCATAGAAGGAAGCAAGGTTATGATCACCCAGCATGATATAAATCAAAAACAATATCAAAATAAGTCTCTCGACTATTTGAATAGCCAAGCTCATTCTGAAGGAATTGAATTTAATAAATTTATTAATGAAATTCAGAAAATTGAAAAGGCTGTAGTTCTTGATTTAGGCTGTGGTGGTGGCCATGTCTCTTATAATGTTGCTCCGCATGCAGACCTTGTTTTTGCTTACGATTTATCTCATGAAATGTTAGACACAGTGTCTAAGGCTGCCAGCCAACGCAAATTAAAAAATATCTTTGTGCAGCAGGGCATTGCTGAAGATATGCCTTTTAGTGATCATCAGTTTGATGTAGTCATTAGCCGATATTCAGCTCATCACTGGCAGCATGTTCCGAGTGCCATGAAAGAAGTAAACCGTGTTCTTAAGCCTGACGGCATTGTTATTTTTGTAGACATTATTAGTTCTAGCTCGCCTATATTAGATACGTTTTTACAGACGATCGAGACTATTCGAGACCCAAGTCATGTACGAAACTATAGTGTGAAAGAATGGGTCTATTTTATCGAAGATGCGGGCTTTGACTTAGTGGGTTTAGACAAACAAACGCTTTCGTTAGACTTTGATAGTTGGGTAAAGCGTATGAAAACCCCTGAAGATCAAATCAAAACTTTACGTTATTTGCAGGAAGGTTCATCTGACCTCGTTAAGAAGTATTTCAAAATTCAAAATGACGGTAGCTTTGAAAGCCATGTAGGTTATTTTGTCTTTAAGAAATTAGGGTTTTAAAGTGGTGTAATGAGTAAGGGTTTTAGTAGATAAGAAATGAATTAAATGTTACTAGAACTCTTTTCTTGAATAGCTTGGATTATATTAAAAAAACCTAATATCATTTATTTGATAAAACTTAATCACACAATTTTTTTAAGGTGATTAAGTATTCAAAAGATAAGAGGATTTATCTAATTTTCTTATTATTAATAGACACTTATAAGTAATTATTATTTAATACGCCCGCAACATTATCACTAATACTTTTAATAACTTTGTCGGGGAAATAATGCGCAATTTTTTAGTAACAGTTTTTACTTTATTGGTAGGAACATCAGTTTATGCTGAACAAGAGCCCAAAACTTATATACAGCGAACAACTTGCGAGAGAACAGTACAACTACATGGTTTTTTAAGCCGCGCTCAACTTGATTGTAATTATCACTATACTTCACAAGAATTAATTCATGAATCTGAAAAATGTACTAAACATGAGCTAGGTGATAAATACGGTAAAGAAGTTATGAGATTAGGTATGGACCAATTTGAAGCACGCAAGAGAGGAGATATGAAAGGCCAATTATGTAGTACGGTTTTAAAAGAGTTTCCAAACTATATTAAAAAATAAAATAAGGTTTTAAAACCTCTTCTAGCAGGCCGATAAGATGGATTTAATTATTCATTTTATCGGTGTATCAAGGCATAAAATTTACCAGTTGAACCAGAAAACACACTCTAAGAAACAGCCTAATATAAAAACTCATCTAACTTTTCTATTGAAAAGAAAAATCCTTTTTTACCTAAATCTTTCATTTATCTGTAACTCTTTTCTTTTGTACATAAGAAAACTAGATAAAATTTTCATTCCATTTTTTGTCTAATTCTTTTAAATCATTATATGCTTTTTCAAACTCGCTCAACGGAAAACTTAAGCGAGGAGCGGAAGGAGAGGTTTCCCAGACTACGGATGTCACAACATCGTGAATATTTTTAAATGCGTAACCAAAACGAGCCCATATCACTTCATCTGCTGAAACAACTTGTTCAACCATAATTACGCTACACACTAAATCTAAATCATCAGGGCAAATTAAAATTGGAACTACTGTTGAAATAGTTTCATTTTCATAAGCTTCTGGTTTAAGAAGTTTCCATGCATTACTTAATGCCAATTCACTATCATAATCATATAACCAACCTTGGGCTGGAACTAAACTTTCTGAGCTATCAATAATGTGGGTATTTTGATGCACCCATATATTTAATGGAACATTATCAATTGCAAGTATAGGGAATGGTTTTAAATTACCATTTGTATCTTTTATACATCCTTCGATCGGGTGTTCATATAAAAGAGTAGCTGAGATAGTATTCATGTTTATGAGTTAATGTGAGTTAAGCAAATATAATATATTCTATTCAATAGATTAGTGAGTTTAATTCAATGAAAAATAATATTTATTTAATTATTTTCTAGCCAATATCACATTGACACCTAAAACCCCTCCGATTATGCTTTGCGTGCTGGCCTACATCGCCAGTCGATTTTGACAGATCGATATAACACACAAGACATCAAAAAGTTCTCTTTTTGGTGGCGAACTCGTTCGTCCCCCTTCGTAGCGGTAGGGCGAGGGAGGGACGCCTTGTGCGTGCTGATTCTTGTGTGTCAGTCTGTCAACCTTCTCTCGTTCTACCACCATAATCATTTGACAGTGATCTGGTAGAACTCCTTTACACACAAGGAGTCCGCACATGCGTACTATTTCTTCTTTATTGGCCTTTGCCAAACTCTCTCTAGCCATACCGCCCAACTGGTCTTTAAAACGGTTTAACCGACTTTAGGTTTTCTACGCCTTAAGAATCGTTACGACTAAAAAATCATAGCAACAATAAACCCGAGATAGGCGAGCACACCGTTTTTGTGTGGCTTCTCCATGCCTGTTTTTAGCACTCATTTTAAGAGTGACGGCATTTCTATCTCTTTTATATACAACAAAAAATTATTTTAAGCGGTATATCTATGCCAAATTTAGAATCTTCATTTAGAGCACTCAGAGTGCTTCACACAGCAAAAGACTTATTTAATCAATATGGCTTTCATAAGGTGGGTGTCGACCAAATTATTATTGAGGCCAAAGTTGCCAAAGCTACTTTTTATAATGACTTTCACTCAAAAGCACGACTCATCGAGATGTGTCTGACTTTTCAAAAAGACGCGCTAAAAGATAAGGTATTTTCAATTTCTAATTCTTACCGTGAGCAAATGGTGCTTGATAAGCTTAGGGAGATTTATTTTCTACATGTCGACTTAAATGGCTTTTATCATTTACCCTTTAAAGCAATTTTTGAAATTGAAAAGCTCTATCCAGTCGCCTATAAAGTCGTGATCGATTATAGAAACTGGTTTGTTAACGAGATTTATAAATTGCTTTTAACCTTAAAATCTACGGCCTCAATCCAAGATGCTTACATGTTTTTATTTATGATTGATGGGGCAATGGTTCAGCTTTTAGACAAAAATGGGGTAGATGAAAGCACACGTCTGTTAGATTATTTCTTTTTAAACTTTGCCTAATTTACTAGAACTTAAATAGCAAAAAGCCTCCAATTAAGGAGGCTTTTCATTTGAAATAAAATAAGTGCTTAGCTTAATGTCGCAGGTTTTGCAGAATGGGCCATTTGTTCAAAATATTGAACCGCAGGTGAACGAGCCATATAAGCCAAAGCTTGTTCGGTGTCACCTTCATGGATTGGGTTAAATTTTGGAGAAACCCATCTTAAAGTCGCTTTCCATAAATATTTAATGGTCGGTAGGTTATCTGAGCGAGTCGCAGTTTTTTCAAATTCACGAATGAAATTAAAGAAGCCACGACGCATCAATTTTTGAATGTTTTCGTGTTCTAAATCTTGCTTGCCCAGACTACGGGCAAAGTCAGCAAGGAAGTAAATAAACAGTGGGAAAATAGCCGCCATAATGACTTGGCGCGACACATAAAAACCCAACTTGTTTGTTAATAGATGTTCAAATAAATCATAGGCAACACAGCGGTGTTCAACTTCTTCGGCAAGGTGCCAACGGAATAAATCTGCCATTGCAGGGTCGGCGTTATCCCAAGACTTACTATCAAGCGTCCACTGACCAATAGTTCCCGTAAAGTGTTCAATTGCAGCAATCACACCTACTCGGAAAAGTAACCAATATTCTTCAAGTTTTTTACCTTTTACAAGCGGCAGACCAAAGGGTTTATCGCCTAATAAAATATTAAAAACAAAATGCGCACGGTTGAGTGGGTCTTGAATGTCATAGCCATTTTCACGTAGAAAATCTTGGGCTTTTTCATGGGCACGTGCATGCGCCGCTTCTTGGCGAACAAAGCCAATCACTTCTTGTTTTAATTTTTCATTGGTAATGTGGGGAAGGGTTTTATTAAACACTCGGCAAAACCAAAATTCACCAGCGGGCAAAAGCATATTAATCCCATTGGCTACATGTGAGCATAGCGGATCATTCGGCATCCAACATACAGATGACTCCGTAAAATCGAAATATACTTTTCGAGCTTTAAGCTGATGATTCCCTGTGAGCATATACGTCACCCTATTCATAATTATTCATTTAATGCGAATGCACAATTTTTAGCATTAAGTAAAATAGATCACCATGTGCTTAAGGGACAAAAACATCTTACAAAAGGCTTATAGAGATAAAAAAGGTCTAGGTGAGAGATTTGATCAATAAAAAAGGCCCCTTATTAAAAGGAGCCTTCATTTTTATAATCTAGGCTTTAAATTCTTTAAGCCTATTCATTTTTATAAGCTAAAACTTTTTATTATAAAGATTACGGTAAGTAACTCGCCGTGCTTAAAAGCCTAGATCGCTTGCCATTGATCTTTAACTTCTTCTGAATTTTTATTGAGTATGACTTGGTTTTCTTTGACTTCCCCAATCCACGCAGTAGGAATGAGATGATGTTGACCACTTTCGTCTCGAGTCAGCTTTAATTGGTTTTCACCGTCGAGATGGTCAACTGTTCCTACTTTAGTACCGCAAGAAGCAATAACATCTGCGTGTTTTTGAATATCATTAATATTTAAAGTACTCATTTTAGACCTCTTCTTTGAAAATAGAAAAACGGTAGAAACTAAATTACTTTAAATAATGAGCTAAATGTTGAATTTTTAATAAACCTTACAGGATCGGTTTATAAACTCACTTAATGAATGTATTTGAGTAACAATGAAATAATTAGATATAAATCTAATAATAATTATCTTTTTATTACAATTAATGTGTTTATTTAAACAGAAGTCTTTAGATATGTTTAACTCAAGTCTTATAAATAATTTTTTGCAATGAATATTAAAATATCTATAAATATGACGATATTGAGTATGTTGAGTGAATTTGAATCTACCTTAGCTGAAGATAAAAATAAGCTTCGTATAGATTTGCTCTCTCAATTGGTAAATTTAGCCAAAAATTTACCTTATCCAGCTTCGGGCCAAACCTATCAACGTTGGCAACTTTTTGCTCAGATTGCTGGGGTCGATTTAAGTTTGGCTAAACTATTTGAGTCTCATTGTGATGCCTTAAGTATTTTAAATGAATTGGGTTATCAAGAAGAAATAGATGACCAGATTTGGGCAGTCTGGGCAGCAGACGGTGGACCAGCTCCATTGCAAATAAAAGATAATCTTTGTAATGGCATCAAACCTTGGTGCTCCGGTGCGGAGTTTATTCAAAAAGCCTTAATGAGCTATAAAGATCAGCAAGGCCAAGCACAGCTTTGCATTGTTAATTTAAATCACTCATCAATTACTACCGATTTAAGTCACTGGCATGCAGTCGGAATGCACGCCACACAAACAGCTAGAGTCACTTTTGAAAATACGCCTGTTAAGCTGATAGGTCAGCCAAACAGTTATTTAGAACGCTCAGGTTTTTGGCATGGTGCGGCTGGAGTTGCGGCTTGTTGGTACGGTGCCGCTGTGCGTTTAGCCAGCTTTTTGCAAGAAAGTTGTCAGGCACATCCTAACCCTTTTAAGAAATTGTACTTAGGAGAGTTAGCTCAGCAATTAGCGATCACGAAGCAGTATTTTCAATACGTTGCTGAATTGATTGACCATAAACCATTGTTGAGTCATGAGCGAGAAATAAGAATATTACGTGCCCAAACAGAACAATGTTGTTTGAGTGTAGTTGAGAGAGTGGGGAAAGCCTTAGGTGCTCGGCCTTTTTGTGAAGATGCGACTTTCGCTCAGCTCATGGCTGACTTGCCTGTGTTCATCCGACAAAGTCATGCCGCTTTTGACTATGAACAAATTGCAGAACTCTGTTTATCGGAGCAAAGCTTATGGGAACTTTAAAACATCCTTTGGTAGAAGACCGCGTTATTTTTGGTGAGGGTACGTCCAAAGAGCAATGGTTAAAGGCATTTAAAGAACAACCTTTAGCACCTTTAGATCTTGAATTATTTCGCTCTAAAAGGGTCATCATTGTCGCTCCACATCCTGATGATGAAGTGCTCGGTTGTGGCGGATTAATGCAGCAACTCATCGCACTGGATTGTAAGATCCTAATTTTAGCTGTGAGTAACGGTACTCAAAGTCATCCTAACTCTACAAAATATTCCCCAGATCAGCTCAATATTCTTCGTCCGCAAGAAAGCTTGGCTGCCTTAAATTGTTTGGGCGTGGCAGAGTCTGCTGAGCGCATTGCACTCGATTTACAGGATGGACAGATTCCTTTTCAAACCCATCAACTATGGCAGAGTTTAGAAAAGAGTGTTCAAGCTGACGATATTCTGATTTGTAGTTATGCACTTGATGGTCACTCAGACCATGAAGCAGTAGGTAAAACCGTGCAAGCTTATGCAGACGCTAAGCAGATATTGTGTTTACACGTATTAATTTGGGCTTGGCATTGGGCTGAGCCTTTAGACCCACGAATTGATTGGCAGCGAGCTAAAGCGTACCACTTGACAGAAGAACAGTTAACTCAAAAACATCAAGCAATTTTGCAGTTTAAAAGCCAAATTGAAGCAGATGAAACCACGGGGAATATGGCAGTTTTATCTCCCTCTACAATTAATCGTCTTTTAATGCCTTATGAGGTCTATTTGAGTGATTCATTCTCGCATGTACTTTGAAGATTTATATCGTCATAACAGTGATCCATGGGGCTATGACTCTCATTGGTATGAGGCGCGTAAAAGACAAATTTGTCTTGCGCTGCTCACAAGACCTCGCTACCCAAAAGTGTTAGAGGTGGGCTGTTCAAATGGGCATTTAAGTATTCATTTAGCTCAAAGAGCTGAGCAATTGCTGTGTATAGACGTCTCTGAGTGCGCTGTTCAATTAGCTTCCGAGCGTTTACAAGAGTTTGAGCATGTTGTTGTTGAGAATAGAAAAATACCAGAGGACTATTCAATTCAAAAATTTGATCTGATTTTGATAAGTGAGATGGCCTATTACTTGTCGTCGGATGAATTGCATCATTTTATTGAAAAGTTAAAACATAGTTTAAATGACGACGGTGAAATTCTATGTTGCCATTGGCGTCATGAAATTCAAGATTTTGAGTTAAATGCCGAGCAAGTCCATCAAAGTTTTCAGCAACATTTTCCATTTCATCATTATTTAAGCTTGAACGATCCAGATTTTATGATTGATCTTTGGACGGCGAACACTTCCTCTTTAGCACAGCAGGAAAAACTAAGATGAAAATAGGTATCGTCATTCCAGCACATAACGAAGAGCAATATCTATCAGCCTGCCTGCAATCGATTCAGGTTGCCATAGATAATATTAACGGTCATGACGTAGAGGTTATTGTTGTACTTGATAACTGTACAGATCAATCGCGATTGATTGTCCAAAGCCATCAAATCAATTGGATTGAATGCGACTATGCATGTGTTGGAAAAGCACGAGATTTAGGTATTCGTCATTTAATTGGGCGCGGCGTGACATGGATTGCATGTACGGATGCAGATACTGTGGTTAGTCCTGATTGGCTGCGCTATCAAATACAGCATCAACCAACAGATGCAATTTGCGGTACGGTGACCTTAGATGACTTGAGTCATCTATCTATAACCAAACGGCAGAAATACTTGGCACATTATAAAGATCAGATGGATCACGCGCATATTCATGGGGCAAATCTAAGTTTTAGTACAGAGGTTTACTTGCTGGTAGGTGGTTTTGAGCCAATCTCTTGCCATGAAGATATTTCCCTCATCGAAAAGATTAAAAGTCTGTCTTGCAATATTACTTGGAGTAATCTGGTTAGAGTGACGACGAGTAGTCGGCTAAATGGGCGCGCACCTCAGGGATTATCGTATTTTTTAAATAACCTCTAATGACTCACAACATCACTTCTCCTAATATCGAAATATTATTTAAATTTTTAGGGTTATATTTAATTTTTATTATGCTACCGACTTTGTATTTATCCTGATTTTTTTAGCAATGATTACCTTTAGATCTTCAGTAATGCAGATAAGACCTCATCGTTAAGAGCCAAAACTAGAAGATTCATAATTAAATTAAGGGAAGGTATATAACTTAGTTGTTGTATTTATGACTACATATGTAAACAAGTCTTATTATCAAATGCTTTAGCCCTTAAAATTCTAGAATTAAATTTTTAAGGGGTAGATGTTTGGATTTTTTAAATTTTTTTCGAGATATTCGGGTTGAGTTAAGCCATTATCCATGGCTAGAGATGTTGGTTTCACTCATTATTTTGATTTTATTTGCAGCTTTTGCAAACTTTATTGCTAAACGAATTATTGTTCGGGGCGTGCGTCATTTAATCACAAAGCTCAAATCACCCAATCAATCTATTTTTGCTCAGCATAGCGTCATAAAGAAATTTGCAAATATTGTTCCTGCCGTTGTGATTATGAACGGTATTGCAACAGTTCCTCATCTAACGCAGAAGGTTATTACTTTTGTGGAGATGGGGGCGCAAGCATTTATTTTTCTTACACTCGCACTCACAGTCAGCGAAGTGTTAAATATCTTCAATCTCATCTATCAGCGTAATCCAAAATCTAGAAATAAGCCGATTAAAGGTTACCTACAACTTGTTAAACTCATTTTATTTGTTGTGTGTGGCCTTATGATTTTGGGAACATTCCTTAAAAAAGATGTGTTCACTTTACTTGCAGGTTTTGGTGCGATGGCAGCAGTATTAATGCTGGTTTTCCAAAACACGATTTTGTCTTTAGTTGCCAGTGTACAAATTGCATCTTATGACATGGTCCGTATTGGCGACTGGATTGAGATGCCATCACTGAATGCAGATGGTGATGTGATCGATATTTCACTACATACAGTGACTGTTCAAAATTTTGATAAAACCTACACCACCATTCCAACCAATAAGCTTGTTACAGATACATTTAAAAACTGGCGAGGCATGAGCAATTCAGGTTGCCGTCGAATGAAGCGTTCACTCTTTCTAGATCAAAGTAGTGTTCATTTTATGACTGATGAAGAGCAACAAAAGCTCAAAGAATTTTTATTATTAGACCAATATCTTGATGCAAAGAATTCTGAAATTGAAGAATTCAATAAACATTTAAGCAATCAATCTCGTTATAACAAACGCCGTTTAACCAATATCGGTACATTTAGAGCCTATGTTGAATTTTACTTGCGCCAACATAAGGGGATTGCTCAAAATCAAACGATTATGGTTCGTCAATTACAGCCGACTAGCCAAGGGTTGCCGTTAGAAATTTATGCATTTAGCAATACAACTGCATGGGTTTCCTATGAAGCAATTCAGTCCGATATTTTTGATCACTTAATTGCGATTCTTCCTGAATTTGGTTTACGTGTTTACCAAGCGCCTTCGGGTCATGATTTGCAAAGATTAACGGCAGAAATTCATCCAAGTTAAGTTTTAAGCTGTAAATAACAGACTCTAAACTACTTTGAAAAGCTCCCATATGGGGGCTTTTTTAATCTTTCTCACTCCTAAAATTTTCTGTTAGCTATTATTTTAAAGATTAATTTAAGCTTTTGACCGTTCTGACACAGGAATTGTCCTTTAAAGATATTAACAAGTTCCTTTTTGGAACTTAATGTGTGGTTATCTTGAGGAAGAGAAAAAGAACATGTACCCAAACGCATTCAAAGATATGGCTTCTAAAACTTTATGGCCTTTATTTCCACGTCGCGTCGCTTTTGATTGGAATGAGTCACCACTACATTGGATGCCACAATCTCCAATAGGAAGTCATGCTATAAACCATTTCAGTTTTACACTTGTGCGAGGAGAGTACTTTTTCTGCCGCATTTTTAATAAGGCACTACCATTCATAACCGATGAAAAATTAAAGAAAGATGTAGAAACTTTTATTCGCCAAGAGGCAATTCATGCGCAAGCGCACAAAGAATCTATCGAAAAATATATACAGCGTTATGGGATTGATATTGAAAAACAGTACGAACGTGTAATGGAATTATTTGATTATATGCTTGCAGATAAGCCGTTTGGCAAAGCTCTACCAAAGCGTATGCAAAAGTCTTGGTTATTGTTCCGTGTTGGTATTGTCGCTGCTGCTGAACATTACACTTGCGCATTAGGCCAATATACTTTGACGAAAGCTCACTGGGAGGAAAAAGGTTGTGACCCAGCAGTAAGTGATCTATTTACTTGGCACTGTGCAGAAGAAGTTGAACATCGAACGGTTGCTTTCGATTTATTTGAGCACTTAGGCGGAAACTATGCATTACGTGCTGCGATCATGAGTTTAACTGCACCAATTTTTACTTATTTAATGATTAAAGGCACACAAGAGCTGGCAGCGGTAGATCGTAGTTTACCTAAATCTCAACAAAGCTTAGCTCGTCTAGGTTTTTGGCAAGAATGGTTTAAAGCAAGCTCTCAAGAGTTAGTACCAAGTCCTGTGTGGTTTATCACGATTGCTAAAAACTTCTTTAAACCTGCGTATCATCCTTACTATGAAGGTTCAACCGAGCTTGCATTGGATTATATAAATCGATCACCAGCGGTCAAACTTTATGAAGAAATACAAAAAGGATTGGTGAGTTAATATGAATACAAATATTGAAAAACAACAAAGGTATATTCAGTCTGCTGATGTCACTTTATCAATATATGAATGGGGGACAGCGGCGGATCATAATGAAACACTGGTGTTTATTCATGGCTATCCTGACGAAGCACAGATTTGGGATGAGCTGGCTTCATTGCTTAAATCAGATTTCCATATTGTGACTTACGATGTACGAGGTACGGGTTTATCTGGGGCTCCGTTATCTGAAGCGGGATATCAGATGGACTATCTCATTTCTGATTTAAAAGCTGTTATTGAACAAACAAGCCCCGATCGTCCTGTACACCTAGTTGGCCATGATTTAGGGGCATTACAAGGGTGGGAAGCTATTTTAGATGACAAGTTAAAACCTTATATCAAAAGTTATACAGCTTTAGCGCCTAGTATTGACCATGTGGGCATATGGTTTAAAGAAAATCTAAACAGTAAAGATCCGATGAAAATGTTCGCTGCTGTCAAACAAATGATTTCCTCGAGTTACATGCTGTTTTTTAATGTTCCCCTTATCCCTGAATTAAGTTGGTATTTGGGTTTGGCAAAAGTTTGGCCCCAAGTCGTTTCACAACTCGAAGGTAAGAAAGTTACAGCTCATTCCAACCAACTGAAAAATGGAATACATGGCTTGGGCTTTTATCGCCTAAATTTATTCAAGCCATTATTGAATGCACAGAAACGTTATACATCGGTGCCGATACATGTTGTATCAATGACTAAAGATCGTTTTGTGCCTCAGCATATTGTAGACAAACAAGATCGATGGGTGAATTCATCTTTTACACGTACAGATATTCCATTGGGCCACTGGGGAATTGCAAGCCATCCTGATTTAATCGCAATGCCTATTCGTAACTATATTCAAAAGCTTACTGCTTAAAAAGAATAAAGCTGGAGGTCTAAAATGGAAACCGAATTAAAACTGGCATCACCATTTGTTTTAAAAGGTGGTTTTACACTCTTATTAAATCGGCTTTAAGTGAAGGGCTGGCACATACAGATGGGCGACCAAATAAAGAGCTGATTCAGCTATATCGAACTTGGTCGCAATCTGGTGTCGGAGTTCTGATTATGGGTAACGTGATGATTGATTCTAGAGTAATCGGTGAACCGAGCAATGTCATTATTGAAAACGAAAAAGATAAAGGATTGGGGATTTTCAAAACTCGTCGATTACGTGCGTCTTAAAATTATAAATTAACGTTTTATATCAATGAGGTTATAAGTTATGTCGACCGCTTATCAGATAAAAATATCGAGATTTAGTCTAGTCGCAAAATTGATGGGAATTAGCTTTCTTCTATTTTTTGCAGGTGCAGTGCTTTTTATCCTTTTAAATATTCCTGCAATTTTACTTCAGTTCGAATGGGGTAAATTTCTTGTTCGATTAATTCGCTGGGGAGAGTTGCATGGTGGAGGTGAGCATTACGAGTTGATGATCTCAGCCATCTATATTGTATGGGGCTGGTTTCTATTAAAAGCCGCCAATGAGCCTCTAAAAAACTATATGTTTTTTGAATTTACCATGATTGCAAATATTGCTCATTTCGGTGCAATGTTTGTTATGGGATTGGTGATGGCACATGAGTCTCCACATTTAATTGGAGACGTATTGTTGGGTTGGATTATGCTATTCATTTATATTTATTTCTGGTTGCCTGTCAGGAAAATATATAAATCTGATCATCAGTTGACTCATCCAGTTTAAGACTTAGCGGTTGAGGAGGGCGAAAATTGAACTCGAACCCTTCGCTGTAGATTATCCAGCAAACCAAATATTCTGATGATCACACATTGGGCTTAAATGTTTAATGCGTAAATTGTCTTGCTCAAAATCACCGCCCCCTCCAACAATATCTAATTCATTGCCTAGGGCGATATTCTGACCTTTATAACTCAAAGTTTCTTTTTCAGAATCCCACTGAGCGGTGTGTTCCGGAAAAATAATAAGTATATCGTTCACATAAAGACACTCTTGTTTTAGCTGCAATATTCCTTTTAAGCGTGCTGAAGCTGAAACACCATTAAACTGATAAACAGGGAGTTTTACAGCACTTGTATTTTCGTTCGCTTCTTGTCGCTGACATCCCGTAAAGAGTACCAACACAACTGTGCAAATCAATTTATTATTAATACCCAATTTTGTTCCTTTAGGGACTTCCATGTATTTTTGATAGTAATGGACTAACGTTGCATATCAACATTTAGATTGTTAGAGAAGATTTCATCTTATTATATTTTACTCATTCATATATTGTTATATTTTTCGTCTGTGTTTGGGGGCAAGATGCGTCGTGTAAACCTCTTTGAAAAAAGTATTTGTAATTTCTTTTTAACCTTAATTTAATCTTAAGGCATAGACCTTTAGATAGGTGCTAATGAATGTGTATGTTGGGAGAACATACAATGATTAGTCATGAGAATTTATCTAAAGCCTTGAGTAAAGTTCCAGAAGTCACCTTATTATTCTGGATAATTAAAATTGCAGCCACAACGCTAGGCGAAACTGCTGGAGATGCTTTATCCATGTCCCTAAATTTGGGATATGTAATCAGTACTGCAATTTTTGCAGTGATATTTGCAGTTTTTGTAGGATTGCAAATTAAAGCTAAAAAATATAATTCATTTTTCTACTGGGCAACGATCATTGCCACTACGACGCTAGGAACGACGATTGCTGATTTTGTTGACCGAACTTTAGGAGTGGGCTATGCGGGAGGCAGTTTAATATTACTTATTTTATTAGGCCTATCTCTGTTTGTTTGGTATTTAAGCTGCGGCACAATTTCGGTAAAAAGTATCCAATCTGCAAAAAGTGAAGCCTTCTATTGGTTAACAATCATGTTTTCTCAAACATTAGGGACAGCTTTAGGAGATTGGACAGCAGATACTCAAGGGTTAGGGTATACGAGCGCTGCTTTAATTTTTGGCACTTTATTATTGGTATTGGCAATCTGCTATTTCTATACCAAAATTTCAAGAACCTTATTATTTTGGTTGGCCTTTGTTCTTACCAGACCTCTAGGTGCAGTATTAGGAGATTTTCTTGATAAACCTATCGCGCATGGCGGATTAGATTTAAGCAGATTTAGTGCATCTTTTGTTTTATTAGCTTTTATCGTTGTCTTTTTAATGGTCTTTAAACCTAAAGCAGCACAGACGTCTCATTAAATTAACTGCTCATTAAAGACTACATGATTCTTTTGGATGATGTGGTTTTTAATTTGAGAGTAGATGTTATTACTATTTAAGAGACTTTATGTGTCATCCACCAAAATAATAGCGCCAACAGACTCACACCTGCACCTAGAGCACACACGCCAAGCCATCCAGCATAGGCGTAAGTAGCGGTTGTACTGATACCACCCAGTCCACTACCAATTGCATAAAATAGCATGTATAGGCCAACAAGCCGGCTATGCGCTTCTGGACGAGTACGAAAAATCATACTCTGATTGGTTACATGTAAAGCTTGTCCACCCAAGTCTAGCAATACTATGCCAATCAGCAGTGCCCAAAGTGAGTACGCCATAAGTGAAAGTGGGACCCATGCGATTAATAATATTAACAGTGCTGCCAAGCTTGTGCGCTGAGCATATCCGCGGTCAGTCCAGTGTCCAGCACGTGCAGCGGCTAGAGCACCAACGACTCCAACAAGACCAAAAGATCCAATAATCGTATGTGAAAAACTATAAGGTGGTTTACTCAAGGGTAATACCAGTGCGCTCCAAAAAATATTGAATGCCGCGAACATGAGTAAAGCTAAGACACCGCGCACTTGTAATACTTTTTCTTGGCGAAGCAGTTTTACCATAGAGGCTAGAAGCTGAGGGTAGCGCATTGTATTGGGCTGAACTTTTAAATGAGGAAGTCTTCTCCAGAGTGGTAAAGCAATCATGAGCATGATGATGGCTGCACAAAAATACACGCCACGCCAACCCGCTACATCACTGATTCCCCCTGAAAATACTCGGGCAAGCAGTAAGCCAATGAACACACCACTTTGGGCAGTGCCAACTACATGTCCTTGCTCATGTGGAGCCGCAGCACTCGCTGCATAAGCAATAAGCCCTTGGGTCATGGCTGTCCCGAGTAAACCGACCGCAAGCATTCCTACCAAAAGAACAACAACAGAATGAGCAAATGCAATAATTAGCAATGCAGATACTAAAGCCAGTAACTGTATAGTCATTAATCGACGCCGATTTACAAGATCGCCCAACGGCACCAGAAACACGAGGGCCAGTGCACAACCAATTTGCGTGGCTGTCACTACACCACCGATGGCGGCATGACTAATGCTAAAGTCTCTAGCCAATATGTCGAGCAAAGGCTGTGCATAATAGACATTTGCTACGCTTGCACCACTTGCAATAGCAAACAGCAATATGACGCCACGAGGCATGCTCGAAAGCGGTCTATTGTCTGCTGTAGGTGAAGTCGAAGATGCAAGAGAAGCTTTCATAACCCTAAATCCATTTAATCTAGTTTTAAAATGAAACTAGTTGAATGTTAGATTGACTAGTTTTAAAATGCAACTAGATATTTTATTCCTGATTATTTTTAAGGAAACCTGATGGCGAATGCTACATCTTTAAAAGACGAACCTTGTCCCGTTACGCGCTGCGTTAATCTGATTGGAGACCGTTGGTCACTTCTTATTGTGCGTGATGCTTTTGATGGAATGCGCCGTTTTGGAGATTTCCAGCGGAGTCTGGGAGTTGCGCGAAATATACTTTCTGATCGACTGAAAAAGTTAGTTGATGCAGGCGTTCTTGAAATGCAAGATGCTTCGGATGGTACGGCTTATCAAGAATATGTGTTGACCGCTAAAGGGGAGAGTTTGTTTCCAGTAGTTGTAGCTCTACGACAATGGGGCGAGCATAACTTATTTGAAAGTGGTGAGCACCATTCTCTGTTAATTGATAAAAACACAGGTCAGCAAATTCCATTTATGGCGCCTGTCGCAGCAGATGGAGAAGTGCTTAAAGCTTCTGACACTCAAGTGCAAAAGGTCAAATAAAATAAGAGAAAACAAAAATAACCTTTTTTAACTTAAATTTGGGCAGATTAGTTGATAACCTTGCGCGTCAAATTAAGGTGAGATTATGAGATTTATATTCCTCTTTATCAGCGCAATTTCTATTCCATGTTATGCCGCGTCAGAAGCAATGCAGCTTCATTACTGTGAAACTGTTAAAAAAGCAGCAAGTGGTGTGATGGATGCTAGACAACATGAGGTGCCAGCTAAAGAGCTACATGACATAGCGAATCATCTTGAAGAGGAACAAGCCAAACAAATTTATCAAGAGCTTATTAAATCTGCATATTCTTCAAAATTATTTGAAGACCCTCTCATCAAGTCAAAAGCTGTCGAAAATTTCCAAACGGCTTGGCATGAACAATGTTTAGCAAAAGATTTAGCTAAGAATATATGAGGGTGTTAGCGATAAATAGCTAACTAGCAGATAAGAAAACCATCTAATTTTTTAAGCTAGGTGGTTTTTTAATTTTAGAGAGGGGAAGTGAGATTTGAGCCCGTCATTCTAATTTTGTGGAGGTTATAATAAATATTAAATAACGATAGCTTAGATTTTAATGGTGCAGAAGTGTTGTCGAATACTTTTTTACAATTTTTTATATCTTTGCGATACTATTTTATCAAAAATTACTCAGCAATTTAATATATGAAAAACTTTTTGATTTATTCGTACTTGTTGGTTGTAATTTTTTCATTATGTTTATTCCTATCATTATTTTTTAAAAAAACTCTTGGCTTAGAGGGTGATTATCTATCTGCCTTTGCAACTTTAGTTGCTGCTCTAGTTGCTTTCTTACTATTCAATGATTGGCGTGAACAGCACCGACTTCACAATTTAGAATCATTAAAGCTATCTTTGCATCATTGTTTTACTGAAATGGATATTGCCTACAATGAGTTACGAACTTACTTATGTGATCCCACTACCCAAAAAGATATTATATTGAGCCAATATTCCTTAATTAGTAATAAGTTAAACCTTGCGATTGAATCTTTTTGTTTGGATCTTAATCACTATGAACGGATCATTGAAGAATTAAGGTTAAATAAAGGAAATTTAAGTGCTTTACCTAATGAAGTACAGGAAAAAGCTTTATTTCTATATGAAATTTTAAACCCTGAGTTTCTGATAATTGATTTTCATAAAATGGTTGCGAAATTACAGCCAATTTTAATATCTAAAAATGGCTATACAGAATTCAAATTATTAAAAATTAAAGTTACTACTGATATTCAAAAAATCATTCTAAATTATTTGAAAAATAAAGGCGCATAAAGCGCCTTTTTAATTCTTCCGTCTCGACTGCCGTAGCTGCCTTTGAATATTTAAATTCTCAAGTATAGGCATGACTTCATTCGGATTGTAAAGATGTTTACCATTCGGACCATTTGTTAAATGGAGGAAGCTCATCAATAATCGATTTGCGAGACAAGTTATAGCGATCCATTAACCATACTGCAGTAATTGAAATGGCTAATTTAACTAAATAATTAAAACCTCTGGTAAGAATAAAAGTTGTTTCATGCCATAATTAAAATCTAATGATTCAAATAGTTAAAAATGTGAAAGGTATTATATAAATGAAGAAATTAATGTTTGCTTTGTTAGTGCTATTTTGTGGGGTTGCTCATGCGGAATGTAAGACTGGTAATGTTTATTCTGATATCGAATGCTTTGAAAAACAGTTAAAAACTGATAAAGCTAAAATGAATAAAATTTACAATAAATTAGCTTCAAACTTGGAGGGTGAAGGGAAAGCTAGTTTGGAAAATTCCCAAAAGGCTTGGCTTGATTATCGTACAAAGCAATGTTCTGGTTTGATGGGATATTATGGTGCTCAGTCTATGGGGGCAGGCTCACATTTAATTATTTTAAGTTGTGAAGCTGATAAAACTAGAGAAAGATTAAACGAACTTAAAAGTTTAGATATTTAAGGTAATTTAAAAATAGGGATTAATTTAGTGAATAAAATTTTAATGATCTTAACTGCGTTTATCTCGGTTCAAACTTTTGCTCATGAAAACCCAGATAGAAAAGGTCAATGCTTTGTCGTAGACGGGAAGAACATTACTAAACCTTGTGTTGTTTCTTCTGGTGGTGGTACTGGAGGATTGTATACAGCTTTAAAAATTGGCAAGCAAAAATTTTTAATTGAAGAATCTACTATGGATCCAGATAGTGATGAACGTCCAATATTCATGGGTAAAGATGGTGATCATGTGATGGATGCAGTTTATTATTATCGGGATGGTAAAACACAAAAAGTGATTAAAAATTATAAAGATGATTCATGGTCATGTTATAGCCAAATTAAAGGCAAGTTAGATGTTTGTTACAGAATTCGTTAATTTTTTCTGACTTTAAAACTACTGATTGGTATTTCTTAAAAAACTTGAGTAATAGGGCTTACGAATAAAGTTTTGTAGGTTTTTTCTATTGTTACCATTAGTTGGATGGCCTGCAGTATGTGAAATACCTAAAAATAAGATAGTGCTCGGAGAGTTGCTGATCACTATGACCAAGTATCATCTGAAGTCATAAGGAAAATATGATGGTTGGACAGAGTCGCTAATTTGAATAACCAAAGCTAACCTGTAGCCAATAAAAAACCACCTAATTCTTTCGAATTAAGTGGTTTTTAAATTTTGGAGCGGGAAACGAGACTCGAACTCGCGACCCCAACCTTGGCAAGGTTATAATAATTTAATTAAATCAATTGTTTAAAAATGAGTGGTGGCGCAGTGGGGGCAGTGCGGTTTTATTGTAATAAAATATTTATTTTATATCACTTTTTGAATAAAACATTTAATTGTAATGCTAGATAATTTTATCAGAAGAGGCAACTTTATGAAAAATGGTTTTAAAAGTTTGGAAAAATTAGCAGATAACTTAAAAAATTTAGATGGTCAACAAACTGTGTCTTTAGAAGTTCTTTTTAATGAGGGGTTCATTCAATCTAATACTGAATTTCAAAGTATAGGTGAGCTTTTTGAAAAAGCGGGGTTTAAAATAGAATCGCAAGAAGATTTTGCAGCAATGCCAGACGAAGAAATTGACACTTTCGTAAAAGAGAACACTAAGTTTGAAAGTTTTTCAGATTTAAAGAAAAAAGCAGCTGAGGAACATGTAAGAAAACAAATTTTTAAGGGAATAAAATAAATAAAGGGGCTTTATGCCCCTTTTTAATTTTTACGTCTAGCTTGCCGTTGTGCTTTGGCCTTACTAAGATTATCCAAAATTGGCATGACAGTAGCAGGACTATAAAGGTGCTTCCCATCACTGCCAAGATTAAACGCTCTTAATTCATCAATAATAGTTTTTCTTGATAAATTATACCGCTCCATCAACCAAGCAGCCGGTACACGGTTCGGTATTTCTTCCGCTTTGATCTCCAATACTTTACCAACATTAGGCACATCATCATGTACATAAATTTGTGGCGGCTTATCGGATTCTACTACAACAATATATTTTCCCATTTTATGTTCCTTGTATTTGGCGCAATGTTCTCAGGAGTAATCACAGAGGGTCAGCAATGCGATTACACCTGTAGAACATTGCTAAGAATGTTCTTTAGAGCGTTTAGAAAGGCATATCTTCCAAATGCTCGGTTTTAATTACTGGGTCAGGGACTTGAAGAGTGCAGCTTGATACCAAAACGTGAAATTCTTCACCAGGATTAAGTTTTGCCAATCGGTGCGCTTCACGTTCCGCACCTGCATAACTTTCATGCTTATAAGTTGGATTGCCGCGGCCCTCACTCCAAACTAAATAAAATGGTTTCATGGCTGTTCAGCTCCTATTTCACCGAAAATTTCTGGAACGTTTTCAACTTTCCCAAGCTGTATTGAATAACTAAGATATTTATTCAATTTCTCAATCTTATTGATTCTTGCGGAATGGTTAGGCTTAAATCCAAATTGACACCAAGTATTCAATTCATCGACAACAGCATGGAGGTCATTCAGTTCTAAATGGATTCTTTCTAAATTATTTAGCGGCAAATCTGGATGTTTTTCTGTCATCCCGAATTGAGCAGTCTTTAACGCAATTTGAGCAATTTCGGTTGCTTCTTCTGCAAGTTTCATCAACAAAAATTGCTCATGTGTCATTTTGTTCATGGTTGTTCACCCAATTCACCTTTAACTAATTGGTCGATAAACTCAGCCAATTCATTTGCGCCCACTACAAACTCTTCACCGTTTAATTCCATTGCCTGTGTTGAATGGACCGCTACCCAACCTTGAATTTCATTGATGATTTCATTTGGTACTGTTTGTGATTTGGCTTTTTCCCATAACTCCCATTTCTCTTGCATGTAACTATCAACATATTTCCCAACATAGTGTTGTTCCGACTCGCCAAGCCCATTTGAGTTGAATCTTTCAAATATGCTTTCGCGTTTAGCGCAAGGTCTTTTGCTTAGTTCATAAATTTCAAAATTACTTCTTTCAATATCTGAGTCTGTCATGCTGCTACTCCTGATTTAATATTTTTGAAGAGAGGGTTTAGGGCGGTAATGTCCAGTTGTTTTTTTGCACGGGTTGCTGCTACGTACAGCAAACGTGCTTCATCTGGAGTTAATGGCTTTTCACCATCGGAAACGGCTTCTTTATAAAAGAAGTCACCACCTAATTTGACCTTGTTAAATTCAAGACCCTTTGATTTATGAGCGGTAGTAACAACACAGTCGTAGTCGTTAGAACTGCTTTTTAATAAAGCTTCAATAAGTGCGTTTTCGCCTACTTTCTCAATTAGGCTCACCAATGGTTTAATATCACTGTTTGAAACTTCATGACTGTATTCAAGTACTTCTTCCCAAGTGCTAAAACCTTCAAAAGCACTTCCATCATTTACGCGAACACCTGCTTTCACTTTTTTTGCATCTTCAATATTTTTAATTAAAGAGCCTGTATCAACTTCAAGACGTGGTTCGCGGCCTAATTGGATAAGCTCAACCATGTGAGATAGGGCAGCGGCATTAGTACGGAAAATAATTGCATCGGCTATGCTGTCATGAACTTCGCAAACCTGTGATTCAATTTGCTCAAAGCCTTTTAATGGCACATCTTCATCAAGGACATTGAATAAAATTGTGTTTGCTAAATCTGCAATATCTTTACCGAAACGGAATGATTGGCTTAGGCGTGTTTCAGGAATTTCTAATGACTGCATTGCATTTACAGCACCACGAAATGCATAAATCTGTTGGTGTCTATCACCGACATAAATGACCTGAGCAGATTGATTATTTAGAACGTTCAGCATGATAGGGTCAGCATCTTGTGCTTCATCAAACAAAATAAAATCTGTGTTGATGACTGGCTTGCTGAGTGCCCAATATTTTAAATAGTGGTCATGCTCTAAACGGTTTACACCGAATGGGTCAAGAATGTCTTGCCAATAATCATTTGCCTTAGGTAAAAGAATTTTGGCAAGTTCCGCTCGATATGCTTCTTCCATCCAATCTGGTAGCGCAGCATAGACTTGTGCCAACTGGATTTCTGAATAATTTGATCGACAAAAATAACCAATGGCATTAATTAAAGAAGTTGCCATGCGCTTATTATTGAATAAACGTTTTTGGTCATCTTCACCGCGTTGTTTGGTTAAAGATACAGGTACTTGATACGACTCAAGGTCATGGCGTGATGCAATTTGATTCGACATCAAACGACGGTTTTTAAGTTTGTTGGTAAACCAACGTGGTACCGAATTGAATGCAAGACTATGGAAAGTTTTACAACGTACGTTCCGGTTAAACTTGCTTTGTGCTTCTGTAGCAATTGCCTTGTTGAATGCCAAGTACATACCAGATTGATAGCTCTTAGCATTACCAATTAATTTAAGTGTTGATGTTTTCCCTGCACCTGCATAAGCAGTTACCTTGCAAGAATCACCATTAATTGCCATATCAATGGCTTGTTTTTGTTCAAAAGTCGGGTTCATGGGTGAATTTCCCTAAGCACCCTTAAAAATAAGGGCGCTCGTATAAAAATTATTTAAAAAGTGGTAGTGGCTTACGCTGTTAATTCAGCCGTTTTGCGTTCGAATAAGCTGCTGACAGAATCAATCTGTGCATCTGTTAAGAATGATGTGTTTGGTTCAAATTGCTTTTCCATAATTGAGTTGATTGCTTCAATTGAGTTTGCAATTTCCAAATCATCTACAAGCTGAAGATAGAATTTCTGATTTGCGTACGCGTTTTTAATATCAGTCTGTGCCGGTTCGCCAAGATCAGAAGGAATGGTTGAGCCAAGTGTTTTTAAATCAGTTAGGTTTTCAACCTTTCCAATATCTTCAATGCATTTTTCAACATCGAATGAAACAGCTAAATCAATCACCTTAGCTTGCTTTTCTTCACGTTCCGCTAACTGAGCTTTTAAGCCTGTGGTACCTTGATGCTTTGGAAGATTTGATGGTTCAGGTGTTACATCAATTTCCTTATCGCGTTCTTCTTCTGCAACGCCAAAGCCTTTTAGAATATCTGTGAACTCATCACGTAATGCCCATCCACGTGCACGCATTTGCATCATACGTTTAGGGTATTGCGACCAAGGGCCTTGTTTACTTAATAGTCCTGCACGCTTAGCATCTTCTTTACTAAACGTTTTGGTTACAGCCTTTTGGCCTTTACGTTTAACGGTACAAGTTGCCATATCTTCTGTTTGAGTTTCTTCAAACTGCTCGAGCAAACCTGAACTACGCACAAGAGCAAGCACAGCATCACCCCAAAGAGAAGGGCGACCATTAATCACCGCAATGTTTTGCATTGCTTGGAGTGGCTGCAAACCAATTTCAGCGCCCCATTGCATTGCAACTAAAATGTTGCCTGGTTTTTTCTGGTAGTCCTTCGGCACAATTTCAGAGCTTGCCAATATATCCGCAACCTGCATTGCTTCAGCTAAAGTTGTCGGAGTTAAAAAGCCAGTGTTTTGAACTAATGCATTCATGATAAATTTCCTTAAATTAGAGATTCTTTAAACTTGTTTGAAATACGAAATACACGGGTACTACTTGTATTGCTGTATTTCTCGAATAATTCAGGTTCTTTTTCCTTCAACACTTTGGTATCAATACGTGTTGAAGATTGTGCTTTGTAGGTACAAATGGTTGAGCCACGGCTAATCATCATTTCCGCATCTTGCATAGCTGTGGCAATTTCTAGCTTGATTGCTTCTTCACGTGCTTCAGCATCTTTTTTAGTCTGCTGAACTGTAATGAGTTCTTCCGCAAGCTTGATTTGATTTAAATTAGCTTCAACCTGTTTGCCCACCACATGTTTAGACCAACGATGCAATACATCATCAAAGCAAGTCGGGTCGGGTGGTACATCTGCAAGCACGTGGTTAAACCAGAATGCTTTTACTTGGTTGAAGATAGATTTGATAAGGTCTTCGTCTCGCTCAATGCGATACATACGGAACTTATTGCCGCCAATCAATACAGCTAAGTGGATGGTTTGACAGCCTGTAATCAAGAGGTACCAAAGACATTGTGTTAAGTAATAGTCTGGTATTTGGTCAGTGTCTTGTTCACCGAACAATTTGCTCATGTATTCACTGGCAGTTTTACATTCAAGTAACTGGTCAGTAGTTAAAGCACCATCTTTAAAGCGTACATTTCCCGATATTTCTGGATTGATAACAGCACGGTCAATGTTGCCAATTGCCCAAGGGTGTGCTTCAAGAAATAATTGCTGTTTTACGCGCTGTACCTTCATACCTGATCGATGTGAAAACTCTTTAGCAACTACATCTTCAAGCAAATTACCAAAGTGAGCAGATTCATTTTGCTCTGACTTCTCACTACGACCAGTTTTATCAAGCCATAATTGGTATGGTGACTTGTAAGGGCTAAAGCCTAGAATGGCTGCAACA
Organism: Acinetobacter sp. yr461; assembly: GCF_900110445.1. Lineage (NCBI taxonomy): Bacteria > Pseudomonadati > Pseudomonadota > Gammaproteobacteria > Moraxellales > Moraxellaceae > Acinetobacter > Acinetobacter sp. yr461. The sequence continues at coordinate 148,892 of NZ_FODU01000006.1, forward strand.
TCTGAACCGCCAATACCTTTCTTACGGTTTGCTAGGAATTTTTCACGATCAACATGTGTATTCATATCAGCCACCTAACTTTGCTAATTTAGTTTCAATTGATTCTTCAAGTGCTTCATTGATCTTTACGATCTCAAAGCGGTCGATATAGGCATTTACAACACCTTCTTCATCAACAACATTGATTGGCTCTAAGCGTTCAATTTGAATGCCTGTAGCACGGTTAAAACCATTGCTGTTGTCGTAGCCTGAGAAATCAAAATTAACTTCAATGCGAAAACGTACATCACTGGTTAAGATTGATGCGTGACAATCAACATGACAGTCGTTGTAAGGACCTAAATCCAAATCATCAACGGTATAAATTGGTGAAAATATATTTATCTGCTGAGGCTCCAAATTCATGTAAGCAACCCGTGCAGATGCAAGTGCAAAACTCATCGTTACGACTAAAACAACAATCCCGCCAATAAAGTAAGTTCCAAAACCTAAAGCAGGGCTGTTTTTATATGCATCTTTTAATGCAGCAATTAATTGGTCGCGTTTCATACGCAAAACATTCTTAATGCGCTTAACTTTTTGTTTTCGCACTAATCCTTTAATCAGATTACGATGATTATTAGAAATTTGACTAACCATAATGTTTTGTTCCATAATGACCCCGTTAGCTTTAGCTGTTGAACAACAGTGAAAAGTAATGCTTGTTTAGATAGCCCCGTCCTTCTCCAAAATTTCGGGGCTTTCTTATGTCTAAAAGTTTGAAAAAATTAAACTGAACCTTCCAAAATCTGCACATAAGAAGGAATGCCGCTTAATTGGCCTTGTTCTTCTTTGCTCTCAACAGTTTTACCGTGACGAACATATTCAACGGTGTCTTCCATTGATTTCTCGATTGCTTTTTCAAGTTGGTCTAAGTCGTACCAGAACGTAATCACGCCTTCTTTAATGCGATAGCGGAAACGTGCAGGAAGGGCATAGTGATTGCCACCACGATGTACTTGGATGCCGAAAACGATTTGTTCAGGGATTGTTAAATTACCCGCAGTGCCGGCACGTGCTTCAATTGTTTCGTTATAAGTCAATTGAACTTGACCGTTATCGGTGCGAATACCAGATTTAAAATCAACGTTAGTTTTTGCATTGAGTGTTTGTACGATTTCATACAAAACTGCTGCATCTGGTTGATTGATGTAAGGCATTACATCTTCAAGGAACAAAGCAAAGTTCGTTTGAGTGAATTTTTCACCAGAATTTTTTTCAATTTTCTGGAATTCAGGTGTTTTTTCAGCTACAAAATGTGCTGCATGTTTGCCGTGACGTGGTGCAAGTACTGCGCCTGTATTAGTTTCTTTTTCGACTTCGTGATAATCGAGTACAGCTTTAAATTTGCCTTTGAGAATATCAACGAAAACTAAAGAGTTTTTATCTGCATAGCGTGAAACATATGCAATAAAGTCTTTAGCAGTATTCAAAGAAACGCTTTGCTCTAAATTAATAGGACGAGCCAATAACTCTTTAAATGGGTGTACTTCACTACCGTGTGGCACTACAACAAAAGGCAAAACATCTGTTGATTTAGTAGCTGTTTTCAAGCTTTCTTGACCAAGCTTGTAGTTAGTTTCAGCAATATTATTAAGTTCGCTCATTGGTATTTACCTGTGATGGCTTGTTTAGAAAAAGTTATTAAAAACAGTTATTAAGTAAGCTAATTAATTAACTTAAAGACTTAATTGTTGGTTTGTTATCAGTAGGAAGTTGTTTGAGCTCGGCAGGTGTACCCGCATCAATGTGCTCAAGATTTAATTTCTGTTGGCGTGGATCTTCACGCACAAGCTGTTGATCACCATCTGTAAATAGGACAGTTGGTTCTTTGTCGAATTTAGGAAGAGTTGACTTAATATCATCCTGAATTTTGTAGGTACCACGACCATTAGGCTTAATTGTCAAAGTCACAGTAACTTTTGAAACTTTGCCTGTGTCGTTCGATGCTTGGAGCGCTTCAGTCAAAAGCGAATCGAGTTGTTCAATCGTGTCGCCACGTTGAAGATTTGCTAGGGTTTGACTGAATGAAGTGTTTTTAGCGGGCATAACATTCACCTAACTTTTTGGTTTAGTAGTTGGTGAGATAAATATCGCAATTAAGATATTAATTGTCAATAGCAATCGAGATAAATATTGCAATTAAGATATTCTGTATTTCTTTAAAACGATAAAAAGCCCGCATAAAGCGGGCTATTGAGATATTAAAATTTATCTTCTAATTCTTTTGAGTTGTGATTTCCACCAGTACTGACCAATTACATATATCCCTTCTGATTCAATACGGGCAGGGGAATAAAACTCATCTGGAAAACGAACTTTATCTTCATTTCGTGACACAGCTTTAAAACCGCCTTCGCCTTGTTCATTCCAATTAAAGAGAAATTTTACTTTAGTATCTTCTCCAACTTGAAAGGCATATATTTCACCGTCAAATATCTTTGTTGCAGACCTATCGACTGCAATAACTTGACCATCTGAAAATTCGGGGTACATGCTTTCGCCTTGTACAACAACTGCTTCTGAGTCCTTGATACTTACGTTGTAAGCGTCTAGTGAATCACGACGAAACCAAAGTTGTTTTGGTGCTTGTGGGGTTTCATTCATATATCCATATCCCGCACTAACATGAACATCATCGTAGTACTTGATTGCCACCATATTAGCAGGGATTTCGTCACCGTCTTCCCATACGGCTAACTGCTTATCTTCTACTAATTTGGCATTCGAACCGCCAAATATTATGTACTCAGACGTACTGTTTAATGCTTTAGCAATGATGGCAAGTTTATCTGCTGCCATAATTTTCACATTATTCTCAAAGTCAGAAATAGATGATTGGCCTACGCCTGTCTTTTTAGAAAGTTCTTTTTGATTAAGACCGGCTTGAGTTCTTAAAAAGCGTAAACGATCACCTGGTGTTAATTCTGCCATTTTAAAAATCCTACCTTCTCCATATCGCAATTGTGATACAAAACCTTATCGATATGGAGATTGCATTAATATCGCAATTAAGATAAATTACTTCTAAAGCGATATAGTTATTGGAGTACCTATGGAAAATTGGCAAGAAATAATCGCTGATATTAAACAAAGCGGTATGACTCAACCACAAATAGCTGCTGAAGTTCCTTGCTCTCAAAGTTATGTAAGTGACTTAGAGAATGGCAAAAGAGGACAACGCATTTCCCACAAGATTGCTTCTGGTCTCTTGGCTCTTCATAAGAAAGTTACTCAGAAAGCGGAAGAAACCACATGAACAAATTATTAGTCGATCTATCTGCAAGCGCCAGAAATGGCGTCTCCCGAATATTGCAGGCACTTGCATCAAATAAAAATGTAGAAATTGCGGAACATCTAAATGTCGATGCGAGCACTTTGTCAAGAATGAAAAATGACAAGAAAAGCAATGGCTTAACAGAAATTGAAAACTTTTGCGAGCTATTGAGTTGCTTAGGTTTGAAGGTGGTACCAAAGGATTATCAAAGTATTGATAAAGAGCGGGTAGCAGCACTTTTAGTTATGTCTAAAAGCTGGATGAACCGAATTGAAACCGTTGATGACCTGTTTCATGACGAGATCAGCGGAAAAAAGGAAAAACTTGGGTATTAAAAAAGCCTGATTTCGTGGATCAGGCTTAGTTGTTCATTAATCAAGGGATTAAATCACATGACTAATTTAACAGAACATAAGTGCAAAAACAAATGTCCTGAGTTTAAAGGAGAGCAGTGTAATCACTGTTTAGTTCAACCTGTGGAACAGCGGAAAATTGAAGACATGGGCGATGACCGTCGCATTGAAAATCATATTTCTAAAAACTGTCGCGTATTTTCTTGCGATGAATCAGTGCATCTCAGTCGTGCGTTTAAAGCTACGGGAGAGGTGTCATGAGCAATCTTACATATGCAAATTGGCAAGAGTTTGTTGCCGAGCTAATCGAAAGCCATGAAAAACACTATTGTTCTACCAGAGACCCTATCTGGATGGTTCAAGAGAAAAAGATTATTCATGGTATGGATTCAGATTATGCCAATGAGAGTAATTGGACTTTCGACGGCTCAATGTATGACACAGTAGTTGACCTCTTTGATTCACTAGATGCGGCAGAAAGACACAAAATTAATGAATTTTGCCTTAGTGAATATGATGAACTTTTTCCTGAGCTTGATGAATCCAATCAGTGCGAAATCATGGAAGAAATGGCAACTGAACTCAAGCGTGATTGGTATGAAGTTCACCATGTCCAAGAGTGGGTAAATATTCAGGCATTTTTAACCCGTCACGATGCTGATCGTTACATTAAACGCCAAAGTCATAATCATGGTGAATTGCGTGTTTATGTTGAGTCAACTTGGCGTTCACCACAGTTAAGAGACGTTATCCAAGCAATTTTAGATGGCGAATTAAAACTGGTGAAAGGTGGTGCAGTATGAATTTAGCACTTTTCCCAAATGAATTGATCATTGATAACTTTGCAGGCGGTGGCGGTACCAGTACTGGTTTAGAAGCTGCATTTGGTCGTGCTGTAGATATTGCAATTAACCATGACCCGAAAGCCTTAGCAATGCATCGTGCTAACCATCCAGATACTAAGCATTATTGTGAGTCTGTTTGGGATGTTGACCCAATTGAAGCTACAAATAATCAACCTGTCGGTCTAGTTTGGCTTTCACCAGACTGTAAGCACTTTTCTAAAGCAAAAGGCGGCAAACCTGTAGAAAAGAAAATTCGTGGTTTGGCTTGGATTGCTTTGCGTTGGGCGCATTTAACACGCCCGCGTGTAATTATGCTTGAGAATGTTGAAGAGTTTAAAACTTGGGGCCGTGTTGGTGAAGATGGCAAGCCTTGCCCTAAACATAAAGGTGAAACATTCCGTAGTTTTGTTAAGGCGCTACGTTATCAGGGATACGATGTTGAGTGGCGTGAACTTAAAGCATGTGATTATGGATCTCCAACAACTAGAAAGCGTTTCTTTTTAATTGCTCGTCGTGATGGCTTACCTATTCTTTGGCCTAAACAAACACATGGCGACCCTGAATCTAAAGCTGTATTAATTGGAAAGTTAAAACCTTGGCGCACCGCAGCGGAATGTATTGATTGGTCTTTGCCTTGCCCAAGTATTTTTACAAGACAAAAATCACTTGCTGAAGCAACATTGCGCAGAATTGCCACGGGCACTATGCGTTATGTCATAAATAACAAAAAGCCGTTCATTGTTCCAATGAGCGCTACAAATTCAAGTCCTTTTATTTCCACCTATTACGGTGAAAAGAAAAAAGGTGAAGTTCGTGGCGTTGAATTAAATGCACCACTTAGAACTTTGACAACTGAAAATAGATTTTCTTTAGTTGCCCCAGTTCTTACAGAGTGTGCGAATGCTTCAACTCCTAGATGTATGCCTGCAAATGAACCATTAAGAACAATTTGTGCCGGTGTGAAAGGCGGGCATCATGCGCTTGTTTCTGCATTTCTTGCGAAAAATTACACAGGGGTAATTGGTAGTGATGCTGATAAACCTATTCACACTATTACATCTAAAGATCATCACAGCATTGTAGCTAGTCACCTAGTCAAGCTACGCAAGAATAATATCGGTCATCGAGTTGATGAGCCTATTCATACCATTACTTCAAGCGGTGCGCACTTTGCAGAAGTTCGTGCATTCCTTACTGCATTCTATGGGAATGAACGAGACGGAAATAGCATTGATAATCCGCTGCGCACCATTCCAACAAGAGACAGATTCGGTCTAGTTACTGTTGAAGGTCAGACATATGAAATTGCTGATATTGGCTTTCGTATGCTTCAACCACACGAATTGTTTAAGGCTCAAGGTTTTCCAGATGATTATATTTTTAGCTATGGAATTGATGAGCACGGTAACACCGTAAAACTGACTAAAACAGAACAAACCCGCATGGTAGGTAACTCTGTTTGCCCTCAACTTTCTGAAGCACTTGTGAGAGCTAATTTCTCTCATGAAAAGAAATATCAGGGGGCAGCATGACAACAATGATTGATCTTACGCCTAGCCGCTACATGAAGCGCAAAGGCTTTGGCAGTGAAAACTGCAAAGCAATTAAAAAATCAGTTCCTTTTGTTGAGGCAAGACGCGGCGAATATACGCATAGAGTTCGCCACGTAACGCTTATGAACTTCCGAGATAAATCACATTTTGCCGTGCATTGTTGGTGTGGCATGACCATGTGTGTCGGTGGCACAGGCAAGGGAACAGGGGTTTTACTTGATTCACCAAGCTCTAATCGCCCTATGTGCGCTACCTGCGAAGGTAGGGTAATTGGTGCAGGCTTGCTTGGGTCACGTGAAATATCTGGCCGACAAGTTATGTATCGAGCAAGTGAGGTGGTATGAACAATACACAAATTCCACTAACCCCAATGGGATGTGATGTATCAAATTTTCCATTCATGCCACTCGATATTGATCGACTTTTGAATTCTGAAACATGGATTCTTGGAGACGATTCAGAAAAAGTTGCAAGCTTGACACTTTGGTTGAAAAGTTGGTCACAAATCCCTGCGGCAAGCATTCCTAACAATGACAAGATGCTCGCGCATCTTTCAGGCATGGGAACTAAATGGAAAAAAGTAAAAGAGCACGCTTTGCGTGGTTGGGTTGATGGCGGTGATGGTCGTTTATATCACCATGTTGTAGCAGAGAAAGCACTAGAAGCTTGGATTGAAAAGCTTGCAAATGCTATATCTGGCGCACAAGGCAATGCTAAAAGATGGAGTATTGAAATTGATACTTCTGAATTACAAAGTCAGCTACGCGATGCAGTTTATCGACTAAAAAGTATCGCACCTCAATCCAAGGCGTTAACTAAAAAGATTGCCAAAATTGTAGAGTCGGGATCGCCTAACGTATCGGGGGGCGATGGCAACCCTAATCCTCAGAGGATCGCAATAGACAGTAAAGAGAATAGACAGGGAATAGATAATAATACTAATACACAAACACAAGGCACGAGCGAAAAATCCCTTGAAGCCGATTTGAGTCTTTGGAAACCCTCACTTCATGAAATTAATTCTTGGAGACAACGAGCAGGCTTGCCGAAAACCACTCAAGATGAGTTTGATACTTTCCTGATTACCTTCCTACCGCATTACGCACCTGAAATACGTTCAGGTCGTCTCATTGAAAACAAGATTTACGCGAAATATATCCAGTGGGCTAAAGACGATGCTTTGAAAGCTAGCCGTCTGGCTAAAAGCAAACCCGCTGCTAAAACAAATTCGGCTAACGATTCTCGAAACGTCAATGACGCATGGAATAACGAGCCTAAATCAGATGATCGCCCGTTCACAGGAACTGTGCACATACCGGAGGATTTACGATGAATGCAATGGTTAATCTTTTAAACGGCTTCAAAATTGCTGAAGGTTTTTGTGAAATCCACCAGGTGCAAAAAGTACAAGCGGGACCGCATCAAATTTGCCCTCAATGTGCGATTAATCATGTTCATGATTCAAAGCAAGGCGACCAATCACGTGTTGATCAGATGGTTCGTGATAAACATTTTGGTGGTGCAATGCTTCCTGAACGTCATGCTCAATCTGGTTTTGAAAATTATCAGACTCGCACACAGGCTCAAGCTCATACGCTTACGCAATGCATCGAGTATGCACAAGCATTGCTTGCAGGTAATAAATCCAATTTCATCATGGTTGGTTCAACTGGAACGGGTAAAACGCATCTTGGTTGTGCTACTGCATCAACACTTCTCAAAAAAGGTTTGTACGTTCGATACATCACAAGTGAAGAGCTTGCGCAGCGCATCATGAACGCATGGGATAAAGATACGAAAGATCAATCCGAAGCATCAGTAATTTATGACTTCACTCAATACGATTTACTCATTCTTGATGAATACGGTTTGCATGACCGTGATAAGCGCTTAGAGATAATTCACAAAGTTTTAACGGCTCGTTATGACCGTAAAAAACCAACGATGCTCATTTCGAATTTTTCAATGAGCAAACTAAAAATGGATTTAGGCGACCGCTTATGGTCTCGCTTTCAGCATGACGGTTTACGAACTGTTGAGTGCAATTGGAAAGATGCGCGGGTGGGCCAATGAATCAAATTTTGAAGTGTGAAATTGCTATGTCTCCACCATCCGTAAATCACTATTGGATGGCGAATGGTAAACGACGTTATATCAGCGCAAGAGGTAAGGCATTTCAAAGTTTTGTTGCCCTTTTGGTGAAAGCTAAATACAGCACATCCCGTTTAAAAATGAGCGTGGTTTTTCACTTTCCTGATTGTGCACGTCGTGACATTGATAATCACTTAAAAGCGTTGCTCGATAGCTTGGTTAAAGCAGGGTTATGCCATGACGATGAACAGTTTGATGAAATTATTGTGAAGCGCGGCAATGTGGTTAAAGGCGGTTTAGTTGAGTTGGAAGTATGGGAGATTTGATTATGCCAGTACTTGCTTTCCTACCTGAATTTGTCGTGAAGGACAAGGTGAAACGCGACTCAACGCCAAAGGTGACAGAGTCAGACGTTAAAAATATTAGAACTTTGCACAACGAAGGCTTGTCTTATCGTCAGCTCGCTAACAAGTACGATATTTCCCATGAAATGTGCAGACGTATTTGCACGAAGTTTTGCTACAAGGAGGTGTTTTAAATGGCTCTACGTGGAAAACAACAACGCTTTGTAGATGAATACTTGATTGATCGTAATGCAACGCAAGCAGCTATACGTGCAGGTTATTCTGCAAGAACTGCTGAACAAATGGGTTATCAGCTCCTTCAGAAAACTTCAGTTCAAGAAGCAATTGCAAAAGGTGAAGCTGAGCTTTCAGAACGCAACAAGATCACTCAAGACAAGGTTTTAAATCTACTTTGGGATATGGCAACGGCTGACCCTAACGAGCTAATCAAATATGTTCGTGTGAACTGTCGTTACTGTTGGGGTGAAGATCACTATTACCAATGGACCAAGGGCGAATATCACAATGCTTGTTATACGGCCAAGGTAAACCAAAAACCTAAACCCGATTGTGATGGTGGCTTTGGATTTGATAAGACCAAAGAGCCTAATCCTGATTGCCCTGAATGCCGTGGTGAAGGTGTGGGCTATACCCATGTTTCTGACACTACAAGAGTGAGTTCAAAAGCCAAATTGCTTTATGCAGGCATTAAAGAAAATCAATACGGTGTTGAAATAAAAATGAATGATCAGTTTGCGGCCGCAGTTAAAGCAGGTCAGCACATTGGCATGTTCAAAGAGCGTGTAGAGCATAGCAACGACCCAGAGAATCCATTAACTGACCCGAAAGCATCAAGTAAAAAGCTATCTGCGCTTGCAAAGCTGATCAAGGCTAAAAAGAAGGTGAAAGACGATGCGTGAACAATTCGAACAAAACATTAAGAACGCTCAAAGCTACCAAAAACTTGTATTTCAGCACGGCGAGCGCCTTTTTATTTATGAAGATGGTCAATACAAAATTGCTGCCGTGCAATTGGCTTGGGAACTCTGCCAGAACAATCCACATGGGCACAACACATCGTGCACATATCAATTTGAACTTGCATTTCACAACCTGCAAGACACACCAGAACTACGCAAGATTTATTGGTCTGCATTAGGCCAATTGCAATTTGATTCTAACGATCAGGTAATCCCACCAGAGATTGAAGAGTGCCCATGTTGTAAGGGGAACAAAGATGCGTGAACAGCACAATTACAAGATCGGACAACAGGTCTATCTGCCCGCAACAAAGAAGTATTACTACATCAATGGCATACATACAGACAAGGGCTATTGGCTAACAGGCATTGAAGATTTCACTTTGTCATTGAATGAAGAACCTAACAAAACAACCAAGAACGTTAAAACGTTCCGTGTTCAACCTTGGCAAGTGGAGGTCGTTTGATTATGGAAATTAACGGCAAAACAGTTCCTTTTACAGCAACCCATTACCATTGGGTTTCCCGTGAGTTTTTAAGAATCGGTAAACACGGATATGCCCAATGTTTACTTAATGGATATTGGGTTGATTGCGGCAATTTGACAAATGCGCAATTGGTTGCAGGTGAGCATAGAACAATCATGAAGTTGTTTAAAACAGGTATGTCACGTGACCTTTGCAACTTGCGATTGTTCTTTATCGGCTCGAGTTATCGGATTGGGTGAGGGTATGACCGCGAAGCATGAATTAATCGCCTTCGGCATTTCGATATTAATAACCGTACTTATCCCTGTGTTGATGCTTAAGTACTGGGCATTAAAGAAGTCCGCCTTTTTTAGCTGCCTTACATGGTTCTTATTATTCTCCGTAACAGGTGAATATTTTAGGCTTCTTGACCACAACACAAGAGACTTAGCGGATATCTGGTTCCTCTTTGCTATTGGGTATATGACTGTTTTTGAATACGGAGATTGGATTGATTATGAAAAACTCCGCCGATGATGAAATTCTCACATTGCTTGCTGAAATGAGCGAATCGGAAATCGAGCAGTATCTATTGGAACTCGATGAAGATGAACGTGCAGAAATCATCAAGCTCCTTGCAGATGCGCCTTTATGGTTCCCGCTTGAAGGTCCGCAAATGGCTGCGTATTTATCACAAGCCGATGTTATTGGCTACGGTGGTGCGGCAGGTGGTGGCAAGACGGATTTAGTCGTTGGTTCATTCTTAACAGTGCATAAACGTAGCTTGGTGGTACGTCGAGAGAAAGCGCAAACAGACGGTATCGTACAGCGCTGTGAGGAAATTCTAGGCCATAAGAACGGCTATAACTCGCAAAAATCATTCTGGAATTTAGGCAACGGCCGCTTAATCGAATTTGGTGGTCTTGATAATTTGGGTGATGAGAAGCGTTGGCAAGGTCGTGCTCATGATTTTAAGGCCCTCGATGAAGCTACAGAAATCCGTGAATCTCAAGCACGCTTTGTAATGGGGTGGAATCGTTCATCTGACCCAACAATCAAATCCAAATGTCTAATGACCTTCAACCCACCAACCACAGCGGAAGGGCGATGGGTAATTGATTATTTTGCACCATGGATTAAAAAGGGCCATCCGAACCCTGCAAAGCCGGGTGAATTGCGTTACTTCGCAATGGTGAAAGGCAAAGAACAGGAAGTTGAAAGCAATAAGCAGTTTGTACTTATCGATGATCAGATCGTTTATGACTTTGACCCAAAAGATTACAAGCCTGAACACATCATCACCCCCAAGTCACGCACGTTCATTCCTGCACGTGTTACTGATAACAAGTACTACATGGAGACGGGTTACATGAGCACATTACAAGCATTACCTGAGCCTTTACGATCTCAAATGTTATATGGCGACTTCGGTGCAGGTATTGAAGATGACCCTTGGCAAGTTATCCCGACCGCATGGGTAGAAGCAGCACAAGCACGTTGGAAGCCAGAAGATGAAATGCGCCTTATGTATAAGGGCGATTTCCCAATGGATTCATACGGCTTAGACGTTGCGCGTGGTGGTAAGGACAACACCCTTGGTTATGCTCGTCACGGTTTTTGGTATAACCGTGCAAATGTACTTGAGGGCATCCAGTCTAAAGATGGAACTGCAAGCGCATCGTTTGCTGTGTCACATGTGCGTGATGGTGCGCCAATTCACGTTGATATTATCGGTGTGGGTGCAAGTACATACGATTTCTTAAAACAATCAGGCATGCATGTCATTCCCGTTGATGTTCGCAACGCTGCAAATTCTTTCGACCGATCTGGTCGCTTAACCTTCTTCAATCTTCGATCACAACTTTGGTGGCAATTCCGTGAAGCATTAGACCCTGCATACGGAAGCACAGTTGCTTTGCCGCCAGAACCTGAACTTTTAGCTGATTTAACTGCTCCGCGTTGGGGCTTGCAAGGCGCAAACATCAAAGTCGAATCCCGTGAAGAGATTGTTAAACGTATTGGCCGCAGTCCTGACTATGGCTCTGCAATTATCAATGCACAAATCGACACACCTAAACGTCAAGTTATGCAGGCCATTCATGGTTCAAGTGCAAGACGTGATTACGACCCTTACGCGTAGTGTCAACAGGAAACAGGGCCTTGTGCATTTCACAAAAGCATAATGTTGGAAAAGACAACCTTGATTGGAGTTTAGCAATGTGCAGTAGCGATTTTTTATTTGGCGGTAATGCCGTACTAGACAAGACGGCTAAGTTGTTTGGTATGGATGCTAAAAAGGCAGAAATACAAGCACCGCCTAAACAGCCAGTACGTCAGGATGCTAAATCACCAGACGCATCGGCAACAATTGACCGTGTTCAGAATGCACAAAATTCAATGTCAGGCGGTATTGCAAACACGCTGTACACCGACCCAACTGGTGTTGATGACGAGAATTTGCGCTTAGGTAAAAAGACACTATTAGGCACAGGCGGTAGTTAATATGCGTGAAGAAGATATCATTGCGCTGAAAAAACGGTTCGATGCTGTTTGGCAAAATCGTGTCACAGATCAAGATGATTATTGTGCCGAACTTGCATTGCACGTTTTACCCGTAGCTATCAAAACGATTAAGAATCAAGAAAAGCACGACCGTTCGGCTTGGTCAAAGATCGTTGATAACACAGGTAAAGATTCTTTAAAAACCCTTGCTGCGGGCATGGTATCGGGTACGTGCTCACCTAGTCGTAAATGGTTCACATTGCAAGCAGCCGATGAACAATTACAGAAAGATATTGAAGTAAAACAATGGCTTAAAGCTTTAGAGGATGCTTGTTATGTAGCTTTTTCTAAAAGTAATACCTATCGAACTATTCACCATATTTACATGCAGGAAGGTGCGTTTGGTATCGGTGCAGCCTTGGTACCTGATCACGGTGCTAACTCCAAAGCGGCATTGATGGACCAAATCCCAATGACGTTTGGTGAATTTGCAATTACCACTGATGAGTTTAATAAACCTAACGGTGTGTATCGCAAGTTCAAATTAACCACGATCAATATGGTCAAGCAGTTTGGAATTGATAAAGTTTCCGACTCAGTGAAAAGTGCTTATGACAATAAGAACTATGAACAAGAGTTTGAAGTTCAGCATGCGATTTATGAGCGTGAAAATGCGAAAGGTCATGGCCCTAAAAACATGCCATTTGCATCCATCTACTTTGAACCAAATGCAAATGAAAAGTTACTACGCGAAAGCGGCATGATGAGCTTTCAGGTCATTTGTGGCCGTTGGACTGTTTCAAGTAGTGATGTCTATGGTGAAGGTCCTGCAAGTGATTGTATTGGTGATTTACGCGCATTACAGAAAGGGCATCAACAAATTGCGGTTGGGGTTGATTATCAAGTTCGCCCACCTATGCTTTTACCTGATTATCTAAAAGGTCAAGAGCGGGAAACATTGCCAAACGGTATTGCTTTCTATCAAGCCTCTCCATCTTCACAAGTTGCGCAAGTTCAGCAGATGCTGAATGTTCAATTCGATTTGAATGGTGTCATGGCTTTAATCACCCAATGCCAAGAGCGTGTTAAACGTGCATTTCACACTGATCTATTCATGATGCTCGATGCTTTTGATAAGGGCAAAATGACTGCAACAGAAGTGTATGAGCGCAAATCAGAAAAGATGCTGATGCTTGGCCCCGTTGTTGAGCGCCAAATCGATGAGCTATTACGCCCACTTGTAGAAATCTGTGTTCAGCGCGTTCTATCAACTAATGCTTATCTTCGCCAGATTGCACCTGCTGCAATTCAAAATGCCAATGTAGAAATTAATTTCGTATCAATTCTTGCACTTGCTCAAAAGTCTTCAGGCTCCGCAATTCTTGAACGTGCCTTAGCTATGGTTGGGCAAGTGGCGCAAATTAATCCTGAAGTTATGGACAAATTTGATACTGATAAGTTCATGGATGAATACATGGATATTAACGGCGTATCGCCAAATGTATTTAGACCACAACGTATTGTTGAGCAAATCCGTACTCAACGCGCACAGCAACAGCAAATGGCACAAGAGCAAGCACTAGCAGCACAACAAGCACAAACACAAAACGCCAATGCAAATACGCTTAAAACAGTAGGCGATACCAATGTTGAAACTGTATCTGATTTATTTATGGGCGGTGGTGCATGAGTGAATTAGACAAGAAAGTAGACGAAAACAAACGTAAGCGTGACCAGGAACTAAATGACCTGCGAACCATTCTTGCCACTGAACAAGGTAAACGTTTTTTAATGCGCCTGCTCAACAGAGCAAACCTACTACAACCAACTTACGGTTCAGGTGCAAATACAAACGATTTCGCTTTTTTTGAAGGTCGTAGAGAGTTTGGTCTCTACATTCTCGGTGAAATCACACAAGCAAATACAGACGCATGGTTAGACATGCAAAAACAACATTTTGACGAACTTAAAGAGAAGGTGAGCCATGAGCGAAGTAACGACTACGACAGCAACTGATACCGCATCTACTACCACAACTGCGGCACCTGCTGAAACAGCAACCACAACAACAGATACAGCGACTACGCCTGTAACTACAGAAACAACAACGGTTGAAACTACGCCTAGCGATACTGCTACTGACACAACTGAAGAAACGCAAGACGTTTTACTCGGTGGTGAACAGCCGCCTGCTGAGCAACAAGTTCAATACACTGATTTTCAAATGCCTGAAGGTTTTACGTTAAATCCTGAAGATCAAACTGTACTTCATGAACTTGGTCAACAATTCAAAATGCCTCAAGAAGCTGTGCAAAAACTTGTGGATTTAGGTGTTCAAATGCAGCAACGCCAAGTGCAAGAGCAATTGAAAACCGTTGCTTCATGGGTCGATGCAGCTAAGGCCGACAAAGAGTATGGCGGTGAAAATCTTCAAAAGAACCTGTTGACAGCGCAACGCGCCTTCAGCTTACCGCGAGGTGACAAAATCTCTAATATTCTTCATAAGAGCGGACTAGGTAACCATCCTGATGTTATCGGCTTTATGACAGAAGTGGGCAAGTTGTTAGAACCTGACAGCATTACTCATGGTCAGGGAACCAATACAACAGGAACCAGTCTCGGCAAACTTTGGTATGGCGATGATAAATAACTAACAGAGGGCTGAATATGTCTGTAATCGCACAATTACAACCGACCTTGATGGATTTAGCTGCACGCTACGGACAAACACCCGAAAGTGCAGTTATTGAAATCCTTAGCGCAAGCAATGAATTGCTTGATGACATGGTTTGGGTTGAAGCAAATGACGGTAGTGGTCATAAAACAACAATTCGCACAGGTTTACCTAAAGGTGCTTGGCGTTTACTAAACTATGGTGTTCCTGCCGAAAAATCTGCAACTGCAGCTGTACGTGATACGTGCGGTTTGCTCGAATCATATTCTGAAGTTGATAAACAACTTTATGATATGGAACAGAACCCTCAAGAATGGCGTGCTAGTGAAGATGCTGCATTTGTTGAGGGTATGTCTCAAACAATGGGCGAGACTCTTATTTATGGTAATGCACGTGACACACCTGCTGCATTTACTGGATTTGCGCCACGATTCAATGACATTAACCAGACTAGTCCTGCCAACAAACGAAATATTTTAGATGCAGGCGGTACAGGAAACAACAACACCTCAATTTGGTTTGTTGTATGGCATAAAGATACTGTTCACGGAATCTATCCAAAAGGAACTAAAGCAGGTTTGCAAATCCGCAATCTTGGTGAAGTAACAGACAAAGATCAAAACGGTTTGATGCATCAAGTTTTACGTACTCATTTCGTTTGGAATGCTGGTGTTACTGTACGCGACTGGCGTGCAGTAGTACGTATTGCAAACATCGATGTAGTGGCATTAACCAAAGATGCGAGCGCAGGTGCAGACCTATTTGACTTATTGGCTCAAGCTGCTGAATTGTTGCCACGTAAAACGAGTGGTCGTGTTGCGATTTATGCAAACCGCACAATTTCATCTTTCCTACGTCGTCAAAGCGTTAATAACAAAAATGTACGTATCACTGTAGAAGAACAGGGTGGACGTAGCGTTACTAAGTTTGACGGCATGCCTATTCGTCGTGTGGATTCGATTCTTAACACTGAATCACGTGTGGTTTAAGGAGTAGTTATGCTTATTGATAAATTATTAGTGATGTCGCTTGATCAGGCAATTACTGTCACAGCGACATCTACGGACACACTTGATTTGCAGAAGGCATCAACAAGTGTAAATCGTTTGCCTGTTTTGGTTCGTGGTAAAAACTTAGCTCCTACTACGGCAACCATTACTGTGCAGCTTCAACAATCTAGCGACAATGTTTCTTGGGAAACCATCGAAACTTCCCGCGCTTATACAGGTGCTGAGCTTAATTCGGGTGTTATTGCTGAAGTGATGTTGCCCGTTAAACCTAAGCGTTATGTGCGTTTGAACTATTCGGTTGGTAGTGGACCATTCACGGCAGGAACTGTGTTTTCTCACATTTCTGATAGTCGTGATGTTAGCGCTGCGTATCCGGTTTACGCAGGGGCTTAATAATGACTGAAAAGACTACTAAACAAGTACGTGCTACTCAAAAAGGTTATTACAACGACCGTTTGATTGAAGAGGGGCAAGTTTTTTCTGTTCCAGAAGATGAAACTGCACTTTGGTTTGAAGACGTAGAGCCAAAACAAGCTGATTCTACTAAAGCTTATTCAAGTATGACACCTGAAGAACTGGCAAATGTAGCAGCTGAAAAGGGCATCTCATTAAGTGGTTCAGAAAGTAAAGCGCAAATTATTAAGCTTTTAAAAGCTGAGTAATTAAAAAAGGCCCGTATTAGTACGGGCCTTTACCTCACAAAGCAAACGTAGCTAAAGGTGCACCAAATGTCTGAAGAACAAATTGAACAACAAATTCAAGAGAAAGGTTTAACAGCTCCACGCATTACACCTTCTCACATTGATTCAAAAGTTAAGCAAGTTTATTACCATTCGCCTTTAGCAGCCATTGACCCTGAACAGGCTATGGATGAAAAGACGTATCAAACGTTACGCTGTCTTACGATCTGCACCATCGTCCTAGAAAATGGATTCACCGTTACGGGTGAGAGTGCTTGCGTAAGTCCAGAAAACTTCGACCCGTTTATCGGCAAGGAAGTTGCCTACAAAAATGCGTTTGAAAAAATTTGGCAGCTTGAAGGGTACTTGTTGAAAGAAAAACTTTATCAAGCAGATTTAGACAAACAGTTCTAAAGCAGGATAAACCCATGAGATCAATCGTTGATCTTTGCAATTTGGCCTTGTCGCACCTCGCACAAGGCTATGTTGTAAATGAACTAACCGAACCGACAAAACCCGCAAATCTGTGTAATACATATTACCCAATTTGCCGACGTGAATTGCTTGATAACGAACATCAGTGGACCTTTGCAGTTAAACGTGTTCGCTTGAATATTGATGCGGGTTATGAGTTTGGTACAGCCTACGTTTTGCCTAGTGACAAGGTGCGATTATTTCAGCTTGAGTCTGGTGCACGCTTTTATGTTGAAGGGAACCACTTGTTTACGGATGATCCTGCGCCAGTCTTACGTTATGTGCATGATGTAAAAGATTTGGCGTTAATGCCTGACTCTTTCAAGCTTGCGTTGTCATATCTATTAGCAGGTCGAATTGCAGGGCCATTAACTCAAAACGAGCAAAAACAGCTAGCAATGATGCAGCTTCATGAAGTTGAGAAGGGCAAAGCAATTTTTATTGACCTTCAACAACATCGAATTGAAAAACGTCCTGAGCATGTAGGCTCAATGTTTGAGGCACGATAATAATGCAATTTTCATTTAATGGTGGCTTGATATCCCCTGATATGTTTGGTCGTATTGATCAAGCGAAATATCAAACAGGTGTTGCTAAATGCAAAAACTTCTATGTCGAATTGTTTGGCGGCCTGACATATAGGGCAGGTTTTCGCTACGTCCACCATTATGAGAAATCATTAGGCAAGATGCGCCTTATTCCATTTGTATTTAGTGAAGAACAAACAGTTGTTCTGGCAATCCGTGCCGGTGCTGTTAATTTCTTTGCTGATGGTGGGATTTTACTTGATGATAATGATGCACCTTTAGAAATTGTTGTGCCTTATGCTGAACAGCACTTAATGCAACTCCGATATGCACAATCTGCTGACGTTATCACAATCACACACCCGGACTATCCACCACGTAAAATCATTCGTAAAGGTGCAACGGAATGGACAACTGAAGTTGTTACTGTTGGATATGGTTTAGATGCACCTCAAAATTTAAATGGTACCGTAAACAAACCAAATGACACGGGTTATATCGAACGTGATTATGTGTATCAAGTTACAGCTGTAAATGATGAAAATGAATCACAAGCATCGGCTAAATCACCAGTACTAAAAAATGATTTAACTTTATCAGGCAACTCAAATGTTTTGACATGGGAAGCAGTAGAAGGCGCAACACGCTATAACGTCTTTAAACTTCGCTCTGGCCTTGCGAGTTTCATTGGTGAAACAACTGAATTAAGTTTTACCGATGACTATATCGAAACCAATGGAGCAATCACACCGCCTTTAATTCGTAATCCTTTCGAGTTCTATCCGACAGCCGTTGGATATTTTGGACAACGCAAAGTTTACGGCGGTGGCTATAAATCTCCTCAATGGTTGCGGATGTCACGTACAGCAACTGATGATAATTTTGGTTATCACATTCCGCTTCAAGATACTGACTCAATTCAAATACGTTTTGCGGCTCGCGATGGTAACGGTGTAAAACATCTCGTTCCAATGAGCGATTTAATGATTCTTACAAGCAGTGCGGTTTGGCGGCTTTCTTCAGATGGGGCAGTTACTGCTGCAAGTGTAAGCGTAAATAAACAGTCTTCCGAAGGTGCAAATGATGTAACACCTGTTGAAGTTGGAGGTGCTGCGGTATTTGCTTCAGATCAAACAGGTCATGTTCATGAAATTTCACTTGCTAGATCGTACACCGTTTCTTATCAGACTTTAGATTTATCTATTATGTGCCCTCAATTATTTGATGAACATAAAATAATAGATTGTGCTTTGTTGCGTAAGCCTATGAGTATTATATATTTTGTTCGTGATGATGGAGTTTTATTGTCTCTTACATACGAACCGCAACAACAAGTATGGGCTTGGGCAGAACATGAAACAGAGGGCAAGTTTCTATCTGTTGCGGCAATTCCTGAAGAAAATCAAACAGTTCTATATGCATTAATTGAGCGTAACGGTTTTTATACCATTGAACGAATGCTTACTAGACAACCATTAGATATGCAGGATAAATGTCATTTAGATGGAAGTTTTCATTATAAAGGGGCGGCAGTAACGTCATTGTCTGGTTTAGATTGGCTTGAAGGTCAGACAGTATCTGTTTTCGCTGACGGTGGTGTGAAACCACCTGTTAAAGTTGTGAACGGAATAATCCAATTATCCCGTGAATTATCTAACGTTTGGATTGGTTTACCCTATGAAGCTGAAATGCAGACATTACCTGTACTTAATCAGCAAACCAATCCAATTAAACCGAAGGTTGTAAATAATGCGTTTTTACGTGTGCTTGGCACCCAAAATATTTTAGTAGGTTTTAATCAAGATAGTTTACAGCCTACAGCAATAACTGAATATAAACCGCGCAGCCGTGAACCTTACGGCAGACCATTAGATTTAATTGACGGTATTGTTGAAGTTCCTGTTGCCAGTACATTCGAGCGAGACGTTCAAATTACGGTAAAACATGATAAACCTTTACCTATGAAATTATTGGCCTTAGAGGTTGAGATTAAATGAGACGAAATAATATTGAGATTCGCAAACCGACTGAACGCGACATTCGTATTCTCGTTGAAAATTTACGCCCTGCGGATCAAGAAGAGTTAAAAGCATATTTCAGTGATAACTACGATTGGATCGTTAAAACGTGCGTGAAAGGTTCACGTGATGCATGGTCCGTTGTAGTAAATGGCAAGTTGCTTTTTATTTGTGGTGTTGGGCTTACAAGCTTAATTGGTAATGTTGGTTGCCCTTGGTTACTTGGTACCACGCACATTAAGAAATACCCAATTGAGTTTGTGAAACAAAGCCGCAGTATTTTACGAGAGATGCTTGCAAATTATGACGCTCTTAAAAATCATGTTTACATCAAAAATGATGCAGCAATACGATTTTTAAAACACCTAGGTTTTTCTATTAAAGAACCTGTAGTTCATGGGGCTAACGGTGAATTATTTCATCCGTTTAGTATTACGGTGATGTCATGATGGGTGGTATGGGCGGTGGCGGTGGAGGTGGCGGCGGTCAAATGGGTGGGGGTAATCTCTATCAAGCCATTGCAACTGCTGCGGTTAAAGGTGGAACAACCTATTTAAAATTAAAGGCGCTTAAACAGTCTTTAGAACAACAAGCTGAATTGGCAGGGGCTAACGCTACACTTGCCGATATTCAAGCGCGTGATGCAATTGATGACGGTCGCAACACAGTTACTGATTTTCAGCGTAACCTTTCAGGCTTTAAGTCGAGCCAAATTAATGCACTTGCTGATAATGGCATTGATGTTACGCAAGGCTCTGCGATTGACTTATTAGCAAGTACAGAAATGCTTGCTCAAGGTGATATCGACACTATCAAATACAATGCTGCCATGAAGTCATGGGGGCATCGTGTGCAAGAGACGAATTATATTAATCAGAAAAATTCTCTTGAAGCTCAAGCCAAATCAGTACGTCCGCGCTTAAATGCTGAACTTGCAGCGATGGACCAATTCGCGTCTTCATTAATGGGTGGTGGTGGAGGCAGTCCAATGCAGGGCGGAGATTCTCTTACTATGTCGCAGCCTACAACTGGCTCGTATAACAGCAATAGTAATTTCTCAATGTCGCTTTATGGCAACGAGCAAGGCGCATCGTGGCAGAACTACAATTGGAATTGGATGGGAGCATCTTAAATGCGTATACCTCAGTTTACTTCACAAGTCGCTGAAGGCGATATGCCAAATGTTCAACTCAGCGGTGGTGTTACACCTGGTCAAGCCGTCGATATGGTTAGCAGTCAAGTCGATGGTTTTGCTAATCTTGCAAACACGGCTGCCAATAAATATAAAGAATACCAAGATGAAAACGACCGTGTACGTGTAATCGATGCACAAAACAAACTTTCTGAATTGCGCTTGCATTTGGAAAATAACGACACTGACGGCTACATTAAGAAAAAAGGCGGTGAAGTTGTTAGCTTTGATGATGGTGAAGGTGGAAGCTTTGTTGATTATTACTCACGGGCTTATCAAGATGGTGCAGGGGAAATCGGAAGTAAATTGAGCAATGGCCGTCAACGCGCTATGTTTCAGCAAATTGCCGCACGTGATTCACTTCAATTTAAAGGCACTTTGCAAAATTACTTTGTACGTGAAAACGATGTTTACCAACAAAGTGTTTATTCATCTTCTGCCGAACGTTTTATTCGTGAGATAAATGAAAACCCTGCTGACTTCGCCAAGATTGATGAAAGCCGTGAAAATTTAAAAGCTTCAATTGGTAAACTGATTGCACTTAATGGTAAGTCTGGTACAGAAGCGGAAAACATGTATCTGAAATCAATTTCAGGTGCGCACCTAAACAACATCAATGCTTTTATTGAAAATGATGATTTGAAATCAGCTGTAACTTATAAAAATAAATATGGTACCGAGATTTCACCTGCCGATGATTATGCACTTAACAAGCGTATTCATCAGAAGCTAGAAGAACAGCAAGTTGAAATGTTAGTGAACAATGTCACAACCGGAACGCAAGAATATAGTAACCCTGCTTTAAATGCTCCTCCACAAGCATCGGCTACAATTGCCAAAGAACTGAAAGCACTATCACCTGATCAGATGAAAGGTATTAAATACAATGATCAGCGCTTGGATGTTTACACCGTGCATGCCGCTAAAGAAAAAGGTATGGATTGGGCCGCACCACTTTTACTTGCTATTCGTTTATCTGGTGAGAAATCAAATAACAATGCTGTATCCCCAAAGGGCGCGAAGTCAGTAATGCAATTCATGCCTGAAACATGGAAACAGTACAGCAATAATGGAAAAAGAGATATTAACAATCCTGCGGATACAATTGATGCCGCTTTAGATTTTATTTCTGATATCAGTAAAAAATATAAAACCAAAGACCCGATGGTTATTGCTGCATATTATAACGGCGGCGGCAATGCTGCTAAAGCTGTGTTGAATGGTCAACAACCGCCCGCATCTGAAACACGTAATTATATTCAGCGTGTGGATAAATGGCTTACAGATGATTTTGGGAACTATATAAAACAACCTGCAAAATCACGGGAACAAGCATATGACGAGATTTGGAAAAGCAATGCACCTCTTGAAGTAAAGCAAAAGGCATTGATTGCTACAGATCGTTATTATGGCGGGCAAGATAAAGCCAAAGAAGAACGTCAAAATAAGGAATACGACACCTTATACAAAGGTATCGTGTCAGGGAAATATACGTTTGAACAAATCCCTGCGGGAAGTATTACAGCTTTAGAACCAAGCCAAATTAATAGTTTAAAATCTGTAAGCAAAGCTACATACATAAAGGATGTTAAAACAGACCCTGTTGTATTAAGTATGATCATGCTTAATAAAGATGAACTCTTAAAAGGGAAACCACAATCTGTTTTACACCAGTATGCGGATAAATTATCACCAACCGATTATAAGGAAGTGACCAAGCTATATGCAGATGTAAACGGAGTAAAAACAACTAAGGCTAAAGATGAAAAAACTTTCTTAGTAAATGACTCTACAATTTCGAGTGCGTTAAAGCCATATTTAGGCATGATCGGTATTACGAGTACTACTGATAAAAAACAGTTAGAGCACTACAACGCTGTTAAAACCGATTTAATGCAAACATTGCGGGAAGCTGAAGCCAAAAACGGCGGTCATTTAAATTGGGACCAAGTGAACCGTGTAGTGCTTAAAAATATTAATAACCAAGTGCGTGTTACAACTACGCGGCCTTTCTTTGATGATAAGGTTGAATTGAATCGCGTATATGCTCAAGTGAAAAGCAAGAGTGATATAACTGACTCAATGAAAACAAAAATTGATAATATGCTTAAAAAGCAGGGTAGAAATCCAAATAACGTGACGGATTCAGAATACATCAATGCTTATTATTCAATGATGCGTAGAGGGTTTTAAAATGTTGAAAAATATAATTATATTTTCTTTTTTGATTATTGGATTTTCTGCAAATGCTGCTGTTAATGACGATGTTAAAGCATCAACTGCAATTGGTTTGAAGAAAATTGAAGCCGAAAAGAATGCATGTTTTAAGTCCGCAAAATTCAGTGGTGAATCTTCCGATTGCCTTGTAGATGCTATTAAGCGTAAACAAGTTCTACTTGATGCGCTAACTGATATTCGAGCTACACGTGCCAAAGGGGATACCGAGCAATTATTAAATATTTTTAATGATCAACGAACCTTTAATTTATTAAAGGATGATTGTAAGAAACTTTTAAAGGTATCAAATCCTAACAGCGGTTTTTATTATCAATACCAATGTGAACTAAATGTTCAAGATTTGTATTTTAAATACCTATGACAAATTTAAAAAACGAACTTGTAGAATCACAAGTTGAATCTGTTGAAGGCGAGTATTTAAATACCCGTGATTATGCATTCTTGCGTATGGAACAGATGCGCGAACAGGCTAATGATTTGCAGCAACAACATGAAGAACGAGTGAAAAGATATAAAGAAAGTGCGCGGCATACACAGGCAAGAGTATTAGCGTCTATTTTCACTAAAATGATATAAAGCCAAGCTGTCAACAGCAAACGGCAGTCTAATCAATAACAGCATTTAAGATTACAAATAACCGTAGTCTTAAGTGCTTTTATTATGTCTGATCAAAATACAAATCTGACAATTGGTCAATTATTCGAATTAAACCAAGGCAAGAACCCAACGCAAATTGCAGAGACAGAAGCCCATGCTCGTAAAGCTGCTAAGTCACTTGGTTTAGATTATGACAAGATGACAGAAACACCTGAGCAAGTTGTTTCTGTTGCGGACGAGATCAACACTCAGAAACGTGTGAATGACGTTGTCGCAAGCGATCCTGTACTTGGTAAATATGCACTTAATCCAAATCAAGCGGCGGTTTCTTTAGATGACTTTGAAAATTTAAAGGGTATTAGTGACAACGTCTCTTTGCTTGGCTCGAGTCTCACAAAGCCATATCAAAGTGTTTCATATCAAGACATTCAAAACGTTTTGACCAAAGGCACATCGCCACAGCAAAAACAAAAACTAAAAGAAATGGGTTTGTATGAAGACCCACAAAAGCAAATCAAGCCGAATGTTAATACCAATTTAATTGATTCGTTCAGTTCAACCTTAGTCCCCCAAACATCGGACCAAGTTTTCAAAGAACATTATGACCGCATTAAAAAATCTGCGGGTGTAATGAGTGCTGAACGATTCAAGAAATATTATGAGAATCAAGTTTATTGGATGGAGCATACGGCAAGTGCTGAGCCTGTAAGCCCTCAAGAGCAAGGCAATCGCTATGTTAATGCTGCATTCCGTGCGGTCGCTGCTATCGGTCAGACCGAGGGCGCAGTAATTAATGCAACCACTGGAAACGATAGCCTACTTAATTTAGCAACTCGCGTAAAAAATAGAGCTGCGCCATCACAAGAAATGTCACAAGCACTTTATCAAGCGCAACTTGCAGCACAAACAAATGATGCGGGCGTATTGGGTGCGGCCCAAGAATTGATAAGTAATGCTGATGCAGGCTTGGTAGGTGAATTTTTAATTGAACAAGCGCCACCTGCTTTAGCCGGGTATATAGCGGGTTCAGGGGTAGGGGGTGTTTTAACCAATTCACTTGTCCGCAATACTGCTCGATATGCACCTCTGGTCATGAACTTAGAAAAGACCGCAAGATTAGTTCGCGGTGTTACAGCCGCGGGAAATGCTGCACAAGGCGCATTAGGTGCCGGCACTGCCGATGCTCTTGTGTCCTATGGTCAAAACATGGCTGAAGCCCGCGAAAAGTTTTTAACACGAGAAGAGCAGATTGATTATGCATCTGCAAAAACTTGGGGTTCTGCAAAATATTCAGCCTTAGGCGGGGCATTAATGCCCGTAACTTTTGGCGGTCCTTTGCGTACCGTTGGCGGTCAAGCTGTCATTCAATCCGCTGCGGGCATGTATTCTGTGCAAGGTGCAGCCGATGCAGTTGGTGAAAAAGCAGACCCCGTTGAAATGGCATTAGAAGGTTTGTTAGAGGTTGCAACCGCTGCGCCTGAGGTTGCAATTACATCTGCGGCCAAAGTTAAAAACCAACGTACAGCACAATTTGCATTAGACCAGTTGCGCCAAGATCAGCAAGAGGATGCAGTGCGTTCAAGTACCTTTGCATCAGTATTAAATAATCTGATTGATCGTAACAAGGAAAGTAAAACAGCACAGCGTGATGATTCTGCAAGCCAAGCGTTTATTAAGCAGGCGGTTGAGGAGCACGGGGCAGTTGATGAGGTCTATATAGACGGTCAGACTTTCAACCAGTTATTACGCGACCGTAATATTGAGCCAACAGATTTATTTGAACGTGCACCAAGTTTACAGGACCAATTGGGCACAGCCGAAACTTTTAACGGCACTGTGCAAATACCAGTGAATGAGTTTGTATCTGCAATGTCTGTTGTTGAGCGTCCTTCAGATTTCGTTGAAAACGTACGTTCTGATCCGAACATGCCAACATACCGCGAAGCCCAAGAGAACCTTGCAAAAACGACAGAACAAATGCAGCAAGAAGCCGATGCATTTATGTCTGAGCAAGCGCGCTTTGAAAATTCCGAAGATGCTAAAGAATTAGTAGCTACAGAAGTGCAAAAGCAGTTGGCTAGCATTGGTACGTTTACCGCAAAATATAATCGTGCTGCGGGTGAATTAACTTCTGCGTTTTACTCTACCTTGGGCGATAAGCTCGGCATCAGTGCAAAAGATGCTTTTGACCGTTACCCAATCCGTATTGCGGATGAGCCGACTACAGATAAAGGCACGTCATTTAATCAAGTTGCTCAGCCTGAACAAACTATCTCAATAGATGACTTTGCTAAGGGCATTAAAAAACAATATGGAATTGAATTAGGTCTAAAAGGCAGTCCATCGAGCAACGTTCTTTCATTGCATAAAATCGTTGTACCTGAATCTGTGCGCAATCAAGGCACTGGTACTAAAGCAATGCAAGATATTCTTAATTATGCTGACTCCCAAAATAAGACAATTGCACTTACTCCAAGTTCTGACTTTGGGGGTAATAAAAATAGACTTACGAGCTTTTATAAAAAACTCGGTTTTGTGGAAAACAAGGGCCGTAATAAAGACTTTGAAATTTCTGAAAGTATGTATCGTTCACCAAACGGTCGTAAATATAATCAAGCAAACGGCGGTACACGCGGTTCAATTACGTTCAGCATTGGTCAAGATGGTTCAACAATCGTTCTAAGCAAGAATGCTGACTTTTCTACATTTGTGCATGAGCTTGGGCATCATTTTTTAGAAATGAATATGCAAATTGCTCTTAGCCCTGATGCGCCTGCGCAAGTCCGTGCTGATATGGAAACAGTGATGAAATGGGCATCACCAGACACAACAGACCTTGGTGAATGGGATTTTTTCACTGATGCAGAAAAAACCGAAGTTCATGAAAAATTTGCAGAAACGTTTGAACAGTATGTTTTTACAGGTAAAGCACCAAGCGCGGCATTAAAACAAGTTTTCAACCGTTTCAGACAATTTATGATTGCCGTGTACCGGAACGTAGAAAAGTTCATTGGTATCAATGACCGTGCAGAATTGAATGCGGATATCACAGGCGTAATGGACCGTATGCTTGCATCATCAAGCGCCATTGCTGAAGCTCAAGCCGCTTCAAATCTCGAAATGCTCATCCATCAAGATGACGCAATGCGTCTTGGTATTTCGCCAAAAGATTATGACGAAATGCGCCAAGATCATGAAATTGCTACAGAATTATCTATAAATACTTTAGAGCAAAAGTCTCTGCGCAATATGGTTTGGTACCAAAAGCAGAAATCTAAGTATATGAAAACATTACAAAAAGAAGCTGATAGAAAACGGGCCGCTGTTCGTGAAGACATGGCAAAGGAAATTGCGCAACAACCTGTTTATCAAGCTATGGCCTTTTTACGTCAACCGCTTGACCCAGTTGCTAAACGTGATTCAACCAAGGTTGAGCCAAGTCAAGATAATCTTTTTGAAGCCATTGCCAAGTTCGGCGGGCTTGATGCCAATGAAGTAGAAAGCACTTGGGGTATTGACGAAGCAGCCAAAACAAAATCAGGTGTGGGCAATAAACCTGTTGTTCGTTCTTCAAAGTCAAAAGTAAAAGGCCTGTCAATTGAATCGATGGCTGAGAAGCTTAGCGAAGAAGGGTATTTAACTTTAGATGAA
Source organism: Acinetobacter sp. yr461 (assembly GCF_900110445.1). Taxonomy (NCBI): domain Bacteria; kingdom Pseudomonadati; phylum Pseudomonadota; class Gammaproteobacteria; order Moraxellales; family Moraxellaceae; genus Acinetobacter; species Acinetobacter sp. yr461. Next base: position 176,404 of record NZ_FODU01000006.1, read on the forward strand.
CACGGCAAATTTGATACACGCGAACTTGAAGATAAATTTGCAGACCAGTTGCGCGGCATTAATCAATACTCAAATCAAGTTGATCCTGAGCTTTTAGATTATTCGCAAGACATGGATTTACTGCAACGTTATGCAGAAGGGCGCACGACTAAAGGTAAGTTGTCTCTTGATTGGATTGAAGCCAAGTATGGTCGAGACAGCGATATTTACCAAAGCATTTCTAAAGGTGCTTATGGCTTTGCACAGCGCGGTGGTGAGAATCCCGATGTCGTTGCTGAGATGTTCGGTTATGAGAGCGGTGACGCTTTAATTCGTGACTTACTCAATTCACCGAGTCCTAAGCAAAAAATTGATGAGCTTACCGATGCACGCATGGCTGTGCAATATTCTGAATTCTTCGATCAGCAAAGCATTGTTGAAGCAGTAGAAGCAGCATTACACAATGATGTTCGCGCTCGTATGCTATCTGCTGAAATGGCAGCATTAAACGGCTTACTTGGCCGTAAGTCTGCTTTGAATGAAGCAGCAAAAACGGTTGCGCAAGACATTGTGCAACGCCAAAAAATTAAAGACATTCGACCACATGTACGTGCACAAGATGATGCTCGTTTAGGGCGTATGGCTAATGATGCTTTCCGTAGGGGTGAGACAGTCGAAGCGGCTCGCCACAAGCGTAATCAATTGGTACAGTTCTACGCGACCAAATATAGCTATGACGCTAAAGACCAGATTCAAAAACACTTAGACTTAGTGAAAAAGATTTTTGGCAATAACGAGAAATTATCTAAAAACCGTGATTTTGATTTTGTGACTGCTGCCCGCGGCATATTAGGTAAATACGACCTTGGCCGTGAATCTACAAACTACGAGCATCAATTAGAATTGATTCGTAAGTATGACCCGACCACGTATGCTGAAATCCAAAACATTGGCGCATTGCCTGAAAATCAAAGCTACCGTGAATTAACGCTTGAACAATTCAATGCGGTCATGGCTGCGGTCGAAACTCTGTGGCATCGATCTAAGGAAAACAAAATTTGGCATACAACCAATGAAGCCTTTGAACGTGAACAGGTCCGTGAAGAACTCATACAGCAATCGGGTGGTAAAAAAAGCATTGAGAAGATTCAGCAAAATTTATTGGGCAAAGATAAAACTGCTGAACTCAAAGCTAAATTCATGGAATTGGGCGCATCTGCAAAACGTGTTGACCAGGTGGTAACGTGGTTAGACGGCGGGCCAACGGGTAAATTTCGTGATTATTTAATTAATCCTATGCAAGATGCTTTGGCTAAGTATCGTATTGAAAAGGCCAAGATGCTTGAAGACGTTGTAAAAACGTTTGAAGGATTTGGCAAACTCGATAATTCAAAAATCGCTGCGCCTGAATTGAATAACTTTACCTTTGTTGGTAAACAATCGTTGCTACATGCGATTTTGCATACGGGCAATATGAGCAACAAAGAGCGCTTAGTTTTAGGCTATGGATGGGGCGAACGTTTAGAAGACGGCTCTGTTGATTTCAGCGCGTGGGATAAATTCTTTAATCGGATGATTACCGAAGGCGTGATTACCAAAAAAGATATGGATACTGTACAGAAGTTATGGAATCTATTTGACCGCTACAAAGAGCAAGCGCAAATCACACATAAGAAAATTAACGGTCGTTATTTTGACGAATTGCCACGTACACCAGTGAGCACACCATTCGGAGAATATGAAGGCGGCTATGTTCCTGCTGCTTATGATCGTATTCGCTCAAATGAACAAGACCGTATTCAAGATAAAAACTTAGCTGAAAACAATTTGCAGGCATTAGATATTGCAACGACTGGCGCGAACTTCACAAAGTCACGTGCAGATCGATACCACGATCAGCTTGAATTGGACATGTCGCGCTTGCCTAGCCATTTAGATAAAGAGCTGCGTTACATTCATCTTGAATTACAGATTCGCCAAATTGGGCGTTTAATGCTGAATAAGGATTTCAGAAATGAAATTGAGCGTGTATTGCCGTTCGGTGTGAAGCAAATTTTTAACCCTTGGCTTAAAGCTATTGCAAGTCAGCGTGTAGATGAAAGCTCAGGCGTTAGTTTACTAGATAATATTTTCCGTGTGTTGCGTCGAAATACAGGGATTGCAATTATGGCGGGTAACTTGAAAAACGCTATTGAACAGTTCACAGGCTTTACGCAAGTTGCTGTTGCGGTACCGCCTAAGCAGTTACTAAAAGCGCAGGCGCATTACTTTACTTCTGTGGCAACGCGTGAAGACATGGCAAATAACATCATGGAAATGTCAGACTTCATGAAAACCCGTTTTGACCGTGCAGCCGATGAATACCGATATGCCGTAGACGAAATTGTTTTTCAAAAAGGCACAATCCAAACAGTGAAAGATTTCACTATGAAACATGCCTATGTTTTACAAACAACGATTCAACGCCCAATGGAAATGATTTCTTGGCAAGCAGCCTTTAACCATTACACAGAGCAGGGCATGGGGCAATATGATGCTGTACACGCAGCCGATGCGGTAATTCGTCAATACATGACTGATATGTCACCAGAAGGCATATCTAATTTAGAACGCGGTACGCCTGCAAAACGAATGTTTTTAATGTTTTACAACTGGTTCAATATGATTTGGAATACGACAAGCTCTGAAGCTAAGTTAGCGCTTGAAGCAAGCAATGGTTCATGGGTTCAAGCTTCGCCACGTTTGGCTTATGTGGCCCTAATGATGATTTCTATTCCGTCAATTTTATCTGAATTGCTAAGCGTTATTTTTGCAGGCGGTCTACAAGATGACGATAAAGACGATAATAAATGGGATGACTTATCTGCAAAACTTGCGCTTTCACAGATTAAGATGCTTGCAGCTTTTGTACCGTATGCGGGTAACGTATTGAACGCTGCAATTAGTAATACTGACGATAATGTTATTAATGACCGATATACAGCTTCACCAGTGTTCAGCATGGGTGAAAGCGGACTTTCATTAATTCAGCATGCAAAACGTGCATTGAGTGAAGACAAGGAAGTAAACCAAGGCAAGGCGGCTAAGGACATGCTGAACACAGCTACGCTTGCAACAGGCATTCCATTTGCTGTTTTAGGTAAACCTTTTGGTTATTGGCTTGCAATTGCACAAGGCAAGAAAGAAGCACCAGAAAGCATTTACGATGCCACCCGTGGAACTATTACGGGGAAACATGCACCTGAAGAGTAGAAGAAAGTCAAATATCATTTTCCATTATAAAACAATTGCTTGATTTATTATTTAAATTTACTCTGTAATTTGAAAAGTTCAATATCTAATCAAATTACGGAGTTTTTTTTACATGAGTTATTTAGTCATTAAAGATTTGGGCCATAACTTTTATTTGGGTAAAAGAGGGCCGAGACAGGCGGGTAAAGAATTTCTAGTTTTCAAAAGTGAAAAGGAAATTCTAATTGGGGCTGAATCATACACCTATGACGAAGCGAGCAATACACTTCTTTGGGAAGGTATCGAAAATTTAGGGCAAGTTGTCGTAGGTTTTGCGGATACTGAAGAAGAAGCCGTAGATTTGGCCTTTTAAGTACCTGTTGACAGTACAAGATTAGCAATCAACTATTTATTTGTAAGCTTACCTAAAATTGGCTGTAGAGATTACAGCCTTTTTTATTGGTGGGCAGATTATGACAGTTCCAGTTTCTGACCGTTTAAGCCAACTTTACGTTGGGAATGGTTTAAATGTACGATTTGATTTTAACTTTCGAGTATATAGCCAAGAAGATGCTACAGGTATTGCCGTCCGCAAAAAAGGGATTAATGATTTTGAAACAGTAGACCCTGCACTGTATACAGTCACGATCAATGAAGATGGTATGGGTGGATATATCTTATTTACCTCACCTCCCAATACTTCTACCTTTTTTTATATTGCAGGTGCGACCCCTCTAGACCAACTTCTTGATATTACTAATTATGATAATTTTTATCCTGATGCTTTAGAAAAAGCTCTAGATAAATTAACAGCGATTCTACAAGAGAGAAGTACAGAAATATCGCAGGAAACACAAGCACGCATTCTTGCTGATATTTACTATGATGCCCTCGCACTAGGCAGAGAAGAAGACTTAGAAAGTCGATTAATTAGCTATATTAACGCGATGATTGGAATAACGAACCCTGGTATCTTTGACGGTATATCAGATCGTATGGTTATTCTTAAAGATGGACAAACTCAAAGAGAGTTTAATGAATCTATGCCATTTTGGACTAATGATTACGCTGCGTTTAAGCAAGAAACGTATATTCGTGAAGAGCAAATTATCGAACATGCAAATTCACAAATTGCTGAAGTAGATCAAAGTTTATCATTTGAAATTTCGTCCGAGTCAGCTAGGGCATTGGCTGCTGAAGCAGCAATTCAAGCACAACAGAATGCAAATGGTGTTGGAAATAGAGCATATAAAACTTATGCATTAATGGATGCTGACAAGGCCAATATCCCTAACAACTCTAAAGTCACAGTTACAAATGACGCCACATCTTCAAACAATGGTGATTGGCAATTTAGTACCGATGGTGGGGGAACATTTACAAAATCAATCTTTGACCCCCTTACACAATCAAAAAATTATGCGGATGGTCTAGTCCCTATTTCTTTAAAGGATAATTTATATACCGCGGTCAATGTAAATGACTTTAATGTCAATCCCGCAAGTGGGCAATTACGACAGCTAGTAGGTACTGGCGTAGCTTTAAGCGTTTTTCCTATCAAAGCGGGTTACACATACGCGGTAAAATGTTCTGATTGGCGTATGTCATATTTTGCCATAAGCACTAGTCAGACGAATACAACGGTAAACAACAAACTGCAAAATCTTGCAGTAATGGTAGATACCGCGGACCCAAACATTAAAACCTTTACAGTGCCTGCAAATAGTCTAGATAAGTATGCTTTTATAAATACTATATGGCCAAATTTTAGCTTTGATATTCGCGCTTCTTTAATTATCCAAAGAGGCACTACGATTGAAAATGTTGTAAAAACCATTCATGGGGTTAAAGCTCGTGACGTAGATGCCCACGCACGACTTGATGAAATTGAGAGCAAAGAACTTCTCTCAAAAGCTTCCCTAAATGAAAAGGTTATCAATCTTTATAGTTCATCAAGAAATACAAACAATTTATACCTGTATTCGACTAATGGTCAAATGACATCTTTGGATGGAACAGCAATTACATGCATACCCATAAAAGAAGGAAAAACCTATTCAATTAAATCTGATAAATTTTTAGCTTCTGCGTTTGTAGGTTTAAGTAGTAGCGACACCGCCACTCCTTTAAAAAACACATCTAAAGTTGATCTTGTTACAACTAGCGATTCTACTGTTCGAAAATTTACAGTTCCTGAAGGTGCGGGATACAACTTTGCCTTTTTTACAGTTTTATTGCCTAGTCAATCATATGATGTTCGTAGCAATCTTGTAGTAAATGAGGGCGTTTCTTCTGTTATTACTGGTGTAAACAATTCGCCTATTGAAGACACCGAAGCGCATAAGCGCATTGATGTTGTAGAAGGATTGCTTACAAACTTGCCTGTCTCACCTTTATATGGAAAAAATGTTCTTGTAATTGGGGATAGTATTACTGAACATAATTTCCGTGCAGAGAAGAACTACCATGACTGGATTAAAGAAGAGGTAGGCGATTTAACTATTCAAAATTACGGGATTAGTTCAACTGGTTGGGATGACCGTGCAGGAGTTGCTACAGACATATATGACGATATCATAGAGGGTACAGCACAAACACCCGATTTAATTTCGGTATTTCTTGGCACCAATAATTACAGCGGTGGAGGTCCTAGTAAAGCTCGGATGAAACCTTTAGGAGAATTTGGAGATACAAGTTTAACAACGCTATCAGGCAGTATTAATACTTTATTAAGCGGATTAGTTAATAAGTTTCCTCTCGTAAAAGTAGTAATTATTACACCTTTACCAAGGGGGAGTGGCAACGATTATCCAAGCTATGGAGAAAATGCGCCTGCAAACGATATCGGAGTTAAATTGCCACAAATTTGTGATTTGATAATTCGTTATGCTAAGCATTTTGGATTTCCATATATTGATCTTTATCGTGAAAGTAATTTTTCTGTATACAATTCAACAGTAAATAATACTTATTTTTGGGCACCCGGTCAGCCTGCTCCTGATGGAGTACACCCCAATGCTCAAGGTCAAAAGAGGATGGCTACTCCTATAAGGCATTTATGGGAAAGAGCATTGTAACATTAAGCCCTCTTTGGAGGGCTTTTTACTGTCAACAGATTTCGATACTAAAACAACACCAATCAATAAAATAATGAAAACATTAGCTTGGTGGCAAAAATGAACGACCCTTTAACTATTAAATCATTGCCTTGGGTAATTAAAATCTGGGCGGCAGTCATGGGCGGCATTTTTGCTCTCATGTTAAGCGGTGATATCGACATTGAAGGCAAGATAAAAATCAACCTTAGTGTCATTTTGAAATTATCAATCAGCATCACAATCAGCTTATACGGCGGTTCTGCTTTTATTGAATACCAAGATTTAGGCAACCTTCATCCTATGACCCATGGGTTTATCATGCTGATTTTTGCTGTGTTCGGCATGCTCTTAATTGGTATCTGGTACCAAGCGATTAGGTTGTGGAAAGGTAAAACCATGAGTGAACTAATCTTTGAGATAAAAGAAGCGTTCAAAGCTTTATTCAAATAGGGGATTGCACATGTCAGTAGATTATAAAGAGCAAGTGGCACAAGCTTATTCATGGTTACGCGCTATGTCGGGCGGCAAGCTTAAGAAAGATCAAATCACTGCAGGCGATTCCATCATTGCTATGAATGGTCTTGAAACGTTTGCTCAAGTCATTGGCTATAAACTTGATACGTCTGTTACAGGCTTTCGTGATATTTCTGAAAATGGATTCAAACTCATCAAATCCTTTGAAGGCTTTATGCCTAATGCCTATCAAGACACAGGGGGCGTTTGGACGATCGGATACGGAACAATTAAATATCCAAATGGTACACGTGTTAAGAAAGGGGATATGTGTACGATGGCTGAAGCTGAAGAGTGGTTGAAAAATGATTGTGGATGGGTAGATGCTTGTCTTGATCGTTATTTGAAATTCCAACCTACACAAAATCAATTCGATGCTTTAGCTTCTCTGGTCTATAACATTGGCGAAACGGCGTTTTCTAAAAGCACCTTATTAAAAAAATTAAATGAACAAGATTATGCGGGCGCGGCCAATCAATTTGATAAATGGGTCTATGACAACGGCAAAGTGATTAAAGGTTTAGTGAATCGTCGTGCAGCTGAAAAGAAGTTGTTTCTAACATGAAAGTTTTTCACTGCAAGCGGACCAAGTTTGCTCTTCTTTTAAGTGTGCTATGCATCTTATTCTCAGGATGCACAGCACATTCAATTAATAACAACATTCAAGTATCATTGTGCGTAAAAGCACTATGAGTTTAGAAGATGAAACAAGAGTTAATTAAGGTTCACGACTTAGCAAACTCTAAAATGGTTGATTTACTGGCAGAGTTTGACAAAAACGGTGAAGTTACAAAGATGTTTGATTACAACGGTAATGAATTAAAAGTTAACTTTCTGCGCGATGAAGTTTATTTTAAAAAGACATGGTGGCATTTTGATAAGAAGCGACATGTCTAAAAATAAAGCCCCAATTAAGGGGCTTTTTTGTTACGCAGCATTTAGCATTTTGGCAATTTCAGATGCGGTCGGGTTGTAATAAGTGTTCACCAATACACTAATCGTTTTGTGCCCTGTAATTTTTGCGAGAATTTCTACAGGCAAACGGTAGTCATGAACAAAACGTGTGATTGCTTCATGCCTTGAATCATGAAAGGTAATAACCCCATCTAAACCAACACGGCGTAAATTGCGCTGCCAAATTAGCCTAAAGGCATTCGATGTAAGCGGAACCATTCGATTATCGTTTGGGTCTTCTGGTAACCAAGAAAGCATTTCTTTTGCTTTGGCTGTTAGTGGCACATCGCGAGAAGAACCATTCTTGGTATCTAACAACCGGATGAAATCCGAAAAAATTAAGGATTTTTGTACACTAAGGATTTCACCTTTGCGCATCGCAGTTTCAAGGGCAAATAAAAACGACCATGCAACTCGATGTCTTGGCTGTGTCGGTGTTTTACCCCATTCGTAATCCAAACCTTTTATTACTGTATCAATATGGTCCTGATTAACACGTTGATGCCTTGGCGGTGGCGCTGAGGGTTTAGTAATTTCTTTGAAGGGATTTTCTTTAGTTAAAAATAGTTCTTTTCGTGCAAAGTCAAAAACTGAACTGTACATAGCCATTTCTCTGATGACCGTTGCACCTTTAACTTGCTTGAGGCGTTTATCACGCCATTGCTTGACTAAAGCGGGGGTTAGGTCGTGAATAGACTCATCAGCTAGTTGGCCCCAATTTTTCTTTAGGCACTTAAGCATTTGAACAATTAGGCGGGCACTTTTCATTTTGCGGCCTTCATCCTGATAGTACATATCAAAAAGGGCTTGAAAAGAGATATGGATTTTTTCAGGTTCTGAAACGGGTTGTTCAGATTGTAATTCTAATAGTTTAGTTGCGGCCCACTGTTCGCACTCACTCGCTGTATCACGAGTAGCTGCGTAACGTTTACCTTTAAAACGAACTTCAATACGCCAAGCGTTGCCGCGACGGGTCGGTTTCTGCATTTTTAACACTCCAAATTTCATGGTGGCGCACTGCCGACAAAAATTGAAGATGTACAAATGACACCCACTTTTCTGGCGGCGGCACGGAAATATAAAGCGTTTTTTAATGTGAAATATGGATATTTTGAATATCCATAGCTGACCTATCGACAATAAAAAACAAGCCAAAAGGTTACTAGAACCTTTCAGCTTATTGATTTTTAACAACAAATTTTGGAGCGGGAAACGAGACTCGAACTCGCGACCCCAACCTTGGCAAGGTTATGCTCTACCAACTGAGCTATTCCCGCAATGTGAGCACATTATAGAGTGTTTCACTAAAGTGTCAACACTCTTGTGATTTAATTGAACATTTAATCAGCACGACGCCAAACTGTACCTTGGCGCGTATCTTCTAATACAACACCTTGGTCGAGCAAAGACTGACGAATACCGTCTGCTTTCGCAAAATCTTTTGCTTTTTTCGCATCAACACGTTGTTGAATAAAATCTTCAATTTCAGCATCTGACAAAGTAAGAGCTTCTTGTCCAATATCTGACTTTAAGAAATCATCTACGTTGTGTTGTACCAAACCTAAAATATTGGTGAGGTGACGTAAAGTCGAATAAAGAATAGTAGCTTGTTCAGCTTGCTCTTCTTTTACAGCACGGTTCAATTCTTTATTAAGTTCAAACAATACAGCCATTGCTTCAGCAGTATTGAAGTCATCACACATTGCATTGTTAAAACGTTCAACAAAGCCTTGATCAAGCGCTTCAGTTGTCGTTTGACCATACACTTGTTGATAGGCTTTAAATGAATGATAGAAGCGAGTTAAAGAAGTTTTTGCTTCTTTGAGTGCCACATCAGAGAAGTTCACTGGACTGCGATAGTGTGAAGATACAATAAAGTAGCGAATCACTTCAGGGTGGAATTTCTCCATCACATCACGAATAGTAAAGAAGTTGCCTAAAGACTTAGACATTTTTTCACCATCAACGTTAATGAAGCCAACATGCATCCAGTAATTTACATATTGTTCGCCAGTTGATGCTTCACTTTGTGCAATTTCATTTTCATGATGTGGGAACATTAAATCTGAACCACCACCATGAATATCAAAGTGGTTGCCTAGGCAGCAAGTCGACATTGCAGAACATTCAATGTGCCAGCCCGGACGACCATTGCCCCAAGGTGACGCCCACGATGGTTCATTTTCTTTGGCATGTTTCCAAAGTACAAAGTCAAACGGATGTTTCTTTTCAACTTCTACGTCGACACGCTCACTTGCGCCTGCTTGCATATCATCAAGCTTGCGTCCAGAGAGGCGACCATATTTCTCGAATTTAGTGACTTCAAAATAAACATCGCCGTTTGAAGCAGGGTAAGCAGAGCCTTTATTGACCAGATTGCCAATCATATTTTGCATCTGATCAATATATTCAGTCGCTTTAGGTGCTTCATCAGGTGCAGCACAGCCTAAATTTGCTGCATCTTCGTTCATTGCATCAATGAAACGAGTGGTGAGCTGCTGAATGGTCTCACCATTTTCATTCGCACGTTTAATAATTTTGTCGTCAATGTCGGTAATGTTGCGAATATAGCGAACATTCCAGCCTTGACTACGCAAGAAACGTATAATGTAGTCAAATGCAACCATAACTCGAGCATGCCCGATATGACAGTAATCGTAAACGGTCATACCGCAGACGTACATATCGATGTGACCTTCTTTGCGAGGTACAAATTCAACTTTTTTTCGTTGCTCAGAGTTATATAAAACAAACGGTTGCATAAGGGTTTTCAAACACTCTAAAAAAATCGTTATCCATCATAACGTATACACCATATTTCATAAAGTTATCAGTAAAAAAGATGCTGAGATAAGTATCGTTATTTGAAAAATGATTCGTTATAGGTGAAGATGCTGAAAGTTTTTAATGAATAAGAAAATTTATATGAATCATGCAAGTAACCCTTTTAAAAAAGCGGGTATTGCGCTCCTTACAATAGGTGTTCTAGATATTATTTTAATGATCTACTCGATAATAAGTAAGATTAGTTACTCATCATCATTTAATATATTTGCTGTAATTGTGGGAGTTCTCCTTCTAAAAGGTAGTATAAAGACTGCACGATTAACAAGATGGTTCAGTTTATTCTTCTCTATTATATTGGTGGGAGGAGCTATTGGGATGATATTGATCATGCCTTTCGATTTATTAAAAATACAAATTAAACTCAATATATTATCTGCGCTAATTACATTTTTTATTGTAGTGATATTTTTCTCTTTACTTGTATGGATCTATCGTCAACTTTCGACTCCAGAAGTGCTGAAATTATTTACTGAAGCAGGGTATGCAACTACAAAGAGTTCAGCTTATTTCTTTGGTTCTGTTTTTTTGATATTTATGCTGGGAATGCTTACTATTGTAGGCAAAGAGTCAGAACAGAAGGCTAAAGAATTAGCTCGGCAACAACTTGGTTCCAATTTTCAATATTACGTTTCGAGCATGTCTTTGTCAGGGAAATCGGGTCAGGCAAATGTTATTGCGTATACAGATAAAGAAATTCGGCATATTCAGATAGATTGGTAATAAATATGGGGGAAAAAAGATTCTTTGGTAAGTGTTCTTTAAATAAGTTGAAATAAGAACCAGTTTTTTCTCCATGTTTAATTAAATCCTATACATTTAAAAACGTGTAGATGATTGAGTTATGTTAGAATGCCCCCCAAATCTTTTGATTAAAATCACCGATCTTAAATAAGAGATCAGATCAATTATTTTGAGTCAAACTCGTATGCCCAATCCTACAGATTTTCAAAGCAGCGCATTAGCAACATTGCGTATTGAACAGCAAGCCTTAGACGTGTTAGCAACACAAATTAATGACAGTTTTAGTCAGGCTTGTGAAATATTGTTACAGTGTAAAGGCCGTGTTGTGATTACTGGCATGGGGAAGTCAGGGCATATTGGTCGTAAAATGGCTGCGACTTTTGCTTCAACCGGTACACCATCTTTCTTTATGCATCCAGGCGAAGCTGGGCATGGTGATTTGGGTATGCTGGTTCGTGGTGATGTTTTAATTGCGATTTCCAACTCTGGAAAAAGTGATGAAATCATGATGTTGATGCCACTCATCAAACATCTTGGTGTACCTCTTATTACTATTAGCCGTACTGATAAAGGGCCAATGCCTCAAAATGCTGACATCGCTTTAACTTTAGGTGAGTCTGACGAAGCGTGCCCATTAGGGTTAGCTCCGACATCGAGCACCACAGCAACTTTAGTATTGGGTGATGCGCTGGCTGTTGCTTTACTTGAAGCGCGTGGTTTTACCGCAGATGATTTTGCTCGCTCGCATCCTGCAGGAGCTTTGGGTAAGCGCTTACTTTTACATGTAAAGCATCTGATGCATACTGGCGATGAATTGCCAAAAGTCTCACCAAATACACCAATGAATCAAGTGCTTTACGAAATTTCTAATAAGCGTTTAGGCTTGACCACGATTGTAGATGAACAAGAACATTTGCTTGGTATTTTCACCGACGGTGACTTACGTCGTTTAATTGATAAACAGCAAGGTTTCGATGTGAATTTACCTGTTTCTGAAGTAATGACAAAAAAACCGTCAACTATTTCTCAAGAAGCACGTGCGGTAGAAGCTCTACAACAGCTTAACCTGAAAAAAATTAGTCAATTTGTTGTGGTTGATGACCAAAATAAAGTGATTGGTGTAATTAGTATGCATGACCTTATTCAGGCAGGGGTAAATTAATCAATGGCATCTTATGCATTGTTAGAACAAGCACGTCATTTACAGGCATTGGTTCTGGATGTTGATGGTATTTTGAGTGATGGCTTTGTAACTTTAACGAATAGTGGCGATGAGATTAAATCATTCGATATTCGTGATGGTTTAGGTATGAAACTTGCGCAGCAAGCGGGCATGAAAATCATTATTATTACAGGCCGAAAAAGTAATATCGTTGAAAAACGTATGTCTGATTTAGGCGTGGATCTGGTTTTTCAAGGGCGTGAAGACAAAGGTTCTGCGCTACGCGAAGCTTGTGCACAGTTTAATATTCTGCCTTCTGATTGTTTGTATATGGGTGATGACTGGCCTGATTTATCTGCTTTTGCAATAGCAGGAATGAGCGTCACTGTGCCAAATGGGCATGAAGAAGTGCGTCGCCGTGCTCATTTGGTGACACAGTCGATGGGTGGACGTGGTGCTGTACGAGAAGTCTGTGATATGTTGCTGATCGCAAAAGGCATTTACCAAGAACTTCTTGAAAAATATCTTGCAGTACCGCATTAATAATAAGATTACTTAAAAAGGTAGGCTATTCCTGCTCATGGATACCAGAGTTTTATCTATTGTTGCTGTAGTGATTGCTGCTATAAGTGGTGGTTATTACTACTATAGTGGCAAAGCAAAAAAACTAGACATTGGTTCTGCGAAGAATATGACATATTCGGCGCAGGGCGTCCATTTGACTCAAACTGATGATCAAGGCAATTTGTATATTCGTGCTGAAGTTCGTCAGCTTGAACAGGATATGCAACAAAAAACATCAAAGTTGGATCAACTCAAAGCATCTATGTATAAAGATGGCAAAGTTGATGCGACATTCTTTGCGAAACAGGCAAATGGTTATGATGATAATAGTAAAGTTATATTATCAGGTGATGTGGTCGCAACTAAACTTGCTCCACAGGGGAAAATTGAATTCCAGACCGATGAGTTAACTGGATATCCAAAGACCAGAGAAATTGAAACGGATCATCAAGTGATTGTTCAGTCTCCACAGGCCAACTTTGTTAGCAAAGGATTAAAAGCAAATTTAAATAACGGTCAGTACGAATTTTTTAATGTTCGAGGAAAGTATGCACCAAAGTCTTAATTTAAAACGTTCTTCAGCTTTCCTAAAACAAGCTGCGCTCATTACATTCGTTGCTTTATCATCAGCTTCGACTTTTGCATTGCCGTCTGACCGTAATCAACAAATTTCATTAGTGGCAGACCGCGCAACTTATAACGAAAAAACTGGTTTGACGACCTATACTGGCAATGTTGTGATTGAGCAAGGCACGATGAAGCTTCAAGCAGATTCAATTGTTGCTACGCTAAACTCTAAACGTGAAATTCAAACGATTACTGCCAAGGGTAGACCGTCTAAATTTCAGCAACAAATAAGTGCTGATAAGGGCGTGGCACGTGGTGAAGGACAGACCATTGTTTATAATGCAGATACGGGCATTATTACATTGAATGGTGGTGCATATTTATATCAAGATGGTTCTAGTATTCGTGGTAACTCATTGAAATATAGTATGAACAAAGGTGATGTTGAAGCTCAAGGCTCATCGTCAAATCGTGTTCAAATTATTATTCCGCCATCAAGTTCAAAAAGCTTTCCAGGAGCGCGTGACTAATGCAACAAGCTCTTCAACAACCCCAAACTTTGTGTATTAAGCACTTAGGAAAAAACTATAGTAAGCGTTGGGTCGTCAAAGACGTATCTTTTAGTATGCAAAGTGGACAGATTGTTGGTTTGCTTGGCCCTAACGGTGCAGGAAAAACAACAAGCTTCTATATGGTTGTAGGGCTAGTACGTATGGATAAAGGTGAAATTCACCTTGATGATCTTGATATGTCCGATTTGGCAATGCATGAACGGGCACGTAAAGGAATCGGATATCTTCCGCAAGAAGCTTCTATTTTTAGAAAGCTGACCATTGCTGAAAATATTATGTCCATTTTAGAAACACGCAAAGACTTAAATAAGCAACAGCGCCAGCAACGTCTTACTGAATTATTAAATGACTTTAAAATCAGTCATATTAAAGATTCATTGGGAATGAGTGTGTCTGGTGGTGAACGCCGCCGTGCTGAAATTGCACGTGCATTGGCTGCTGATCCTAAATTTATGTTACTTGATGAGCCATTTGCCGGCGTTGACCCAATCTCGGTTGGAGATATTAAAGATATCATTCAGACTTTGAAAGATCGTGGTATCGGGGTACTCATTACTGACCATAACGTACGTGAAACTCTGGCAATTTGTGAACGTGCATATATTGTCAGTGAAGGAGCTGTCATTGCCGAAGGTACACCACAAGAAATTCTGGATAACGAACAAGTCCGTAAAGTCTACTTAGGTGACGATTTTACAGTTTAAATAAAATGGTTAATCTATTTGTCTAAAAAGAGGTCAATGCCTCTTTTTAGTTTTTTTGTATTTGTTTATTAAAAACAATAATTTAAAATAATCAGTTGATGAAAAAGTAATGTGTAAATTATTCAAGTAATTATGCTTCTTTATGCAAAAAACTATGTAGAATGTAAAAGCTTTTAAACGATAACAAACAAGATCAACAAGACAAGCATGATTGGATATAACCAAAGAAAAGTAGAAAGGACATGTAAAAAGCCGGCTTTCCTGAAAGGGTTGATGCTTTTAACTTCATTGCATGTACCTGTAGTGATATATGCTGCTAAACCTAGTGAGCAATATCACACCTTAAAAGACAACTTATCACAACTTTTTGCCCCTAAAAGTAGTGATGAATTTAAAGTTGCCAAGATGCAAGAGCTGAGTAATTTTAAGTTAGATCAATCTAGAGTTCAGGAGTTTCCGACTGTTCAACTCAATGATCGAGCAGCTTCATCTTATTCAAATTTGCCATCAAGGAAAATGACTCTGCAGGAAGCGGTGAAAGTCGCGATCCAGCGGAACCCAGATATTTCCCAAGCCATCTCCACTTTAGCTGGCCAAAATGCGGGTATTGATTATGCCAAGGCTGGTTATTATCCCCAGCTTTCAGGTGGTATTACCACAGGCGATTTGAGTAGTGGTGAGCGTGGTCGACAGTTATTGTCCCTAAATGCGACTCAAATGCTCTATGATTTTGGTAAAGTTAAATCAGGTGTAGATGTTGAGCAGGCCAAAGTACAAGTCGAGCAGGCCAATGTGCTGGTCAGCATTGATGATATAGCACTTGATGTTGCACAGTCGATTGTCAATATTCAGCGTTACCTTCAATTAAATAAGATTGCCGAGCAGCAAATTGCAGGCATCCAGCGTATTCAGGAAATTGCCAATTTACGTGCAAATGCCGGTATTAGTAGCCAAGCTGACCCGATTCAAGCTCAGTCTTATTTACAAGCTGCTCAGTCTGGTTTGATTGCACAGCAATCATTATTACGCCAGTACCAACAACATTTAAGAACATTACTGGGTGCAGATGTCTCGCGAACAGGTTGGATTATTTCAGATGATCTGGTGAAAGTGTCCGATTTATATGGCGAACCTGAATTCAATACCATTCCAAAAATGATTGCAGCGCAAGCGAGTGTTGAAGTTGCTAAAGCACAAAAAGAACAGACTCGTTTAACACGTTATCCAACCTTGTCCGTCAAAGGTTCCTTAAGTCAGGCCATTAACGGCAGAAATCCAAACAATGATAAAGATGACGGCTTATATAGCTCCGTCATGCTTGAAGCTAGCAGTCAGTTTTATCAAGGTGGGGCCGTTTCTTCTCAGGTCAAAATGGCCAGTTATGCAGAAGAAGCTGCCAAGTCAAAAGTCAATTCAGTTTATATGGATGTTCTTGACCAGATCAGAACCAGCCGTGAGCAAATTGAAAATAAACAACGTCAAATGCAGGTGCTGACCAATCGTCAGGCAACGACTGTTCGTACACGTGAACTTTATCAAGAGCAGTACAAACTTGGTACACGTTCATTGGTCGATTTATTAAATGCAGAACAGGCCATTCATAGTGCCAATTCAGAACTCGAAACTGCACGTTATGACATCTACAATAGTATTGTGCAATACATCTCGGCAACAGGACGTTCCCGCCAAGCTTATGATTTAAATAATATTTCAATTCAGGGGTTCGAAGTACAACCATGATGACAAAAATAAACTACCAGCCCTGGTTACAGGCGGTCTTAACGATTGCTAAACATTATCGAATTGAGCCTTCAGAAGAAAGAATCCGTTTACAACTTGACTGGAACCAGAATCAAAACCTTGATGATGTTTTACAGCTCATTACACGTCAGGTTGGACTAAATTTACGTAAAGTACCGTTTTCTTTAGAGCTGCTGAATCCGTGGCGGCTACCTGTTATGGTCGAATTTTATGACGGACAGGTCGGTATTATTGATAAAGCCGATACCCAAGGAAATGTCAGTATCCAGTTTAGTGGGGATCATGGCCTTTCTCAAAATTTAAGCCTAGATGTCTTAAAAAATACCATTAAGAATGTCTATATCCTGCGTCCTGAAAGCTCTATTCCCGACGCGCGTAT
>NZ_FODU01000004.1:0-257641 GCF_900110445.1 Acinetobacter sp. yr461
CCTAACCAGCGAACCACGTTACCTAAAGAGATAACATAGTTGCCATCGTTATGCATGGTTTTAGGAACCATCCAGTGAGGCACTTCTTTAGATGTGGTGTCTGATAACAAGAAGAAAGTTTTGTCTTCAGTTACAGGTACGTTTAAAGGCGCACCTTCTTCCTTCCAGTTCGGGAAAAGTTCGTTGATGGCACGTGGCTCAAGCACAGCACCAGACAAGATATGCGCACCTACTTCAGAGCCTTTTTCAACTACACAAACAGAAAGATCGGGTAAGTTATTTTCAATCGCTAATTGACGGATCTTAATCGCAGCAGATAGACCTGCAGGTCCTGCACCTACGATGACAACGTCAAACTCCATCGATTCACGTTCGATGTGTTCCATGTAGGACTCCTCAATACTTAAAGGTGGCAACCGTCATATTCAGAAATTCGGTGCTGCCGTGAGTGTTTTAATCCATAGGCGCAAATATGCTATTGTGCCTTTTATCGTTTTGGCTAGTATAGTTTTAAACCATGATCTAGCCAATTGGCTGAGTCGTCATATTTTTTCGTCAGCAAGGCATAAACTATGGTAAATCAAAATAATTCCCCATCGGATATGGGAAAAATACCGTTATCTGATGATAAAAACTTAATGAACATTGCACAATACTTAAAAGGTGTACAGCAAAGTCACAAAAGGTCAATTCCACCTTTAGAGCAGTGGCATCCAAAGCATTGCGGCAAAATGGATTTGACGGTTAAAGCCAATGGAGAATGGTGGCACGAAGGTCAATTGATTAAGCGCCAAGCCCTATTAGATCTATTTACCAAAGTCCTATGGAAAGAAGAGGGTAAATTCTACCTGAAAACCCCCGTAGAACAAATTGAAATTGAGGTCGAAGATGAACCTTTATTAGTCAATCAGGTCGATCAAGTTGAAATTTCAGGTGATCAATTTTTACAACTGACCACGACGAATCAAGATGTGATTCTGGTCGATGCTGAACATCCAATTTTTATGCGTGAATATGACGGGGAATTGCGTCCTTATGTGCATGTGCGTTTTGGAATTAACGCCCTTATTCAACGCCAGTCTTTTTATCATTTAGTGAACTACGGAACACTGGTTGAAAATGATAATGGTGAAACCATTTTAGAGTTAAAAAGTGGTAATTTGCTCTTGCAATTAGGCACTTGAGGTTTAAGCTTTAGGAAGTGAAAATTTCCGACACTTCAGTACAGCCATGACAGCCATACAACCTCTATTTACCGATCTAGAACCTATGCCTAACGCATCTGCTGATGCCCCAATTGGTATTTTTGATTCGGGAATTGGAGGAATGTCAGTTGCAGCAGAAATTGCCAGATATTTGCCAAACGAACGTATTGTGTATTATGCCGATACTGCCTACGTTCCTTATGGCCCACGTTCCGATGACGAAATTAGAGAACTCACTGCTCGTGCTGTTGATTGGTTATATCGTCAGGGTTGCAAAATTGCGGTTGTAGCATGCAATACCGCTTCAGCATTTAGTCTTGACCATTTACGCGAGCATTATGGTGAACACTTTCCAATTGTTGGGTTAGTTCCAGCATTAAAACCTGCCGTATTACAAACACGTTCTAAAGTGGTTGCAGTATTGGCGACTCCTGCTACTTTTCGTGGACAACTCATTAAAGATGTCGTCGAGAAGTTTGCTATTCCAGCGGGTGTTAAAGTGATGACTTTAACCAACCTCGAACTTGTTCCTTGTGTGGAAGCGGGACAGCAAATGGGGGAGGCTTGTTTAAACGCATTAAAAGAGGTTTTACAGCCTGCCGCTGAGCAAGGTGCAGACTATTTAGTGCTCGGTTGTACTCATTATCCTTTCTTAAATGAAGCAATTCATCATCTTTTTGATAACCAATTCACACTGGTTGATTCGGGATTAGCAGTAGCCCGACAAACAGCCCGTATTTTAATAAAAAATGCGTTATTATGTGACCAAATAGGTCAGAATGTTGCACGTATTGAATGTTATGTCAGCGGAAATAATGCCGAGGCATTGCAACCTGTTTTACAACATATGATTCCACAAGAGTTAACTTGGACACTGCATAATCTGAACTAGTTTTTTTCATCGTTTAGAAAGTAGTGTTTTTTTAGATTTATTATTTTATTTGGGGCGGTTCATGATCTTGGCTGATATTAAGTCACGTACAGGTCATGGGGCGAAAGGGTATTGTTATGCTCGATACACGCTATCAGATTTTTATTTCAACGTCTGGCCGCGATATGCAGCCAGAGCGAATGGTTTTGTCTCAAACCTTGGTGGGGATGGGTTTCTTTGCTTGGGGATTAGAACATCGAACACCTTTAACCACTACACTTGCACGTCGACAGATTGATGAATGTGATTATGTAATCCTACTTTTAGGCAGCCAGTATGGAGAACAAGCGATTTCTGGTGTGAGTTATCTGTCTTTAGAATATGAATATGCGTTAAGTCAGGCGAAACCTATTATTGTGTTCATGCATGAACAGCCAGAAAATCGTGAAATAGATTTACAAGAAACACATCCACAACTTAAAGATAAATTTCTCGCATTTAGAAAAAAATTATTACACGAAGCAGAGCATATTTTTTACTTTAAAACCCCACGTGAACTGGAGTTGGCTGTCCGTTTAAATATCCCTTTAATGATTGAGCAGTATGGGGGGCAAGGCTGGGTTCCTGCACATCAAGCTCATCAGTTAGAAGACGAAATTAAGCTATTAAAAAGTAAAATTTTACAGTTAGAACAGCGAGTAACCGAGCCATCTACACAGTTAAATGAAGTTGCACCGCAAGATATTTTTGCATTTGAATATCAGATTCAAGCATTTCAGGATGGCAACTTTAAAGAGCTTAAACGTCAACGACAAATGACTTGGTCTCAGTTGTTAAGCGTGCTGGCAAAGCGCTTTGAAACAGCAATGCCAGAAGAGAATTTTGCAGCTTGTCTAAATGAATATTTAAATCAGGCTGGCTTAGAAGATGCTCGTCAGGAATTACCTCGTGCGCATGCGGTTGCCTGTGCACAGATTAATCATAAGGCACTGTTCCGAATTAAAAATCAAATGCAATCGCAAGGCTGGATTGTTCCAACTAAAACCGAACAATCATATGGCCTATGGAAACTAACCACTAAAGCTCAAAAGATATTGCTGAGCTATAAATGGAATCATCGGGGCGTTCGATTAAAAGCTTAGAGCGATTCAATTTATATATGACAATGAAAACTGTTACATTAGTGTCATAAGATGAACTGAAAGGCATTTACATATGTCGTTTGAACAAAAACCGAAAGTTACTGTCATTTTAGCGAATTTAGGCACACCAGATGAGGCGACTGTGCCTGCAGTGCGCCGTTTTTTAAAACAGTTTTTATCTGATTCACGCGTGATTGAAATACCGAAACTGATCTGGTGGGTTATTTTAAATCTGTTTGTTTTGCCTTTTCGCCCGAAAAGAGTGGCACATGCCTATGCTTCGGTATGGTCCGCAGATTCGCCAATGCGTGAAATTGTGTTTGAGCAAACTCAACGTGTGCAGGCTTATCTACAACGTGAAAATAAACAGTTCGATTTAACTGTGGTACCCGCAATGACTTATGGAAATCCGGGTATTGATGCGGTGTTGGAAAAATTAGCGGCTAACCCACAAGAGCATGTCATTTTATTGCCTTTGTTTCCTCAGTATTCCGCGACATCTACAGCGCCGTTATACGACGCGTTTGCCAAATGGATTCCTAAACAGCGGAATTTGCCGGGGCTGACGATTATTAAAGACTATTATCAGCATCCAATGTTTATTCAGGCATTGGCAGAAAGCGTTTTAGCGTACCAAGAGCAGCATGGCAAACCTGAAAAACTGCTGATGTCATTTCATGGAATTCCACAGCCATATGCAGACAAAGGTGACCCTTACGCAGATCGTTGTCGCATCACAGCAAAGCTGGTGGCCGAAGCCTTACATTTAAAAGATGATGAATGGGCGATTAGCTTCCAGTCACGTTTTGGGAAACAAGAATGGGTGAAACCTTATACCGACCAGCTGCTACAAGATTGGGCGAAGCAAGGTGTTAAGTCTGTTCAGGTGTTAAGTCCAGCTTTTTCTGCCGATTGTCTAGAAACGCTTGAAGAGTTAGCGATTCAAAATGCTGAACTATTTCAACAAGCAGGCGGTGGTAGCTATGCTTATATTCCAGCTTTAAATAGCGATCAGGCTCATATTGATTTGCTTGCAGGTTTAGTTCAGGCTAATCTTGATGCCCTTACCCATACCTTAGCCCACCGTTAATTGTGTTTTAGCCAGAGGTTTTTATGCTGCAAGTCAAAATTGTTCCCGTTACTGCATTTGCCCAAAATTGTTCCCTTGTTTGGGACAGTGAAACGAAAGAAGCAGTTTTGATTGATGCAGGTGGCGACGCTGCTGTGTTGAAAAAAGAAGTAGAAGCCTTGGGTCTAAAAGTGAAGGCTCTGTGGCTGACTCATGGGCATTTAGATCATGCTGGAGCGGTGGGTGAGCTTGCTAAAGAATGGAGCGTTCCAGTTATTGGTCCACATAAAGAAGATCAGTTCTGGTTAGACATGATTCAGGAAGTTTCAGCACGGTATGGTTTCCCAATTCCGCAGCCCGTTAAAGTCGATCAATGGCTTGAAGGTGGCGAAGTGCTAAAACTTGGTGAAGATGAGTTTGAAGTGCGCTTTGCACCGGGGCATACACCAGGCCATGTTGTTTTCTATAATAAAAATCATGGCTTACTTTGGACGGGTGATGTTCTGTTTAAAGGTTCGATTGGACGAACAGACTTTCCGCGTGGCAATCATGATCAGTTAATTGAATCGATTAAACGTGAATGTTTTAGTTTGCCAGATGATACTCAGTTTATTTCTGGACATGGTCCGATGAGTACCATTGGCTATGAAAAACAATTTAACCCGTTTGTCGCTGGCAAAGCAGGTTAATCCTCATAATCATCTTCATTTTGACTACCCTTGTTTTGCTGAGGAGCATCTTGGGTAGGCAATTTATATTCATCGTTTGCCCAAGCGCCTAAATCAATTAATTTACAGCGTTCTGAGCAAAACGGACGAAACTCATTACCTTCCCAAACACTTGGTCCACCACAACGTGGGCAGGGAAATGTACGTGGCATATAGCGATATCCTCAAAGTGAAGAGAAATAGATTAGGCAAAAGTCAGGTGACTTGTTAGACTTATGCCGATTTTTATTTAGTTTGATGTGATTATGCCGATTCGTCAATTTCAAGCACAACGTATGCAAGCGCCTCGTGATTTTACCCCAATTGAAAATACACCGATTTGTGTTGAAATTGGTGCTGGCAAGGGTAAACATGCTTTGCTCTTTACCGGCCAACAGCCACAGCATACGTTATATGCAATTGAACGAACCCGAGAAAAATTCTTGGCAATGCAAAAACAGCATGGTTTGGAACCAAGAGATAATTTGGTACCTGTACATGCAGATGCTTTACCTTGGGTTGTACACGCTTTACACCCTGCTCAAGTTGAACATTTCTTTATACTCTATCCAAATCCAGAACCACATAATCCGGCACAGCGCTGGTTGAATATGCCATTTTTTGAGTTCTTAATCTCACGCCTGCAAACAGGTGGAACCATTACATTGGCAAGTAATATTCCTGAATATATTGAAGAAGCAGAACAGCAGTTAATTCATGTGTGGAAGCTGCCTTATCAAAAAGAAAAAATTGCTCAAACCTCTGCACGTACTCATTTCGAAATTAAGTATTTAGAGCGTGGCGAGCTTTGTCAGCAACTCATTATGACCAAGCCTGAAGGCTACAGCACACGTTTTGATGATTTTGCGCCGCTGCAAGGGCAAACACATGGCGAATAAGCGGGTTGCTATTATTGGGGCAGGCCCAGCAGGTCTTATGGCTGCTGAAGTATTAAGCCAATATGCTTATGATATTGATGTGTATGAACAAAAGCCTTCAGCTGCGCGTAAGTTTCTTATGGCGGGTAAAACTGGGTTAAATATCTCACACGCTGAACCATTAGCACAGTTTATTGAGCGTTACGACCGTTCAGAATGGCTAAAACCTTGGATTGAAAAGTGGGATGCCGTCTGGATTCAAGACTGGATGAAAAGTCTTGGAATTGAGTCTTATGTGGGCAGCTCTGGTCGTATTTTTCCGGTCGAAATGAAAGCAGCGCCTTTACTGCGTGCTTGGCTAAAACGCTTGGCAGAGCAGCAAGTTAAATTCTTTTATCGTCATCGTTGTATTGATTTGCAAGGTACAACAGTGACTCTACAAAATCAGAATAATCAAAACGCTGAAACTTTTACCCAGCAGTATGATGCTGTGGTATTGGCATGTGGGGCTGTGTCATGGTCACAATTAGGTAGTGATGGTGCATGGCAGCAATGGATTCATCAATCTAGTATTGAGCCTTTCCAGCCAAGCAATGCAGGGGTGCTGCACGCTTGGTCTACTTTTATGGAAAGCTGTTTTGGTGAACCCTTAAAACGCGTCCATGCATGGGTCGATCCTAGCCAAATTACACATGGTGATATTGTCATTACTCACTATGGTTTAGAAAGTGGGGTTATTTATAAACTCGGACGTGCCTTACGAGAACAGCAAAAACAAGGACAAAGCTTAAATCTATTTTTAGATTTATTGCCTGATGTAGAGTTGTCACAGTTAATTAAAAAATTGCAGGCTGGCAAAAAACAATCTCTGACTAATATCTGGCGTAAAGCAGGCTTAGACACAGCCAAGATTAACTTAATCCGAGAAGTTGTTGATAAAGCATTATGGAACCAACCAGATGCTATGGCTCAGCAAATCAAAGCGCTTCAAATCAAGTTAGATGGCTTTAGACCCATTGAAGAAGCGATTAGTTGTGCGGGAGGCATTAAGCAAGAAGCACTGTCTGAAAGTTTAAATCTCAAAGAAATATCAGGGGTGTTTTGCTGCGGTGAAATGCTGGATTGGGATGCACCTACAGGTGGTTATTTGCTTACAGCATGCTTTGCCACAGGGAGAGCTACGGGACAGGGTGTGCATTCATTCTTGGAGCGATAAGCGCTTCATTTTGCGCTATGTTTGATAGGTGAAAAGTGTTATTTTTGAGCGATCAATAATAATAGGAGTTGCGATCACATGTCTCAAGCATCACCAGTCTATCAGGGAAGTTGTTTATGCCAAGGTATTCGCTATGAAATTAAAGGCGATATCGGAGATATTATTCAGTGCCACTGCCAACGATGCCGAAAAGCCAATGGAACAGCATTTGCCACGAATGCTCCTATTAAAAGTGCAGATTTTAAAATTACCCAAGGCGAAGAATTAGTCAAAAAATTTGCTGTAGAAGGCGTGTACCGCTGGTTCTGTAGCGAATGTGGTTCACCTCTGATTAGCTCGCGTGATGGACAGCCTGAACTATATCGTTTAAGAATTGGTACTCTTGATACACTATTAGATCAAAAACCAACGATGCATATTTTTGCTGCTTCAAAAGCAGAGTGGGAATGTATTCAGGACGATTTACCACAATATGCTGAACGTCCATGATTTAAAAAAGTATATTTCAATCAACTTTTAGATGGACTAATATAATCAAAATAGGGAGATGGCATTCTTCCCTTGAAAAACCGCCGTATTGGCTAATGATGCCTACGTTACCCTCATGTATTTATATCGCTGGGTACGTAGGTTATTGCGTACTTTGCTTATTTTTGGAGTACGCCGTGTCATATTTACCTTCATGCTTTTTTACTCTTTTAGCGTCTATCTAAAGGGGTGGTCCTATGTATTACTCTCTAATTTCAATTGCTTTAGGCTCCGTTCTAGGGGCGTGGTTACGTTGGTTTCTAGGCTTAAAACTCAATCCGATCTATCCGCAAATTCCATTGGGTACCGTCACTGTTAATTTAGTGGGTGGGTTTATTATTGGTTTTGCGATTGCCTACTTTGCTCATAGTGATTTAAGTCCAAACTATAAACTTTTTGTGATTACTGGTTTCTGTGGTGCTTTAACCACCTTTTCAACATTCTCGATTGAGATCGTCACTTTATTACAAAGTGGTAAGTTGGGAATGGCGATGTTGGGGATTTCTATTCATTTAATTGGGTCGTTAATTTTTACGTGTTTGGGGTTGGCGACTTATTATTGGGTAGCAGGCAACTGAGTATTTGAATGTTTTAGGACAGAATATACAGCCTCTGTTTTACAATATTCTCCAACACCATTTGTATAGGCATACCTTACTTTTGAAAGATCAAAAATAAGCAAAAATCTTTTGTTTCGCTGATGCTACATCCTTATAGCACAGCGAAACAGCGGCATCCTTGCCGCTTGTCACGATAGTAAATGACTAATTATTATTTAAATTATAAAAAGAAAATTATCTGATTTATTCTTTGATTTGATACGCGTTAAAGTCATCAACAGCCTGACTGATATCAGAGATATATTGTTTTTGCAAAATATTGGATAATTGCAAACAGATAACAGGTTCTGTTGATGAAAATGGTTTTGCCTACTTTTCCCAAAAGAAAAGTAGGCCGAGCCGAAGGCTAATCTAGGTATAAAATCTAACTGAAAAAACTCTGTTGTGACAATCCTATGATTTGAGGCATTAGCTACTAAAGCTTATTATTTTTCAGCTAAAGCCTGACCTTCAAACTTCACGCCATCCCAACCATTTTGCATAAATTGACGGATATTTTGATGGTCAGTTCCCTCTGGTGTAGCCAATACAGATGCATAGTGTTCTGCAAATAAACTTAAAGTTTGTGCTTGGTCTAAATCTTGTAATTTGGCAAAAGAGAAAACTTTTGCACTGCCTTGATTTTCAGTAGCAGCGTTATGCTGTGCGCCATTTTGAAAAGCTGTTGGAGTATGTTGGTAGCGTGCTTCAATATGAGCTAAAACGTCTGAAAATTTTGCTGTGCCTGCTTGTAATTGGGCAAGTAACTCTTGTGCCATTATCTTAAACTTCCTATCAAATGAGGGTTTAAGCATAGCATCGAATAGAAGCTTTGAAAGCTTGGAGAATACAAAAAATTGATGAGTTGTGGAAAAAATAAGGATAGTTTTTAAATAAGTTGTGGATAAGTTCTCTTTTATACACAACATAAAAAGATCGAAAAAACGGACATAAAAAAAGAAGCCTAAGTGGAGGAGATAGTCTTAGGCTTCCAATGATTTAAGTGTATTGATCAAACCTTAACGTAAGATTAACTCTTACGATTAAAGCGAGCGAAACGTTTATTAAAGGTTGCAACACGGCCTTCATTACTTGCTTGACGTACTTCACCTGTGTAGAAAGGGTGTGATGCACTTGAGATATCAAGGGTGACATAAGGATAGACTTGTCCTTGATATTCTTTAGTTTGTTTCGTCTGGAGAGTACTGCCAATTAAGAAGTACACATCTGCATTGGTATCATGAAATAACACTTGTTGATAAGCAGGATGAATATCTTTACGCATGAGAGATTGTCCTAAATTATTTTTGATTAAAGAAATGTTATAACATAACAATTGAAAAGTCAATCTACCCCCTAAAGGTCACACTGACTTAAAATTTAATTAGCTAGATGGCGGGACCAGTTCTTCAAATAAATCACTGAGATTGTCATGTACTTTTAAGTGAATCAGGTTCCAGTAGTGTCCTGAAATGGTTCTATTGACCATCAGCGTATCTGGTGAAGGTTTAAAGACATCCCAATACTTCAAAGATTTTTTCACAAGTAACATGCCATCATGATGTGATGAGTTCTCGGCAAAATCATAAGTGGTATTAAGCGGGCGTAATAACACTTCAATCCATAGCTTATACAGATCACTTGGGAACTTGCCTTTTTCAGCAAGGGAGTGGAGTTCGAGTAGCTCTGTTTCAATCAGATCAATATTTTCATGGCGAGCTGCATTCACTAAACGCTTGAAGTGCTGAACGATTTCATTTGAAAGTGTTTTAACACTGCCATAGTCATAAATAATTACACTACCGTCTTGGCGGAAAGCGAAATTTCCAGGGTGTGGATCACAGTGAAAACGTTTTAAAAAGAACATTTCCTGACCTAAAGCACGTATTAGGCGATTTCCAATTGTATTTCGAATTTCGAGTGGCCAAGAACTTGCAGTTTCAATGCTGTCACCTTGTTCGAGACTTAGGGTCAAAATACGTCTTGAAGAGTAATCTTTATAAACAGTCGGAATGATAATTTTGTCATCTAACTGGCTATGGAATGTTTTAAAGACCTCAAGATTTTGAGCCTCAATTTCATAATTGAGCTCTGCTGAAAGGCTATCCTGAATTTCTGCAAAAAGCTGATCTTGTAGCTTTTTGTCAATTTTAAGTACGCCCATTAAGCGAAGGGCTAAACGTACTTGTTTTAAGTCACTTTCACAGGCTTCATCAACACCCGGATATTGCACTTTAACCACGACTTGTTCGCCACTAGGCAGAGTAGCTTTGTGAACTTGCCCAATCGATGCAGCAGCAAAAGGTTCACTATCAAAAGATTTAAAAGCCACATTAAGCGGTTTCCCAAGCTCTCGTTCAATTTGCTGTTGAATCGCGGTAAAAGGCATGGCTGGCGCTTGGCGTTGTAACTTTGAAATTGCTTTAGCGACTTCGGGTGGGAAGATATCTTTATATTGCGAAGCAATTTGTCCGACTTTCATGACGGCACCTTTCATTTCTCCTAAGGTGTCGGCAATTTGCAAACCAATATCTTGAAATAACTTGGTTTTTGAAGCCAGCTTTTGCTCTTCATCTGCAGTCAAGTTTCGAATCGAGTTAGAAACGGTTTTCGTTGCAATGCTCGCGGTCATTCCTGCAAGTTTCATAAAACGTTTGCCTGGTGAACTTGCATTCTTTGCCATATCTTCGATACCTCATTGACTACAACATAATATTGCCTAGTTTTGATCATAGGTGACAAAGCTTAAAAAGCCTATACGAAATTGTTTATCTCATGTAAGAAAATTTTCGAAAAACAAAATGTTATTTTTATAGTAAAAAATATGAAAAGCTTGTGAAAATCCATTTCATAAACAAAGCTTTAATATCTATAAAGTCTCTATTTTTTTAGTGCTAATGTGAATGACAGGTTAAATAAATATAGAGATAACAAAAGCTATGACAAGTTTAAATTCGGCCCATGGACGATCTCAAGCGGTTCCTTTATCTGTATTTGAGCAGTCGAAAGATGCACATATTATTCGCTCTGATGAAGAGGCAATTGAGGTTGCGAAACAACTTGCCCAAGAGTTTGCACAAGAGGCATCAGAGCGAGACAGAGAGCGCCGTTTACCCTTAAATGAAATTCAACAGTTCTCACAAAGTGGCTTATGGGCCATTACAGTTCCTAAGCAGTTTGGTGGTGCACAAGTCAAATATCGAACCTTGGCTGAGGTCATAAAAACCATTGCCAGTGTTGACCCATCTCTTGCACAGCTTCCTCAAAATCATTTGGCTTTTATTGAACATTTACGTCTTGATGCAGGCCCAGAACAACAACAGTTCTTCTTTAATTTAGTGTTGAGAGGAATCCGTTTTGGAAATGCCTTTTCGGAAAAACACAGCAAAACGGTGGCTGACCTCACTACCACATTGCGAAAGACCGAGCATGGTTATGAAATTAATGGCAAGAAATTCTTTGCAACTGGTGCCTTACTAGCACATTGGATTCCGATTGTTGCGGTGAATGAACAAGGGCAGCCTTATGCAGCGCTAGTCCCTCGGGAAACGTCAGGGGTGAATATTATTAATGACTGGTCTGGTTTTGGACAAAGAACTACGGCCAGTGGCACTGTTGAACTTAATCAGGTTCCAGTACGTGAAGAATACTTAGTTCCGATTTATCAGGCTTTCGAGCGACCAACACCAGCGGGAGCAATTTCACAGTTTATTCAGGCTGCTGTTGATGCAGGTATTGCCCGTGGTGCAATTGAAGAAACAATTCACTATGTCAAAAATCATAGCCGCGCATGGGTCGACTCAGGTCTAGAAAAAGCCAGTGATGATCCTTATACGATTGCAAATATTGGCGACCTAAAAATCAAACTGCGTGCAGCAGAAGCGGTATTAGATCTGGCTGGAGATGCGATAGATCAAGCAATTGCCGACACGACAGAAGAGCATGTAAATCAAGCCACGCTACTGGTTGCCGAGGCAAAAGTACTCACCACTGAAGTTGCAATTTTAGCTGCCAATAAGCTTTTTGAATTGTCGGGAACGCGTTCCACTTTATCTGAGCTTAATCTGGATCGCCATTGGCGTAATGCACGTACCCATACCTTGCATGATCCGGTGCGCTGGAAATATCACATTGTCGGTAACTACTACCTCAATGGTGTTCATCCGCCCCGTCATGCATGGAGTTAAATTGAAGAAAAAATAAGATTAGGAGAATAAAGATGACAATTACTCAAATTGAATTAGAAGAACTGTCTGTAGGCGCTGATTATGAAAAGGTAGCGAGTAGATTTCGTCCAGTTTTTGAAAAAATTGCACAAGGCGCAATTCAACGAGAAAAAGAACGAATCTTACCTTTTGAACCGATTCAGTGGTTAAAAGAACTGAAATTAGGTGCGGTACGTGTACCTGTTAAATATGGTGGAGATGGGGTGTCATTACCTCAACTTTTCCAGCTTTTAGCAGAATTGGCGCAAGCAGATTCGAATATTGTGCAAGCTTTGCGTGGACACTTCGCTTTTGTTGAAGACCGCTTAGTTGCACATAAAGAGCATTCACAGGAAGTTTGGTTTCAGCGTTTTGTACAAGGTGATTTAGTCGGGAATGCATGGACCGAAGTTGGAAATGTACAGATCGGTGATGTCGTTACACGAGTAACTAAAGATGCTTCGGGCAACTTGGTGGTGAATGGTGAAAAGTATTATTCAACTGGAAGTATCTTTGCAGACTGGATAGACCTATTTGCTTATGATGAAGTGAATGACCGCCATGTAATTGCTGCTATTTATCGCCATGAAACAGGGGTAAGTGTGATTGATGATTGGGATGGTTTTGGTCAAAAGACAACGGGCAGTGGCACCTTAAAAGTACATCAGGTTCATTTGCCAGCTTCACATCTCATTCCATTTGATCAGCGTTTTAAATATCAGACTGCTTTTTATCAGGTCGTACACCTTGCAACCTTAACTGGGATTGCGCAGGCAGCTGTAGAAACTTTTAGCCAAGAAATTCGTGAGCGAAAACGTATTTTTAGTCATGGTAATGGTGATCTGGTTCGTCACGATCCACAAGTTTTACAAGTGGTGGGTAAAGCCTCTGCTCAAGCCTACGCAAGTCAGGCAATTACCTTAAAAACGGCAGAGGCATTACAAAAGGCTTATGAAAGTCACTTTAGCGAGTTAGAGGTAAAAGAGCATCAGTTTAATGTAGATGCTGAGCTTGAATCGGCGCAAGGACAGGTGGTGATTTCTAACTTGGTACTGGATTTAACCAGCCAGTTATTTAATGCTTTAGGCGCATCGGCAAGTAGTCAGGTCAAGCAACTCGACCGTTTCTGGCGTAATGCGCGAACAGTGTCTTCACATAATCCACTTATCTATAAAGAAAAAGTGATTGGTGATTGGGAAGTGAACCGTACTGATTTGCCTTTTGTCTGGCAAATTGGAGCAAGCCCACGGGCAAAATCTGCATAGTGAAAAAGAGCCGATATTTTATCGGCTCTTTTTATTAGGTTTGGCTTAAGCGTTTGGTGTTGATGTACAACCGCGAAAGTAATAACACACAGGCAATGCTTAAACCGATAATTAGGCCTAGCCACACACCTGCTACTCCCCAATGTGTATAGCGAGCTAAATAAAGACCGATTGGAAAAGCAATCACCCAATAAGCCATGAGCGTAATCCACATAGGTGCTTGAGTATCTTGCATACCTCTTAAACAGCCTGCGGCACTTACTTGTAACGCATCCATCAACTGATATGCCATTGCAAACCAGAGTAAATACATCGCAACAGGAGCTACGGTTAAGTCTTGAGTATAAATCGAGATAATTTGTTCACGGCCTAGAGCAATAAAAGTCATGGTTAATATGGCAAAAAATATTGCTGTACTCAGACCAATCTTTTGTACCTGATACATTGCAGCCCAGTTCTTTTCACCATAATAAGTACCGACACGGATGGTTAAGGCAATGGCTAGTGAAAGCGGAATCATAAACAGCACAGAGGTAACGGAAATTGCGACTTGGTGAGCAGCAATAAACACTTCACCCAGTGGGCTAAGTACCAATGCACCTGTACTAAAAATACTAATCTCAAAGAACACGGCTAAACCGATTGGTAGACCAAGCTGTAAAATTCTTTTAACCCAAGCCATATTAATTTTATCAAATCGGCCAAAAATAGACGTGTTTCGATAAGCTGAGGCTTTATAAATATAGCCAGCTAAAGTAATCAGCATTAGCCACTGTAAAATGGATGTTGCAAAACCACAGCCCGCGCTACCTAATGCAGGTATTGGTCCTAATCCATGCATAAAAATCATGTTAAGAGGGATCAATACAACTAAAGCTAACATGCTAATAGCTGTGACAGGGCGTGGATGGCCTAATGCTTCTGAATAGCCACGTAGCGCTGCGTACATGGTCACAGCTGGCATACCCAAACCAATTGCATGCAAGAATAGACTTGCTTTAGGTCGTAAGCTCTCTGGTACACCGAACACATGCAAGAAAAACGGCATAAGCTGCAAAATGAGCATTGCCAGTACACCTAAAATGACGGCAACCCACAATGACTGGCGAACAACGACAGGGATCTGCTCTGTATTTCTTGCGCCTTTTGCTTCGGCTACCAAGGGTGTAGTTGCAATCATAATACCGCTGAACAGGAGCATGATTGGAACCCATAAACCGACCCCTACAGCAATTGCTGCTAAATCGGTTGCAGATAAATGCCCAGCCATAATAGTGTCAATTAACCCAAAGCCTGCTTGAGCAAACTGGGTAATTAAAATCGGTAGCATTAAGTGGAAGAGTTGTTTTAATTCAGACCGAAAAGATGTGACATTCGACACAAAAGGTACTCTTTATAAATATAAAAATGAAGCTAACGCTGCAAAGTGAGTAGCACACCGACAAAGATGATGACTCCACCAAGAAACCGTTGCCATGTAACAGGTGTCTTTTCTGTGCCCAACCAACCAAAATGATCAAGTAACATAGAAATAACTATTTGCCCAAAAATGACTAAACCTGAAAAGGTTAAAAAACCAAGTTTAGGTGCAGTATAAATGCTCATGCTAATTGCATAAACCCCAAGAAATCCTCCAGTCCATAGAATCCATGGAATATTTGATATTTCACTTAAAGTTGGCTTTTCAGCACTTTGAAAGAAAACCATGATTGCTAAAACAATAGTTCCTACAAGAAAGGATAAGAGGGCTGCTTGTAAGGGCGTGTGTAATTGTTCTCTCAATTGTGCATTGATGGCGGTTTGAAAAGCCATGGCAATACCGATTCCCAGAGCTAAGGGCAAAAATAGGAAAAATTGGCTAGAAAATTTCATCATTTTTATCAGTATTTAAGTATGTTTAAAAACAGTCTAAAGCAATTAAGGTATGTTTTCATAAGCCCATTGATGCAGTCATGTTAAAATAGAAATATTGTGTAAATTGGACCTGTTCCTTGGCTGTATTAAACCCTGCTTCTATTCCGTTATCTTTGTATATCCACATGCCTTGGTGCGTGCGTAAATGCCCATATTGTGATTTTAACTCGCATGCCGTACCAGATGGTGCACTTTCTTCGGAACTCGAGCAAACCTATTTAAAAGCGTTGGTAGCCGACTTTGAAACTCAACTAGAGATGGCACAGGGGCGTTCGATTCACAGTGTGTTTATTGGTGGTGGAACACCTTCACTGATTTCGGCACAGGGTTATGTGTGGTTATTTGCAGAGCTTAAGTCATTGCTTAAGTTTGAAGATGGCTGTGAAATTACCTTAGAGGCAAATCCAGGAACGGTAGAGCATGACCCGTTTGCAGGATATTTAGAGGCAGGCATTAACCGTTTGTCTATTGGAGTCCAGAGCTTTGATACCAATCATTTGCAAAAGCTTGGACGTATTCATTCTGCAAATAATGCAATTGAAGCGATTCAACAAGCAAAACAGGCTGGCTTTAAGCGAGTGAATGTAGACTTAATGCATGGTTTACCTGAGCAAACGCTAGAACAGGCGCTTTACGATCTACAGTTAGCTGTAGAAAGTGGCGCAACACATATTAGTTGGTATCAACTCACCATTGAACCTAATACCGTTTTCTTTCGTACCCAACCCGTTCTACCGCAAGATGAAATGCTTGAAGACAT
This sequence comes from Acinetobacter sp. yr461, assembly GCF_900110445.1. NCBI lineage: Bacteria > Pseudomonadati > Pseudomonadota > Gammaproteobacteria > Moraxellales > Moraxellaceae > Acinetobacter > Acinetobacter sp. yr461. The sequence goes on from NZ_FODU01000004.1 coordinate 16,360, forward strand.
TCAAGAGCAGGGTGAAGCATATCTTAAGGCAAATGGTTTTATAAACTATGAAGTTTCGGCATGGCGTAAAGAGCTGCCTTCAACACACAACTTAAATTATTGGGAATTTGGCGATTATCTTGCGATTGGTGCGGGTGCACATGGCAAAGTTACACGACCAGATGGAGTGTATCGTTTCCAAAAAACTCGTTTGCCAAAAGACTATTTAGCCAAGGTTCCAGCTGAACATTTGCAAATGAAAAAGATTGAGGCAGAAGAGCTGCCATTCGAGTTTATGATGAATGCTTTGCGTTTAAATGATGGTGTACAAGCTGAGTTATATGAACAGCGTACAGGTTTAAGCCTAGAAGGTTTAGATGAGGTACTCATTTCTCTACGAGCTAGAAAACTACTGGTAGATGATGTTTCTCATTTAGCTTGTACAGAGCAAGGCCATATTTTCTTAAACTCAGTGCTAGAAGAATTTTTATAATGAAGCAAAGTAAAAGCCGCATCATCAGATGCGGCTTTTTTGATTTTAGCGAGTGGTATAACCACCATTTGCAAAAATAGTTTGACCCGTAATCCACCAACCATCGGTCACCAAAAAGCGAACTAATGGCTCAATATCTTCAATTTTGGTGAGCCCACCTAAAGCTGAAGCCGATTTATGATAAGCCACTGCTTCGGCAGATTCCTGACCATAAAAGAAAGGTGTATCCATAGGTCCAGGCGCAACAGCAGTCACAGAAATCTGACGGTCTCCAAATTCTTTTGATGCAGCGCGGGTGTAATGCTCAACAGGCGCTTTTAAACCTTCATAGGTTGAGTACAGCCCAGTGTAAGCTGCAAGAAGCGAAGTAACGATTGAGCAGATTTTTCCGCCGTCATTTAAATGCCGACCAGCCGACTGAATAAAGAAATAGGCAATTTTTGAGTTGATATCGCTCATGCTATCAAACTCTTGTTCTGTGGTTTCCAAGAAGGATTTTTTCAAAACCTTGCCAACCGTATTAATCGCAATATCAATTCCACCAAAATGCTGTTTGGTGTCTATAAAGAGTCTTTCGATATTATTAATATCCGTTAGGTCTGCTTGAATTAAAACGGCATCTACACCTAAAGCTGTTACATCTGCTAGAGTTTGCTCTGCATCAGCTTGAGTTTCAGCGCTATTGTAATGAATTGCGATTTTTGCACCTTGTTCTGCAAATTTACGGCTAATGAGTCCGCCTAAGTTTTTTGCACCGCCTGTAATCAGTACAACTTTATCTTTAAGAGTATGAGTTGCCATGATGATTGTTCCTATGATGACTTGTTCTAATGTATTTTTAGTCTAGATTGGCGGTAATTTTTGATCAATTATGCTAGTTTGGTTTAACTATTCAGAAAATACGAACAATTAAATGGATCGGTTGCAGCAGTTTTTTATTTTTACAGAAGTTGCTAAACGACAAAGCTTTAGTGAAGTGGCAAATCAGCTCGATTTACCCCGCTCGACAGTGACCAGTGCAATTCAGCAACTTGAAACTCACTATGGTGTTCGGCTATTTCATAGAACCACTCGTAAAGTAAGCCTTACGCAAGATGGGCAAAGGATACTGCCCGAATGTCAAAATCTATTATTTGATTATGAGCAATTAGAACAACTTATACAGACGCAAAAGCAGCATTACCGTGGCACATTAAAAGTTTCAATGCCCAGCCGAATCGTGCATCAAGTGATTATTCCAGAACTTCCCGATTTTTATAGCCGCTATCCAGATATCCATTTACAACTAAATAGCTCTGATGACATCACTGACTTGATCGAGAAAGGGATTGATTGTGTTGTTCGGGTGGGGCAGCTAGAGAATAGTAGTTTGATCGCGAAGTTCGTTGGCAACTTGATTATGGTGAACTGTGCAAGTCCCGATTATCTGGAACATTATGGTATTCCTGAACAATTAGAAGATCTATCTCAGCACAAACTCATTAACTACGCAGGAGCGGTAGGAGAAAAACAGGGTGTATTTTTATATCAAGATGGAACAGTGATGATGGACAGTGCGTTGAGTGTGAATAATACAGAAGCCTATATTGCTGCGGCTTGTGCGGGCTTAGGGATTATTCAACTACCTTACTATGATGTTCAGGATAAAATTGAGCAAGGAACTCTGGTTGAAGTGCTAAGTGCATATACTGCTCAATCTTTGCCACTTAATATTTTATATCCAAACCGAAGTTATATTCCTAAACGGTTAGAAATTTTTATGGAATGGGTTAAAGATGTTCTATATAAGAAATGCATCGTCATCTTTTAGTCATGAAACTAAAATACGATAACAATAAAAAAAGCCTCTCGCAGTGAGAGGCTTTTTAGAATTTGGTGGGTCGTCCGCGATTCGAACGCGGGACCAACGGATTAAAAGTCCGCTGCTCTACCAGCTGAGCTAACGACCCAAATAGGTCAAAACAGATAAATGGTGGGTCGTCCGCGACTCGAACGCGGGACCAACGGATTAAAAGTCCGCTGCTCTACCAACTGAGCTAACGACCCGTATCGTTTTGATGTCGCGTATTTTAGCAAGTTATTCAACTAACACAAGAGGTAAATCAAAAACATTTGCATGATTGCCTATAAAAAGCACGATTTCCTCTTGTTTAGCTAAAAAATGAACTAAAAACGGTATTTATATGCCTGAATGTTGTCAAAAATTTCAGTTGTGACGTCACAATAACTGTTCGCACCAGGTAATAAAGCGAGTAAACGTTCAGAAGTTTTGCCTGGATTAAACGAATCTTCCTTCAATTTATTCTTTTGATATTTAAAAGTACCTGTTGTTTCAACTTTAGCCTGCACACGTAAAAACACGGGTACTGCGTAAGCCGGTAGGCATTTTTTAAATATCGTTACCATTTCTATTAAATCAGATTCATTTAATTCGGCACCATCAGCAAGTGTGATTGCTGCCATACCAGCACGACCATTGGTATTTGGAATTTCTACACCATAGACCACTGCTTCAGCGATCTTGTCGTATTCACAAACCATGTTCTCAACTTCAGTCGTAGATACATTTTCGCCTTTCCAGCGGAAAGTATCTCCTAAACGGTCAACAAACTGGGCATGACGGAAACCAATATTACGAACAAGGTCACCTGTGTTGAAATATGAATCACCTTTTTTAAAGACATCTTTCATAATCACAGATTTATTCTTTTCTGGGTCTGTATAGCCGTCAAAAGGCGAGCGACTGGTAATTTTACCAACTAGCAAACCGATTTCACCTGCTTTAACTTTTTTACACCAACCCTTTTTATCGCGTACAGGTTCGTTTTTCTCTTTATCAAACTCAATAATCGCGTATGGCGTAGGAGAGAAGCCTACTGTGTTGTCAAAGTTAAAAATATTACTAAACCCGACATTGCCTTCACTTGATGCATAAAGCTCAAGAACTTCTTGGACACCAAAACGTTGTTTGAACTTATCCCAGATGTTTGGACGCATGCCATTACCAATCATTTTGGTTACGCGATGGGCACGGTCAATGTCTGTAATAGGAGCATCCATTAAGTAGCGGCAAAGTTCTCCTACGTATCCAATTGCAGATGCATTAAATTTCTGAACATCTTTCCAGAACGCACTGGTTGAATATTTACGTCGGATTGCAAGGGTAGAACTTCCAGCAATCACCCCACACCAGCAAACTACGACACCCGTTGCATGGTAAAGCGGTAAAGTTACATACATCACATCATCTGGACCAAGGTTTAAAATGTGACCATAGGTGCCATATGCGAGCGTCCAGCGACTGTGTTTGAAAATAACAGCCTTTGGTAAGCCTGTAGTTCCCGAGGTATAAATATAAAACAGGCCATCATTTCCATGAACAGACTGGGTAGTCGATGGGTTAAATTTTGGAAATTGATCAATTTCTATTGCAAGATTGGCATAACCTTGAGGTGCTGTTCCCGCATCTTGACGTGTAGCCTGATCTGCAAACCAATGGAAACGGTCTTTAGGAACATTTAGGTCCTGACGAATTTCATCAATTACAGCTCGAACTTCTTCACCTGCAATGACGGCAATTGGTTTGACAAGATTGATACTATGAGCGAGGACCTTACCTACTTGAGAGGTATTAACAAGCGCAATAGTGACCCCAATTTTAGCTAAACCTACAATAGTGGCAATAAGTTCAGAACGGTTCTCAACCATTACTGCAATCACGTCACCTTTACGTGCGCCGAGAGAGAGATAGTAATGAGAAATCTGGTTAGCCCATTCGTTTAAAGCTTCATATGAGTAACTTTGATCTTCAAATAATAATGCAATACCTTGCGGATTTCGCTTAACAGCTTTTTCAAAAGCTACACCTAATCCCGTTGGTGTATTTGCTGTTCTTAAGTAAGCCTGTTTAAGACCATTCAGGATATGGGGTACTTTGGGGATGAAGCTAGGAAGTCTTGTTGCAACATCACCAAGCGTAATGATATCGGTCTGTGTTGTCTGGCTCATATCAATCCTATTTATTTTTCGATCAATCCAAAAAAGGTTGCGTTGGCAAAAGTACAGTATTTTTCATGGTTCACCATGCTTTTAAAACTTTTCTTCTAGTGCAATCAACCTAATTGGTTAAAAATAACAAAAAAAACCTAGTCATCGAAATGACTAGGTTTGTTTAAATTAGCTGCAATTGAGCAAATGATTTACTCAGCTACAGGATTTGCTTTCTTTGGTGGACGACCACGAGGACGACGAGGAGGGCGATTTGGTTTGTCCAGATCTGCCTTAGAATCTTCTGATTCAACCTCTGCATTAGCTTCTACTGGTGCTACAGCTTGTTCAGTGGCTGCTTTGGCTTTTGCTCTCGGTTGTTTCACGGCCGGAGCTTCAACCACAGTTGTCGCTGGTGCTTCTTCTGCATTTGTTTCACTTTGCGCTACTTCAGCCACCTGATCAAGCTCAAGCGGTTGTTGTTTTGACTCAACAGGTGCTTGCGTTTCAGCTACAGGAGCAACAACAGTTTCTTCAACAACCGGAGCTACAGGAGCAGCTTCTTCTGGTGCAGAGTGTTGTTGTTTAACTTGCTCAAAAGCTTGTTCAGCAGCAAGTTTTGCTAAACGACGACGCTCACGTGGATCATTAGCAACACGTGGTGTCGACTCTTTTTGTGGCGTCAATGCAAGTACAGGCGCAGGCTCTGCTTCTTGTGATGGTTTGTTGCTTGGAAGCTCTGCATCACGAGTAACAGGCTTCTTGTCTTCAGCATCAGACGCGACTTCTGTTACTAGAGTACTTGCGTACTGTTCTGCAAATTTTAGCAATGCACGATTAAACGTTGGAACTAAACCAAACTGTTCAATCAATACTGTGCAGTCTTCACCATAAACATGACGAATCAAGCTACCAATTGTGTATTGCGCCAAAGTTGGAATTTGCGATGGGGCAATAGACGGTACCGCAGCTTTAGCACGTTTTGCGTTGCGTTGTTCACGGCGGCGCATGCGAGGATCATTACTCGCACGTTGAATTTGCGGTTGATTCTTGTTGTGTGCTGGAGGAGCAGTAGTTTCTTCTGCTTCAGCAGTTACCGTCTCTTCTACAACAGCAACAGGTGCTGGAGCCGACTCTTGAACGACTTCAACAACAGGTGCTGTTTCAGTACGTTTAACAGGCTGCTCAGGAGTTAAAGCGATAATTTCGCTTTGTGCCTGATCAACATTGATCACTAAGGCTGTATTCATGACTTCATGCTTTGGAGCATCAATCAAATCAACCTTAATTTGTTTCTCATCAACAACTACTGGTGCCGGCGCATTTTGATTTTCATTTAATACGCTTGGATCGCGGTGGCGATTTGGACGGTTCGGACGTTGTTGATTGTTACGGTCACGACGCGGCACGACATTTTCAGTTTGTTGTCCATCATTTTGATGTTGTGGATGTGGCTGATCAGGGTGCGGACGTTTTTGTTGACGTTTTAACTCACGTTGTTCTTGACGTGATAACTGTACAACTTCTTCATGAACCTGTTGTGGTTGCTGCTGTTGTTGTGGCTCTTGAGTATGGTGATGTTGTTCACGCTGCTCTTTGTGCTTACGTTTTTTGTTGTTTGGACGTTGTTGTACTTTCTCGTCTTTTTCAACATTCTCACGAACTTCCTGTTTAGCAGGAGATTGTGAAATATAAGCATTGTTAGATGGTGCAGAAACAACTTCAGCAACTGCTGGTACTACGACTTGTCCAAACTGGCCACGGCTTACAGCACCAGTATTCACCATTTGTTCAATTGTCGCAGCAGCGTTCTGTGCCGAACGAGATTGGTCAACAGTTTTAGCTTGTTTTTGAACAAAAAGGTTCTCTAACCATGCACAAGGGCTCGCTGCTTTTTGAGTACTTGGTTGAGCAGCAGAAGGTTGAGCTGGTTGATTTACTTTCTTTTGACCGGCTGTGTTGTTTGCAGCAGGAGCTGCATGAGTATGGCCATGATCTGCTTCTTCTAAATGCCATTCAGAAGATTCATAACCTAACTCTTTCTCGCTTGAACGAGTTGCTTCAGTACGTTCGTAGCTAGATGGTGCAAATCCATCTGGATTGTACTGAATTTCATAATGAGGTGTTTCTAAGTGTGGGTGAGGTAAAATAGTCACACGAACACTAGAAGTTTGTTCTAAATAAACAAGGCTATGGCGTTTTTCATTGAGTAAGAACGCTGCAATTTCAACAGGAACTTCTACTTGTACTTCACCATGACGTTCACGAAGTGCAATTTCTTCTACTTTACGCATAATTGAAAGCGAAAGTGAGCGTAAGTCACGGACCATACCTGTGCCATGACAGCGTGGGCAAACATATCCAGTTGCTTCTTCAAGTGATGGACGTAAACGTTGACGGCTCATTTCCATTAAGCCAAAACGAGATAATTGGCCAAACTGGATGCGTGCACGGTCGCTTTGTGTTGCTTCACGAAGTTTTGCTTCAACCATGCGTTGGTTGCGTTCTTTAGTCATGTCAATAAAGTCGATCACAACTAAACCGCCAATGTCACGAAGACGAAGTTGGCGAGCAATTTCTTCTGCTGCTTCTAGGTTTGTATTAAGCGCAGTTTCTTCAACGTCATGTCCACGAGTCGATTTCGCAGAGTTAATGTCGATTGAAACTAAAGCTTCGGTCTGGTCAATTACGATTGAACCACCAGAAGGAAGTTTTACTTCACGCTCGTAAGCAGTTTGAATTTGGCTTTCAATACCAAAATGAGCAAATAATGGCTCGTTTAAAGTATAAGTTTTAAGTTTGTCTAATTGACGAGGCATTACTGCTTTAACAAAGTTATAAGCTTCGTTATAGGCTTGTTCGCTATCAATTAAAATTTCTGCAACGTCATCACGTAAGTAATCGCGGATAGCACGAGTGACTACACCAGCTTCTTGGTGAACAAGCATTGGAGACGGGCCAGAACTTGCTGTGCCTTGGATTTGTGCCCAAAGGTCAAGCAAATGCTGTAAATCTAACTGTAGTTCTTCTTGAGTACGGCCAATACCTGCGGTACGCACAATAACACTCATGCCGCGAGGTAAATTTAAAGAAGCTAAAATTTCTTTTAATTCTTCACGTACAGAACCTGAAATTTGACGGCTAATACCACCGCCTTTCGGGTTGTTTGGCATAAGAACCAAATAACGTCCTGCAAGTGATATGAATGTAGAAAGGGCAGCGCCTTTGTTACCACGTTCTTCTTTTTCAACCTGAACAAGTAATTCAGTACCTTCAGTGATGAGTTCACGAATGTTTGAAGTTTGTCGCGGGTCTGCTTGGAAATAGCTGTTCGCAATTTCACGCATAGACAAGAAGCCTTGACGGCCTGCGCCATATTCAACAAACACAGCTTCTAAAGAAGGTTCTACGCGGGTTACATGGCCTTTATAGATATTGGATTTTTTCTGTTCTCGGGTACGATTTTCTAAATCAAAATCGTAAAGACGATTACCAGTGATAAGTGCAACGCGGACTTCTTCTGCGTGAGTTGCATTAATCAACATACGTTTCATGGGTGTGACACCTAATAGTGACCCACACAAACATATCGCACAAACTTAAAGGTTCTGAACGAACATCGAACATGACGGATCATTTCCCAGATCTCAAAATATTTGTGGTCTGAGTCATCTGTTACCGGCTACATTTAGCCTGAACTTCGATTCTCGTCTGTGATGTAGGCAATACTGCTTCAACCTTTAAATCGGACTTCCTTAGTGCTTCACTGGCGGGTGAGCGGTACATTGGTTAATGACTTTCACTGTCATTGAGCGCGAAGTGACTTCTTTTTAGAAGTTTGATACGGAATGTTCATCGTATCGGTGCTTTCGGCAGTTCCAATGCATCAACGCTTTAGCCTGAAGGCAACATTAAGGAGCGATTTGTCTGATGTGTATCAGTTTACGTTCCATAACCAACTAGAGTTGGTAACATATTTTTTTGAACAAACTGAATTAAACGCAACAGTTTGTCATTTTGCCGATATAATAAGCCTTCGGCGTCGGCATAATTCTTTAGGACCTATCCGAGCTGATGGTGAAAGCATCATTTTGATTGAGGTTTCAATCAGGGAAATTCCCTATTAGATGTTCACTTACGGCGGTATCCGTGCGCTGACTATATCAAACCTTGCAGCATCTGCCTATGGGCTAAGCTTAGATTTCTTGTGAAAAAACTAAGCTAAACGGTCATTTATTAATCAAATTTAGCAAAATTTCAGGTTTAAATATTAGTATGAATTCTACACAGCAATGGCAAAGTGTCACTTGGTTTGAGGTGGATGAACATCAAGCAGGACAGCGAATTGATAATTTCCTGTTCTCGCGTTTAAAAGGTGTACCTAAAAGTCGTATTTATCGTTTGATTCGTGAAAGTCAGGTTCGAGTAAATAAAAAACGTGTTAAAGCTGAGACTAAACTTGAGATTGGCGATCAGATTCGTGTTGCTCCAATTCGTTATGAACAAAAAGATGAAACAACCGCTCCTGTTAGTGACAATGTAGCACAAAGCTTATTAAGCCGTATCGTCTATGAAGATGAAGGTCTATTAGTTGTTAACAAGCCTTCAGGTATTGCTGTCCATGGTGGCAGTGGCATGGCATATGGTTTGATTGAGGCATTACGCGCAGCGACTGGCAAAAAATATTTAGAACTTATTCATCGTATTGACCGTGATACTTCAGGTCTGGTCATGATTAGTAAAAAACGTAGCACTTTAAAACTACTACAAGATATGTTGCGTGAGCACAAAATTCGTAAGACCTATGCTGCGATTGTTAAAGGTCAAGTGAGCCTAGATAAACAACTGATTGATGCGCCTTTATTGCGATATGAGTTGGCAAATGGCGAGCGTCGTGTACGTGTGACTAAAGATGGCAAACCAAGTAAAACTGAATGGGTTGTAGCAGAGCGCTTTAAAAATGCAACATTAATCCATGCGTCACCTTTGTCAGGTCGTACTCATCAGATCCGTGTGCATGGTTTAAGCATTGGACATCCGTTGATTGGTGATGATAAATATGGGCACACGACTGCGTACACTGGGCCTGAAGCACGTCGTCTATGCTTACATGCGATGCGTTTAGATATTCCGGGTTATCCACCGATTGAAGCACCGTTACCAGAAGATATGACCCAGTTATTAAAGGCTTTGAGAGTGGCAAAATGAGTCTAAAAACCGAATTAGTTATTTTTGACTGGGATGGGACTTTATATAACTCTGTTGGACAGATTGTTGCGAGCTTGCAACATGCCGCAGAGCAGCATGAATTGTCTTTAACCGATGAAGCAGCAAAAAGTATTATTGGTTTAGGCTTGCCTGAAGTCATGCAAACCTTATTCCCAGAAGCACCTGAGTTGCATGATTCCATTTTAAAAGCATATGGTGATCACTATATTGCGAACTCTACAAATGATGCATGGTTCGATGGCGTTGCTGAACTCTTACATGATTTAAAAGCTCAAGGTTTAAAACTTGCAGTCGCGACGGGTAAAAACCGTCGTGGGTTAGATCGTGTAATCGCAAAAACGCAAAGTACTCATCTTTTTGATGTGACTCGGGCAGCCAATGAAACTCGATCAAAGCCAGATCCACTCATGTTGCAAGAAATATTAACGGTCACTGGGGTGAGTGTTGAGCGTGCTGTAATGATTGGTGATAGTAGCTATGACCTTGAGATGGCTCAGCGTTTAAACATGCCACGAATTGGTGTGGGCTATGGCGTACATTCGATTGAAGTGCTACAGCAATTTAAGCCTTTAACGATTGCTAAAGATGTACCTGAACTGCACAACTTTTTAAGAGAGTATGCAAAGTTATCTACGGTAGATGTTGCATAATTTAGAATAATATAAGAAGGGGGAATTTATTCCCTCTTATTGTATGTCTAATAACAATAAGAAGAGAAAAATGAGTCGTTCTATTCGTCTATTAAATCTTTTACAACAACTTCGTGAAGCCCGTTATCCAATCACAGCACAAGTTCTCGCTGAGCGTATGGGAATTAGTGTGCGAAGTATATATCGAGATATAGATAGTTTACGTGAGCAGGGCGTAGAAATTGAAGCATCGGCAGGTATAGGTTTTCAGCTTAAAGAAGATATTGTATTACCACCAATGACGCTCAATGAAAATGAAGTCGAAGCTATTTTTTTGGCATTGTATTGGTTGAAGAGTGTGCCAGATCAATCGTTACAATCGGCATCTACATCAGTATTAGCTAAATTGAATTCTGTTTTACCTGAACATCGGCAATATTTATTACAGCAAACGACTTTAAGAGCCTTTAATACATGGCTGCCTGTGGATGAAAATCGAGTCGAACAGGTACGTTTAGCTATTCGGCAGCAAGTCAAAATTTCGATGCATTATCATGATGAGCAGCAACGAAGTAGTGTTCGAACCTTGTGGCCTTTTGCTTTGGGATACTTTAATGACAAAATTGTGTTGGCCGCGTGGTGTGAACTCAGGCAGGATTTTCGACATTTTCGACTCGATCGTATTCAACAGCTGAGTTTAAGCCAAGAATTATACCCATCATTTAAGCAACAACTATTTCAGCAGTGGTGGGCACAAGAATCGCAGACTACTGACAAAAACTGACAAAGAGGTTTTGTAGACTAGGATCCAAGATAAACAAGGAGCCATAAAAATGAGCCTTAAACTTTATACTAACAAAGAGTCGCGTGGTGTTGTGATCGACTGGCTTTTAGTCGAATTAGGTGTTGAATGTGAGCGCATTGAAGTTGCATATAAGACTGAAATGAAATCACCAGAATATCTAAAAATTAACCCTTTTGGAAAAGTGCCAGTATTGGTGGATGGCGATGTCGTTATTTATGAGCTAGGCGCAATCTGTGCTTATCTGGCTGATAAATTTTTCGACAAGGGGCTAGCTCCGGCATTAGATGATCCTAAACGTGGTTTGTACTATCGTTGGTTATTTGTGATGGCAGGTCCATGGGAAGCTGCAGGTGTTGATAAAGCCCTTGGAATAGAGGTATCGCCTGAGCAAAAAGTGTTTGTTGGCTATGGTGATTATAACGATGCTTACCAAGCTTTAGTGCAAGGCTTGAGTGAAGCAAACCCGTATGTGTGTGGCGAACAATTTACCGCGGCAGATGTAAGTGTTGGAGCAATGCTTTTATGGCAATTAAAAATGGGGGCGATTGAATCCCATCCAGCTATTACACGTTATGTTGAAGCAATTAAGCAGCGTGAAAGTTTGCAAGCGTTAGGTGCGGTTTTCTCCAGCTAAGCTTTTAAGTAAAAAGTCATCCAAACGGATGACTTTTTGTTTTTAATAAATAAGAGGTTAGTTGGTAAGAAAGCCAGCAGCAACGTTAATACAAATCGCTAGAATTGTGGTGTTAAAACCAAATGACAACACGGCGTGAAATAGGTTTAAAAGCCGCATATGTTTGGTGGTAATTGACACATCGGCAGTTTGAGCAGAGGTACCAATAATATAACTAAAGTATAAAAAGTCAGGATAAGTAGGGTGTTCTGTTCCGGGGAAATCTAAACCGCCATTTTCTTCATTTCTAGATAAAGCCAAATAGAAATCATGTGCGTAATGTAGGGCAAAAACGCTATGCATAAAAAGCCATGCAGAAACAATTGTGAGTAAAGCTAAAGCTACATGCCCTAGCTTTGCAGAACTCTCAGAAGGAAGCTGTGAGAGTTGGATTAAAATAGCAACTAAACACATGGCTAAGGCCAATAAAACAATCAGCATAATGACCCATTTGCTTTCATCTTGTTTTTTGGCTTGCTGTTGCATTTGTGAATGATCAGCACTTTTCATGAGTTGCCAAACATGTAATAAATATATGCTAACGGAAATATTCCAGCTGATTAATAAAATCGTTGACCATTGCCATGAAGTTAACCATGTCAGAATCATTGCTGTGATAAATCCCATGAATAAAGCAATAAAGAAGTGAGGGCGGTTTCGTACACTACGTCCAAGATGTTGAAATACTGCAACCATTTTCCTAATCTCCTTTTACTACATGGTAAATATATTATTTTTTATTAAATGGTGAAAATAATATCCAGTTTTATATAGGTTTTATTCCAAGATTTTCAATTATATTTAAGAGATATTTACTTTTACCAAGTCGGTAAAATAGAACAAAAACATGGGCTAAAATGTTTATAAAAAGTATAAAATAAATAAAAATAATATTTACTTATACTTTTTATAAAGGTGTTATTATTAATCATCTGCTTAAAAATAAAATATAGCTTTTCTGATTAAGTGTGAGTTAAGTTTTTATCTAGATGAAATACTTTAGTGAGTTGGTCAATGAATTTTTGGACGCCTAAAGACTGTGAGTTTTTACGGTAATTTACGAATAAATCTAGTGTTGGTAACTCGATATCGAGTGGGCGGACTACCGTATTTTTGATTCCTAAAGGCGCCACGTAGGCAGGTAAAATTGTACAACCTAATCCAGAACCAAGAGAGTTAATATTAAACAACATGCTATCTGCTTTTTGAACAATATTGAGGTCAATATTGTGAGTTTTGGCAAAGTCTAGAATAGTGTTATGTAATGTTTGTGACTGCTCGGCAGCAGGAATAATAAAATCAACGCCGTGTAAGGCATGGACAGGAATTCGGTCATATTGTGTAAGTGGATGATTTTTAGGTAGTAAAAAAATCAAGGGTTCAGTCAAAACAAATTGGCTTTGGATATCATCACTATTTGTATTTTCTCGGGTAAAGGTAATGTCCAACTCACCTTTTTTTAAAGCTTTAAGTTGTTCAGTATTGTTTAGGTTAGATAATTCAATGATGAGATCGGGGTGTTGTAATCGCAGATTAGGAAGAACGTAAGGGAAAATTTTCATTTCTGCAATGGGGACAAAACCGATACGCAACAGTTGCTGTTTAGCCTTAGAAACCTGTCTTGCCAGAGCAACTGCTTTTTCAGCTTGAGCAAGGGTGAGGCGAGCATGTTCTAAAAATACTACACCTTCTTCGGTTAACTCAACTTTACGTTTAGTGCGATTTAAAAGTCGTACACCAACATCTTCTTCTAAATCTTTAATCTGTTGGCTAAGGGAGGGCTGTGCGGTAAAAAGTTTAAGAGCGGCTTTACTAAAATTTAATTCTTCAGCAACGGTAATGAAATATCGGAGGTGGCGTAGTTCCATAAGACTAATCCAAAAAATGTCTTACTATGATTTATGTGAAGTATAAAGCATAAAGGGATATAGCGTGAAGATACTTTAGGTATTTATAAAATAAATGGAATTTTAATTTTCATTAAGGATTTAATATGGGAAGTTTGGTTTTAATAATTCATAAAATATATTAATTATTAGATGTTAAATGCATTATCTTTACTTAATCAAAGAAATATTTAAATGTTTTAAACATTAATATGATTGATTCTCATATTATGCAAAAGTGGGGAGTAATAAAATAAATTTATAAATGTACTTTTCTCAGAACTATTAATCTGAAATTGTTACTAAATATTTTCTTCTCTATATGTTGAAGACTCTTTAGGCTGAAAAAATTAGGACTAGGGTAGTGGAGTGCAGTAGTTCTATGGCTACTTTCGATAGCTTACTTATTGTTATGTTATACAAGTGCTCTTAATAAGAATGGTAATTATCGACGCATAAACCCAACACATCTATGCATTTTTTATGGCAAGCTAATTCAACTTATGTTGGTTGTGACCACAATAAAAGGGATATTTATATGATAAATAAGTGTAAGTGCCATAGCTTAATTTGTTTTAATTGTTAAGATAGAAACCTGAACACATCCATTCTGCCGATGCTAAAGCATAGAAAAGCCCATGAAAGACAAGCCGACATTAACATATCAATTGCCGACTCAGTCCTGTTGGACGCATACATGGATAAAACCTCCTTTTTATCATCCAGAGTCAGGGCGTGAATCAGATACACGTTTTTATAACCAACAACCTAAATTACCGGCTAGAGGCTCAAAAGAGCTATTACGTTGGTTAGCCACTCGTGAGTCTTATACATGGAATGTTGATATTCAAAGTGAATATGAAACCCGTATAAATACAGCTGTGGCTTTACCTCAAAATCGACCCCATGCAGATTTGGATGATTGGCAAGTTTGGTTTGTTGGGCATGCTACAGTACTCATCCAGATTGGACCTTATAACTTTATTACTGACCCAGTATGGTGTGATTACGCAAGCCCTTTACATGGGCGTGGACCACGCCGTGTATGCCCTGCGGGTTTTGCGTTAGAGCAATTACCGACTATTCATGGTGTTTTACTCAGCCATAATCATTATGACCATATGGATTTGGCTACACTCGATTGGTTGCATAAAAAATTTGCAATGCCGATTTACACAGGATTGGGGAATGGTTTTTATCTACCAAAAGAATTTCATGTGATTGAGATGGATTGGTGGCAAGAAATTCCCTATCACGAATTAAGGATAATCTATACACCTGCACAGCATGGATCGGGCCGTGGTCTACGTGACCAAAATAAAGCACTCTGGGGAGGCTTTTCGGTTGTTGCTAAAACAGGTCATTGTTTCTTTGCTGGGGACACTGGTTATGCAGGGCATTTCAAACAAATACATGCACGTTATGGGGCGCCGCGTGTTGCCTTACTTCCAATAGGTGCTTATGAGCCACGTGCCTTGATGAGCTATGTCCACATGAATCCACAAGATGCACTACATGCACACTTTGATTTACAGGCTCATCGTTCTATTGCGATTCACTATCGGACTTTTCAGTTGACTGATGAAGGTCGGGAAGATCCGGAACATGCTTTAGGACACGCGATCAAAGCTTCATCGAAGCTTGCTAATCCTTTTTACTGCATTCGTGAAGGGCATAAATTAACTGTGTAACTACTAGATAATTTTATATTTAAATTTAAAAAGCCAGTTCAAATTGAACTGGCTTTTTATTATTTTGACTTAAATTAAGCTAAGTCAAAACGGTCAAGATTCATGACTTTAGTCCATGCAGCTACAAAGTCTTGAACAAATTTTTCTTTACCATCTGCCTGAGCATAAACTTCTGCTAAGGCACGCAAGATTGAGTTTGAACCAAAGACTAAGTCATTACGTGTTGCAGTAAATTTTACTGCACCTGTTTTACGGTCTTTGCCTTCAAATACTTCGTTTGATGAATCAACAGGTGCCCACACCGTAGACATGTCGAGTAGGTTCGTGAAGAAGTCTGTGCTGAGTACACCAACTTGCTGAGTGAATACGCCGTGTTGTGAACCATCCCAGTTGGTACCTAGTACGCGTAACCCACCAACCAATGCAGTTAACTCTGGTGCAGTCAAAGTTAGTTGCTGTGCTTTATCAATTAATAATGCTTCAGTTGCTGCATTAACTCCCTCTTTTTTCCAATTTCTAAAACCATCAGCAAGGCCGAGGAGTAATTGGAAAGATTCGACATCAGTTTGACTTTGTAAAGCATCAACACGACCAGGGGCAAACGGAATGCTAATATTGAAACCTGCCGCCTGAGCAGCTTGCTCAACACCAACGTTACCTGCGAGCACAATTAAATCAGCCAATGATAATTGAGTTGATGCCTTGATTTCTTCAATTTTACTTAAAGTTGTAACCGCCTTTTGGTTTACTTCCCAATCACGTTGTGGTGATAAAGCAATGCGTGCGCCGTTTGCACCCCCGCGTTTGTCTCCACCACGGAAAGTTGACGCTGAAGCCCAACCAAGAGAAACCAACTCTCCAGCAGATAGTCCCAGCGCAACAATTTTCGCCTTAGCATCAGCAATGCTAGCAGAAGATGGTATAGCGCTGGCAGTCGGTAATGGGTCTTGCCAAATTAAATCCTCAGCAGGAATTTCTGGACCTAAATAACGTGCTTTTGGACCCATATCGCGATGAGTTAATTTAAACCATGCACGGGCAAAAGCATTAGCGAAAGCTTGTGGGTCGTTATGGAAGCGACGAGAGATCTTTTCAAACTCAGGATCAAAACGTAAGGTCAAATCTGTAGTGAGCATCGTTGGCTTACGTTTAATTGATGGGTCGAATGGATCTGGGATGATCGCTTCAGCATCTGCTGCTACCCATTGAATTGCGCCAGCAGGTGAACGTTCTTGTACCCACTCGTATTTGAATAGGTTTTCAAAGAAGTAATTGCTCCATTGTGTTGGAGTTTGCGACCAAATAACTTCTAAGCCAGAAGTGATCGCGTCTTTACCAACACCTGTGCCAAAGCTATTTGACCAGCCAAAGCCCATTTGTTCAATTGGTGCTCCTTCAGGATCAGCCTGAACATGGTCAGCAGAGCCAGCACCGTGAGTTTTACCTAAGGTATGACCGCCAGCAATCAAAGCAACAATTTCTTCATCATCCATTGCCATGTTGCCGAAAGTCGCACGAATAAATGGTGCAGCCGATTTAGGGTCACCACTGGCTTGTGGACCCTCAGGGTTCACATAAATTAGACCCATTTCAGTTGCAGCTAGATTGCTGCCTTCCAATGCTTCAGAGTTTCGATGAGCTAACCATTCTTTTTCATCGCCCCAGTTTACATCGTTGTCTGGTTCCCAAACATCTTCACGACCAGCACCAAAACCAAAGGTGCGGAAGCCAGAAGATTCAAGCGCAATGTTACCCGCAAGAATAAATAAATCTGCCCACGATATTTTTTGACCGTATTTTTGTTTAACTGGCCATAGCAAGCGGCGTGCTTTATCTAAGCTCGCATTATCAGGCCAACTATTTAATGGTGCAAAACGTTGTTGGCCGCGACCAGCGCCACCACGGCCATCGCCCATACGATATGTACCAGCAGCATGCCATGCTAAACGAATAAATAAGCCTGTATAATTTCCCCAATCGGCTGGCCACCAATCTTGGGAATCGGTTAACACATTTTTGATATCAGCTTTGAGTGCGTAGTAGTCAATTTTTTTAAATTCTTCGCGGTAATTAAAATCTTTACCAAGTGGATTAGAACGTTCTGAATGTTGATTGAGCAAGTCAACGCGTAATTGTTTTGGCCACCAATGTAAACTAGGTGTACCACCACCGACCGTTACTTCCGGTTTTGAGTTATGACCTGAAAAAGGACATTTTGATTCGTCTGACATGGCTATATTCTCTCTGGGTAATAATTATTGAGCTCTTGATAAACTAGTAGGGCTCATTTTCCTGGACTTCTGGGTTAAAAACTCATGTTTATCAAATAAAGAAATGAGTGAACAAATGGTGAGAGAAACCGTTTAAAAATTCTTTTCACTGAGATGTTAGCTCATTATTTTTTATTTAATAATGCATCAGATTCCTTTAATTGTTATTCCTCCAATTTACTGTATGAAGGTGAAAAAACAAGAGGAAAAATAAGCTGAAGGCTGTAAATAATGATGCATAGAATTACCTCTTCAATTGTTGGAACAACGTAAGATCTTTTAATAACGCTCTTTAAATATACTAGAAGTAGAAGTCTTATTTTTCAAATGGATTAAACTGTCAGTATTGATTTGAAAAACCGATTGTGTTTTTGTTTAATTTAAAAAGTAGTGTAGAACTGAGAGTGAAAAGAAATTTTTATATTCAGTGATCGTAGAAGCTATCTAAAATAAATAAAAGAGAGCATTGCTCTCCTTTATTGTTTATATATTAAACATTTACGATTCGATTTGATTTGACCATATCTGCTAAACCGTGAGTTTTAAAATAGTACTCAAGCCAGCTTTTCACAATGAGTGGATTATTCATTTTCATCACATCATCAAGTAGTTTTTGCGCGTCTGTCATAGGTACATGACAAATTGCTTTTCGTACTCGCAAAATGTTACTCGAACTCATTGAAAGGGTGTTAAAGCCCATCGCCATGAGCAAAATTGCAGATAATGGATCGCCTGCCATTTCACCACAAATACTAATAGGTTTTTTGTATTCATGACATTCTTTAACTAAACGAGTTAAAGCACGTAGAACGGATGGGTGGAAGTGCGAGTAAACGTTTGCCACATGTGGATTATTACGGTCAACTGCAAGTAAATACTGAGTTAAGTCATTTGAACCGACCGAGAAGAAATCGACAAGTTCAGCAAACTCATCAATTTGTAGTAGTACGCTTGGTACCTCAACCATAATTCCAATTTTTGGCTTGGTAATTTTAACCTGCTCTTCTTCTTGTACTGCCATCCAGTCACGCTCAAGTAAATAAAGTACTTCTTCGACTTCACTTACTGTAGTCACCATTGGCAATAAAATATGCAAATTATTTAAACCAATACTTGCTTTGAGCATTGCGCGAATTTGTGACGAAAAAATCTCGGGATGATCGAGCGTGAAACGAATACCACGCCAGCCTAATGCCGAGTTTTCTTCTTCAATACTGAAATAAGGGAGGTCTTTATCGGCACCAATATCCAGAGTTCGCATCACCACAGGTTTGTTGGCAAAGTGACTCAATTGTTGACGATAGATTGCACGTTGTTCTTCTTCACCCGGGAAACGTTCCCGTAACATGAATGGAATTTCACTTCGGTATAGACCCACACCTTGAGCACCGCGTTGTACACCGCGAACCACATCAATCATAAGGCCTGTGTTTACATAAAGTGGAACAGACACACCATCTGGAGTAATCGCTTCTCTTGTCTCATATTGTTTGAGATCTTTTGCGATCTGCTCATCTTCTTTTTGAATTTCTTTATAACGTTGGCGTAAACGGCGTGGAGGATTTACAAAAATACGGCCTTGATATGCATCCACAATCATTTCGGCATCATCGAGCGTGTTAACTGGTAGTTCAGTTACGCCAACCACAGTTGGAATTCCTAGTGCTCGAGCCACAATCACCATATGTGAATTTGCTGCGCCTTCGGATGTCACAATCGCTGCAATATTGTCTACAGGCAGTTCGACTAGTGCCGCAGTACTAATTTCTTCACCAATTAAAATACTGTCTGGACTGAGTTCACGGTGGCTAGAGTCTTCTTCTTGCAAAGAGGCTAAAATACGTCGGCCTAAATCTTTAAGATCAGAAACTCGCTCACGAAGATAGTCATCTTCCATTTGTGCAAATAGGGCAGTGTGCTTTTCAATTACACGGCGTACTGCACCTTGTGCCCAATGCCCGTCACGAATGAGTTCTTTAATTTCTGCCGGCAATGCATTTTCATCTAGCATTCTTAAGAAAACACTAAATAAAGCGCGTTCTTCTGCCATTAATGAATCATGCATTTTTTCATCTA
The DNA here is from genome assembly GCF_900110445.1 of Acinetobacter sp. yr461. NCBI lineage: Bacteria > Pseudomonadati > Pseudomonadota > Gammaproteobacteria > Moraxellales > Moraxellaceae > Acinetobacter > Acinetobacter sp. yr461. The sequence goes on from NZ_FODU01000004.1 coordinate 36,078, forward strand.
AAGAACGAATCTCTGAACGAACTGATGAAATGGCTTGATCTAAAAGTCGAAGTTCATGACTAATATCTTCTGCTTCACGGTCAGGTACTGAAGCTAAATCTGCAGGTGGATATAAAATAATAGCGCGACCTAAAGCAACACCGCCTGCACCTGAAGCACCTTGAAAGGTTTTATAGGCAGGTCCATTGCTTGGTTTACGAAATACGTCAATATTTCCAACTGCGTGAGCGTGGGCAATAACACCGGAAAGCTGGGCACACAAAGTAACTAAAAATGACTCGGCTGCTTCGCTAAAATCTTGAGGAAGTTTGTTTTGTACAACCAAAACACCCATAACCTTACGGCGATACATGACAGGTACGCCAAGGAAGGAGTTATAAATTTCTTCGCCAGTTTCAGGTAAATACAAGAAACGCTCATGTTTTGGGGCATTGTCAAGGTTAACTATTTCTTCACGTTGCCCGACCAGACCCACCAAGCCTTCACCGAGTTGCAGTGAAACATGTCCCACAGATTCTGGATTTAAGCCCTTTGAAGCCATCAAAACATAGCGCTGATTTCGTTCATCGAGTAAATAAATAGAGCAAACATCCACTTTCATGGCCTCAGCAACCTGATTGACCATGGTGTCTAATGATTCATGCAAACTGACGGACGCATTAACTTCTTGGACAATGCGCCGTAGAGTGTCGAGTTGCATGTTTGACATGGATGTATACTCCAGTATTTTTTTAGACTATGAATGTATTTATAACAGCACTTTCAATAAAAATCATTTGCTAGATAAATGATTTTTAGGGTAATTGTTGCATTGGCAACTGTGTACACAACTCCACCATGGCTTTGCGATAAACATCACGCTTGAAGTTCACCACTTGTCCAAGAGGATACCAATAGCTAACCCACTGCCATTCATCGAATTCGGGTGGGTCAGAGAGGTCTAACTGAATATTTCTTGCATGCGCAGTCAATTTCAGTAAAAACCATTTTTGTTTCTGTCCGATACATACGGGGTCAGAGTCTGACCGAATGTACCTATGTGGCAAACGATAACGCAGCCATCCTTTGGTTTGCGCAATAATCTGGACATGTTCGGGCAATAAGCCGATTTCTTCTCTCAGTTCTCGAAAAAGTGCCTGTTCAGGGGTTTCTCCAAACTGAATGCCTCCTTGTGGAAACTGCCAAGCATTGTGACCAATGCGCTTTGCCCATAAAACCTGTCCATCATCGTTTGCCAAAATGATCCCGACATTCGGTCGGAAACCTTCTGAATCGATCATTTGGCTACCTAAATATTGTCTATATCGTTGACTTTAATCGCGGGGACAAACACTTTTTTATGTCCAGCTCGAAAAGATCAAAGTAAAATGTTTAAATTGCTACGATCTTAACGAATTTCTATCGACTAGCGGAGATAGATTTACATTTTTTTTCTTAAATTTCAGTTTAAACGAGAATTTTCATGAAACTGGCGTTGTTTGATTTAGACCATACCTTGTTAAATACGGATTCAGACCACTCATGGGGTGAATTTTTAGTCAATGAAGGTTTGGTTGATCCGGTTCATCATCGTCAGATGAATGATAAATTTTATGAAGATTACAAAGCAGGGCAACTTGACCCATATGCTTATAATGAATTTGTCTTTGGATTTTTAACAAAGCACGACAATAACTACTTAACTGAGCTTCACCAATTGTTCATGCAAAAAGTGATTCGCCCACAAATGCGTCCAAAAGGTTTTGATGCAATCAAAAAGCATCAAGATTTAGGTCATACAATTGTGGGTATTACGGCAACAAGTGATTTTATTACTGCGCCTATTTTCCGTGAATTTGGTATTACCGAAATTTTGGCAACCAATGCTGAAGTTGCGGATGGGAAATATACGGGTAAAGTTGCGGGCTTGGCGTGTTATCAAAAAGGTAAACTTGCGCGTCTCGACGACTGGTTGGCTGGACGCAGCGTATCTGAATCTTGGGCATATTCAGACTCAATCAACGATCGCTTTTTGCTTGAATATGCGACCCATGCGATTGCTGTAAATCCTGATGATCGCCTTGAAAAGCTGGCTCAAGAAAATAGCTGGGAAATTCAAGACTGGTCGATTTAAGATTGGGGAGTTGGTAGAGTAGCTTGCAAAGCTTTGAGGTCTTCCAACTCCTAATTCATTATATTTAAAATCATTTTTTGAATGTTTTTTATAAATTTTGTTCTATAAAGTAGATATAAATATGCCCAATAAAAAATAAATTTTATCTTGGTAAAGGTTTAAGAATATAAAAAATTCTAATTTAAAAATGAGGGAATAATGCCAAAAACGCCACAAATTAAATTACCCAAACAACTTTGGAATGATGAAAGTATTGATTTAACACGTCATAGCTATCAGGGGAAATTACTTAATAAAAGCGAAGGCTTCAAATTAGGTAAGGCTCAACGTAAAAAAGTTCCGAGAGAACAGCTGTCAGAGCTTTCTGAGCGACCAAAAGGTATAACTGCTTTAACAATCTATGATTGGAGTAATCAAGGGCGTTTAGAGCAGCTCAAACCGATTCGTGCAAAACGAATGAGCGTTTCACCGTTTACATTTTATCGTGGTATGCCTTCTTTGATGCTGTTTGATCAAGCTTGGGAGCAGGTGAACTCAGGTTTATTTCAACAGATTTGTGGCGATTGTCATTTAAGTAATTTTGGTGGGTTTGCTAGTCCAGAGCGTAATCTATTGTTTGGAATCAATGATTTTGATGAAACTTTGGTTGCCCCATTTGAATGGGATTTAAAGCGTTTAGCAACCAGTTTTGTGATTGCTGCTCGTGATATTGATCTTGCGGATAAAGTGGGTTTAAAAGCAATTAAAACGATGTTGAATAGTTATCGTCAGCACTTATTAGAAAATGCGAACCTTTCGCCTCTACAGGTTTGGTATGAAAAAGTTGATGCTAGTACCTTATTAGAAAACACTGAATGCCGAAAACTGAGAAAGAAACGCGCGAAGCATCTTGATTCAGCGCAGAAGAGAAATGCATATTCTGTTTTACCGAAGCTCACACAGCAAGATCAAGATACAGGATTTCGCCATTTTGTGGATGATGCGCCGTTATTATGGCATCCAAAGGCAGATGAACCGTTCAGTAAGGATGTTGATGCCTTCTTTCAGCAATATCGTGATTCTTTGAAATATGATCGCCAAGTACTTTTTGATCGTTATCAACGAACCGATGTGGCTTTAAAAGTGGTGGGAGTCGGAAGTGTTGGTACACGATCTGCGATTGCATTATTTCAGGACGCAGATCGGGAACCGTTAATTTTACAAATGAAAGAAGCGAATCCATCGATTCTAAGTCCGTTATTTGTAGAAAAAGTAAAACATGAAGGCGAGCGCGTGATACACGGCCAGCAACTTATGCAAGCCGCCAGTGACATCTTCCTTGGATTTTCTTCGATATCCAATCAACATTTTCATGTACGTCAGTTACGTGATATGAAAATCTCGGTTGATCTTAGTGATATGGATGATGAGTATTTCTATGAGTATGCTGAAAGTTGTGGTTTGGCTTTAGCTCATGCCCATGCTAAGTCTGGAAATGCTGATGTACTTATGGGATATCTTGGAGAGGGCAATACGATCGTAGAAGTATTGCAAACGTATGCAGAAGAGTATGCAGAGCGCAATCTAAATGACTATCAGCAATTTATGAATGAAGTTGCAGAAGGTAAGATTCAGCTCGCTGGAGATGATGCGCTTTAAGAATAAGTGTGCTGCTACAGATGACATCAAATAATTCGAAAGGTTAGAGAAAAAATGTTTAATAAAATTATGTCTGGTTTGGGCCTTCAAGGTGTAACGGTAGAAACCGTTTTACACAATCCAAACTTGCAAGCAGGCGAGACACTGCATGGGGAAATTAGCTTCAAGGGGGGATCATCTGATAAAGAGATTAATGGTCTTTATTTGAAGTTGATGACAATGGCAGAAGTTGAATCTGGTGACCATGAGTTTAATCAACCTTTGGTCTTACAAGAGTGGTTAGTAAATTCTCGTTTTTTATTGCCAGCACATCAAGCTCATTCTTTCCCTTTCAGTACTCAATTACCATTTGAGACACCGATTACCGAAGTCGCTTGTCGACGAAATGGTACACGTGTTTGGATTCAAACTCATATGGATGTTGATTGGGGATTAGATGCAACTGATCGTGATTATCTAAAGATGCTGCCAACTCCCGCTATGCAAATGTTTTTACAGGCCATGCAGCGATGTAGCTTTATTTTATCAACAGTTGATGTAGAAAAAGGTCAACTTACTGCGCGAAATTTTAGATCAACAATTGGTTGTTACCAAGAACTTGAATTTGTCTCTTCACATATGTTTAGTGGGTTTAATGAGGTAGAAGTCTCTTTCATTGCTGAACCTAATCAAACGCATGTTATGCTTGAAGTTGACCGTCATTTTCGATCAGATCAACTATTAACGATGACCATTCCACATCATATGCTTGATGAAAACCAAATGGTGCAACAAATTCGAAGCCTATTGCAGCTTTGATAAATTAAATTATGCGCATCAAATGAGAGTTTTTTATCAACTTGAAAAGAGCCTTATATTTAAATCGCTTTTGCTGTATTGAGAGTAAGGGCGATTTAAATCGGTCCTGATGATGTGTGGAGGATATGATGGATAATCAGAATGAGGCCGAAAAAAAGAAGACTCGTAAAGGTAATCTTCTTGAAGAATTTGGTGGGCAACTGATTGACGGTTTCATCACACTCATTGGTGAGCTCTTCATTTACATTATTTTTTTATTATTTTCAGGTACTTTACTCGGTATTATCTTTGCTGCTATTTTCTTTGGTTGGGGCATCCTATTTTTACTATTACCTTTTGCTGTTCTGGTTTATATCCTTTTTAAAAAATATAGTCGCTAATAATTCAACTACTCTTGCATCATTTTAATCAGTTCTTGCATAGCTCTAGATTGAGTGCGCGCAGGATGCCATACCATGCCTAATTGACGATTCATTTTTACATCTAAATCAAGCTGCTGCATATCCTGATTCAACAGAGTTTTTGGTAAAACTGACCAACCTAAACCAATAGACACCAGCATACGAATAGACTCAAGCGGGTTATTGCTCATGGTGATTTTGGGTTTAAGCCCTTGTTTTTCAAACTCGGCTAAAGTGATTTGAGCAGTGTAAGTTTGTGCAGCGGGTAACAAGCTCGGATATTCAATTAAATCTTGTAAGGTCAGATTCTTTTTTTGTGCCAGTGGATGAAAAGGGGCAGCAACAAAAACTAAAGGATCATTCCAGATGGTAATGTAGTTAAGGCGCTCATCACCTGAAGGGGGAAGTGTTAAAAATGCTAACTCTAAATCACCAGCAAGCACTTTTTCATGCGCTTGCTCTGAGTCAACAAAATGCACATCTAAAGTGACTTGCGGAAATTGCTGAACAAAGTGTTTAAGGGGCGCGGGTAAATGATGCAAGCCAATATGATGACTCGTTCCAATTTTTAAACGACCTTGTACCTGATTTTGCTCATGGCTTAGGGTGTGATGGATGTCTCCAAGCTCATTTAGCCAGTTTTTAACTTTTGGTAATAATGAATGTGCAGCATGAGTTGCTTGAACGCCTCGGCCTGCGGACTCAAATAGTTTGACACCAAAATATTCTTCTAAGCTGTGAATCCGTTTGGTTACAGCAGGTTGAGTAATAAATAATTGATCTGCTGCCACAGAGATAGACCCTGTTTCCATAACTTTTACAAAAGCTTCAAAGGCTGCAAGATTCATAATACAACTCAACTTGGAATAGAAAAATCGAGGGGCTAAAGTTGCCAAGCCAAAATCGTATCATGCTTGCAGCAAAACGAGTTAGAAAGTTATGAATTACCGCACTAATCTTAGCCTAAGCCGTTGTCTCTTTCTCAGCTAAGGCTGAAATGCGGCGGTCTTTAGCTGCCCATACTTTTTCATGAAAGAAAAAAGCAAATGCTTGTACGGTTGGCTCAAGCATACTTAAGGTTAAAGCCATCCAGATATTACCTGTTACAAAGTATGCAACTATCATCGCTACACTAATATGCATAATGTAATAGCTGAAGGTTTTCTTTAAGGTACGTTGATTATTTACAACGAATTTTTGAATATTAGCCATAATCATTCTCTTTAGCCACTTTAGATATTTTTAGTATAGAGATGAGAGTATAAGATTAAAAATTGATTATGCAAATGATAATCATTAACAAAAACGATTTATTAAATTTGATGTGTATAGAAGGGATTATGATTGATTCCAAAAAGTTTTCTAATTTATAAAAATGATAAATTAGATTTATGTGAAACTCTGGCTATAATCGAAGAAAGATTAGAATTACCCAGTCCAATGGAGCAAGACGACATGGCAGGCAAAACTTTATATGACAAATTGTGGGATGACCACGTTGTTTCACAGCGTGATGATGGCTCATGTTTACTTTATATTGACCGTCATTTATTGCATGAAGTGACTAGTCCACAAGCATTTGAAGGTTTGCAACTTGCGGGTCGTCAACCATGGCGTTTAAGTGCAAACGTTGCTACGCCAGACCATAACGTTCCAACATCTAAAAAGGAACGTGAGCAAGGCATCGCGGGTATTGAAGATGATACGTCTCGTATTCAGGTTCAAACCTTAGATGACAATTGTAAAGCCTTTAATATTGTTGAATTTAATATTAATGATATCCGTCAGGGTATTGTGCATGTCGTTGGCCCAGAACAAGGCTTAACTTTACCGGGCATGACCGTAGTGTGTGGTGATTCACATACAGCAACACACGGTGCTTTTGGTTGTTTGGCACATGGTATTGGAACTTCTGAAGTTGAACATGTGTTAGCAACACAATGTTTGATTCAGAAAAAATCTAAAAATATGTTAATCCGTGTAGATGGCGTATTAGGCAAAGGTGTGACACCAAAAGATGTGGTATTGGCAATTATTGCTAAAATTGGTACCGCAGGTGGTACAGGTTACGCGATTGAATTTGGTGGTCAGGTGTTCCGTGATATGTCGATTGAAGGACGTATGACGGTATGTAACATGGCGATTGAAGCGGGTGCTCGTGTAGGCATGGTTGCTGTCGATGACAAAACCGTTGAATACGTGAAAGGCCGTAGCTATGCGCCAAAAGGCGAGCAGTGGGAACAAGCAGTTGCTTACTGGGACACTTTGCATTCAGATGAAGATGCTACCTTTGATGCTGTAGTTGAATTAAATGGCGCAGAGATCGAACCACAAGTGTCTTGGGGAACTTCACCTGAGATGGTTATTCCGGTAACAGAAGCTGTACCAACTTTAGAACAAGCTAAAGATGACGTTCAACGTAATGACTGGACGCGTGCTTATCAATATATGGGTTTAAATGCAGGTCAGGCTTTAGCTGATATTCAACTTGACCGTGTCTTTATTGGTTCTTGTACTAACTCTCGTATTGAAGATATCCGTGCTGCGGCTGAGGTGGTTAAAGGCCGTAAAGTGGCATCTAGCATTAAGCAAGCCATGATTGTTCCGGGTTCAGGTTTAGTTAAACAACAGGCAGAAAAAGAAGGCTTAGATAAAATCTTCTTGGAAGCTGGTTTTGAATGGCGTGAACCAGGTTGTTCAATGTGTTTAGCAATGAATGCAGATAAATTACAGCCAGGTGAACACTGTGCATCGACGTCTAACCGTAACTTTGAGGGTCGTCAAGGCAATGGTGGTCGCACTCACTTGGTGAGCCCAGCAATGGCGGCAGCGGCTGCAATCGCAGGTCACTTTGTTGATGTTCGTTCATTTTAATTCGGTCTGGAGCAAACCATGAAAGCTTATACAGTTGAACAAGGTATCGTTGCACCATTAGATCGTGCCAATGTTGATACAGATTTAATTATTCCCAAACAGTTTTTGAAATCAATCAAACGTACTGGTTTTGGCGATAACTTATTTGATGAACTTCGTTATTTAGATGAAGGCTATCCGGGACAAGATAATTCAGTTCGTCCAAAAAATCCGGATTTCATTTTGAACCAGCCACGTTATCAAGGAGCAAATGTTTTAATTGCTCGTACTAACTTTGGTTGTGGTTCAAGCCGTGAGCATGCGCCTTGGGCATTGAATGAATATGGTTTTCGTACTGTTATTGCGCCAAGCTTTGCTGATATTTTCTTTAATAACTGTTTCAAAAATGGCATGTTACCTGTCATTTTGTCAGAAGAAATTGTTGATCAGTTATTTAAAGAATGCGCTGCCAATGAAGGATATCAATTAACAATTGATTTAGCGGCTCAGGAAGTGCGTACCCCAACAGGTGAAGCTTTTAAATTTGAAGTTGATCCATTTCGCAAGCATTGCTTGTTAAATGGCTTGGATGATATTGGTTTAACGCTTCAAAATGCGGATGCAATTCGCGCTTATGAAGAAAAAACTAAACAGGTTCGTCCTTGGGTATTCCAAGAGTTAAATTAACCTTTTGGTACATTTTAAACATAGCCATGGCGTAGTGTTCAAACTCTTGCTAACATGCTAAAGCATAAAAACACCTTAAAATTATGCACTAGATGAGGATTGGGCTTGAACAATGAAGAGGAACGTTACTCATAGCTTTTTGTTGAGCCTGTGCGCAATAACACTCAGTGCTTGTCAGAGCACGTACAATGTAGTGGATACTGTCCGTATTAAGCAGGCTGAACAAGAAAATTTGGGGCAGAATGCAGCAATATATTGTTCGGGTGCGAAGAGTTGTGAATTTGAACGACTAAATGATATTACTGTAGTGGATGCGCAAACACGAAGAATTAGTAATCAGGCAATTCATCAAGGAATTGTACGGTTGCATGGTTCAGTGCTCGGCCAAACCAACAGTTTATATTTATCTGTGCCTGCGAAACAATATGAAGTGGTGATCCGTTTCTATCCGATTTCTCCAGATCGGGCCGAAACAATCCATGTGATTCACCAGTTTAATGCCAACCATCGCTATACATTTAAAATGTACCGAGACAAAACTAACCGTTCGGGTAGTTTGCTGAATGTTTCTGTACCAGATCCATTATGTGTCGACTTAGAGCAAGATGAGCGTGTTATTCGCCGTTTTTGTCGACCATTTGATGTAACAACAGGGCTAGGCGAGTTCCTTGAACAGAAAAAACTAACACCGCGGTCGTCATAACACTGCTTGTTTTTTGGAAAATGGAAAAAGTTCATGTCTAAACAGATTTTAATTTTAGCTGGTGATGGTATTGGTCCTGAAATTGTTGGGGCAGCAGAAAAAGTATTAAATACAGTAAATGAAAAATTTAATTTATCGTTGACTTGGGAACATGGCCTATTAGGTGGTGCGGCAATTGATGCACATGGCGAACCGTATCCAGCTGTAACGAGTGAACAGGCAAAAAAAGCTGATGCAATTTTACTGGGTGCAGTAGGCGGACCAAAATGGGATGCGATTGAGCGTTCTATCCGTCCTGAACGCGGTCTTTTAAAAATTCGTAGTGAACTCAACTTGTTTGCTAACTTGCGTCCAGCCATTCTTTATCCGCAATTGGCAGATGCTTCTAGCTTAAAACCTGAAATTGTTGCTGGTTTAGATATTCTGATTGTTCGTGAGCTTACTGGCGGTATCTATTTCGGTCAGCCACGTGGTATTCGTGAACTCGAAAACGGCGAAAAACAAGGCTATAACACTGACGTTTATTCTGAAAGTGAAATTAAGCGCATTGCAAAAGTTGCTTTTGAACTTGCCGGTTTACGTGGTGGTAAAGTCTGTTCGGTCGATAAAGCGAATGTTTTAGAAGTAACAGAACTTTGGAAGCAAACAGTTACTGATTTGCAGCAAGCGAGTTATTCAAACATTCAGCTTTCACATATGTATGTGGATAATGCTGCAATGCAGCTTGTACGTGCTCCAAAACAGTTTGACGTGATCGTAACAGGTAACTTGTTTGGCGATATCTTATCTGATGAAGCTGCAATGCTTACAGGCTCAATCGGCATGCTGCCATCAGCTTCTTTAGATGAAAATGGCAAAGGTATGTACGAACCTTGTCATGGTTCTGCACCTGACATTGCTGGCCAAAATGTTGCCAATCCATTAGCAACTATTCTTTCTGTTGCAATGATGCTTCGTTATACATTCCGTGAAGAAGCTGCTGCAAAAGCAATTGAAGACGCTGTAGGTCAAGTACTTGATCAAGGCTTGCGTACAGCAGACATTATGTCTGAAGGTATGACAAAAGTTGGTACAGCCGAGATGGGTGAAGCAGTTGTTGCTGTGCTTGCTTAAAAAACACTTCGCTAAAAAACGCAGCTTAAAGCTGCGTTTTTTTATGGTTATGTTTTAGCAGGCTTTACCTTCATATTGAATAGATTCGGCAATATCATTTTTAAGCTGGAAAATAACTTTGCAGTTGAAATTCACATCGTAAGAGTTGCCACCCAGATTACCTGACTGTATAGCAACAGAGTTACCTCTCATATCGACATTAGTCACCATCGGGATTGGGATGTTTAATGGACGTAAAATCGTATAGATGAGTTGATTGGGTGTTTTCTGTGGAGCGTTAGCGACTTGAAAACCAAGACTACGTAGATTGATGTCTTGTCGAATAGTTGCAGAAGATTTACCTAGAAAGCTCTTTAAATACTCTTGTAAGTCTATAGATTGGCGTGGATGGCTAGTGCAACCGTTCACATTCATTATGATCAAACAAAGTAGGCCAATTTTACATCGGGTATCTATATTCATTTTTATCTCAATAAAAAATTATATTTATTATTAAAGAACAATAGGTTGGATTTGAATACTTGTAAAGTAAAAAAGGAAGATTATGATAAATGAAAGGTGAACTTACCTTTAGACTTATCCTTACATTCAAACCGTTCTAATAATAATTTTGTAGAAAACGAAAGGAAAATACGATGAGAAAAATTGCTTTTGCATTTTTATGCAGTTTAGGAATGACTGTCGCCTATGCAGATAACTGTGATAGTGCTCGCAATACTTATGATGATATTTACTGTACAAATAAAATCTATGCGAGTGCTGATGCGGATCTGAATAAGAATTATCAAGCATTGCGAGTAAAGTTAAATACCACGCAAAAAAATATTCTTAAGAAATCTCAGCTCGCATGGATACGTCAACGTGATGCTGAGTGTACAGATTCAAATAGAAATAGTGTAGACGTGCAATGCCGTTTACAGACAACGCAGGAAAGAAACCATTGGCTGCAAGAAAGATTGCGTGAATGCCAAACGGTGGGATGTAAAACCAGTCGCTTAAGTGAATAAACAACGCAATAAAAAAGCCACATCATGAAGTGGCTTTTTTGCATTCACTAATTAGCGAGCACGGTACGTGATACGACCTTTAGTGAGGTCATATGGAGTCATTTCGACTTTTACACTGTCGCCAGTAAGAATACGAATATAGTGTTTACGCATTTTACCAGAAATGTGTGCAATAACTTCGTGACCGTTTTCAAGACGTACACGGAACATCGTATTAGGAAGCGTTTCGGTGACAACGCCTTCGAACTCAATGAGTTCCTCTTTATTGGCCATAGCCTACCTGATGATCAAATTGGAAAGGCGCAAATTATAGTCAATTTATTTAAAAAAAACAAGATAGACATACTTCTACTCAAGCATCTGGTTAAAGTATGACTAATAAAAAAAGATGTAATTTTTTTCACAAAAGAAGTGTAATTCTGTTGTCAGTTTGGTCAATCAACGCTAATCTAAAATCATAGTTATTAGGGACTGTTAATTGCGTAAAAGTCAACGGCCCTAAATATCAATGAAGTATCTACATGGAAGGGCACTGCGTGGGTCAGCTAACAGATGCATCAGTTGTATTACGCTTTGGCTATCAAGCGATTCGTCGTGCGGGATTGCCAACAGAAGAAATATTAACCAAAGCGGGAGTTGCTTTAAATCAGGTTGATACGAATGCACGTACACCGTTAAGTGCACAGTATGCCTTTTGGACTGCCGCTCAGGAAGTCAGTAAAGATCCAGATATCGGACTGCATTTGGGTGAGCATTTGCCTTTGTATCGTGGTCAGGTCATTGAACATCTATTTATTAGTAGTGATACCTTTGGTGAAGGCCTAAAGCGGGCTTTGGCCTATCAGCGCCTCATTAGTGACGCATTTGATGCAAAGCTAGTGATTGAAGAAGGGCGTTGTTATTTAACCAATGGCGAGCAGATCGGTGCTGATAATCTTGTTAATCGCCATTTCTCTGAATGTGCAATTTCGGGCATCCTTAGATTTTTTAAATTTATTACCGAAGGGCAATTTCATCCGATCTTTATCGATTTTAACTTCAGCGAAGGAGCAGCTGAGGATGAATATTTCCGCGTATATGGCTGTCCGGTTAGTTTAGGTCAAAAAGAAACACGTTTATATTTTGATCCCGCTATTCTAGATTTTCAGCTTTGGCAAGCAGAGCCTGAGTTATTGCAATTGCATGAGCAGCTTGCGATTGAAAAACTACAGGAATTAGCGCGTTATGATTTAGTGGGTGAAGTTCGTAGAGCAATTGGTTCAACGTTAGAAAGCGGAGAAACAACCTTGGAAACGGTTGCTGCTCAGTTGAATATTACCCCACGTCGCTTACGCACTCAGCTAAGTGAGGCGAATACCAGTTTTCAGCAGATACTTTCTGACTATCGTTGCCGTTTAGCTAAAAAACTTTTGGCAAATACCAACGAGAGTGTTGAACGTATTGTGTATTTAACAGGCTTCTCTGAACCGAGTACTTTCTATCGCGCATTCAAACGCTGGACAAATGAGACACCTGTTGAATACCGGAAACGTAAACAGCATCGCTAAATAAGTATATATAGAACAGGCTAAGCTTACTCAGGTAAGTTTAGCCAATGTGGTCCAAGTGGTGGCTGAGGCAAATCAAACTGCTCAGGATAATTACACTGAATAAAATAAAGACCATCTGGCGGGGCAGTTACACCTGCTGCCTTACGATCTTGTGCAGCAAACATTGTATCGATATGATCAACTTCGTACATACCTTGACCAATTTCGAGTAAGCATCCAACAATGTTACGAACCATATGGTGTAAAAAACCATCTGCTTGAATATCTAAGACCAAATAGCGTCCATGTTCAAATAAACGGCAATGTTTTACATGTCGAACAGGCTGATTTGACTGGCAGGCCGCTGCACGGAAGCTTTCAAAGTTATGAGTGCCTTCAAATTTACTTGCTGCTTCAATCATCTTTTTCACATCTAACTGTTGGTAAATGTGAGTAACCTGTTTATGCAATAGTGCAGGGCGATGAGGAGTGTTATATATAATATAGCGGTAACGTCGAGCAGTCGCTTTAAAACGAGCATGAAAACTTTCATCCATCAGTTTAATCCACTGAATGGAAATATCTTTAGGTAGTTGGCTGTTTGCCCCTCTTAACCACCCTGTTTCTGGGCGAATGGCATGCGTATCGAAGTGTGCCACCATATTTGTCGCATGTACTCCTGCATCGGTACGACCAGCACCATGAAGTGCTATAGGCTCATTTGCGACTTTGCTAAGCACACGTTCAATGGTTTCTTGTACGCTGGCAACGCCTGGCTGTTGTGTTTGCCAACCTCGATATTGAACTCCGCTAAATTCAATACCGACTGCATAACGTTGCATGGCTTTTCCTCTATTTAATGCAAATTTTCGTTCCAATGGCTGAGCCATTGTTCTGGGGTTGAGTATTTTAAATAGATTTGAAGTGCTTTTGCATAGAGATCTGCATGACTATGTGTATCACTAATGACAATTTTTGCAGTTTTTGTCCACTCACTAATTGCATAGCGTTGATCAATACCACCAAACGTAACCTGAGTCGTAAGAATCGGAACACAGCCACATGTATAGAGCTCATCTAATGTTGTGAGTAGTTCCTGATTAACAGCTATGTTTCCAGTACCAAAACCTTGCAATACTAAAAATTGAGGTGGGGCTGGCAGTAAATTTCGTAATTGTTGAACGAGCTGAGTAGTCGCAATAGGTTGCATCATCCAATTCAAGATTTGAAAAGATGCTGCACGCTCGATTTGCGTATCTTGCAGAATTAACCCGTTTTGCTGAGGTGTAAATTCAGACTCAGCTTTAAGACCGGAAAAAGCGTCAAGTTCAGTGGTATGTGTCTTTAACACAGTTTGAGCATGAAATACTTGATGATGAAACGCAAGGTAAGTACCCACAGGTAAGCTAATCGCCTGCTCTAATGCAAGATATAAATTATCAATTGCATCGGTAAACTCACGGGTATCATTTCCTTGAATATTCAGGAGAGGATATTGACTGCCAGTAATAACTATATGGCAGCTCTGGCCTAGAAAACGAGCTAGAGTCGCAGCAGCATAACTGAGAGTATCTGTACCATGAATAACGACGAAGTGCTGATAGCCTTCAAGTTGTAGTTGTTGTATGCATTGAATAAGACGTAGCCAGTCGGGCGCTGTACAAGCACTGCTATCTACAATATTTGGGGCAGCAAAACAGTCGACCGTTAAGTGGGGTGGTATAACTTTTTCAAGTTGAGGTAAGAATTGGTCATATGGCATAGGCGCTAAAGGTTCACCTACACAGCCAAAAGTACCACCCATATAAAATAAGGCTATTTTTTTCATCTTTTTCAGGCACAAAAGCAGTCATCTTTGACTGCTTATGGTAAAACGATCAGCCTTAAGAAGCTATGTGATTTAGTAGATTTTTCGCGCGTTGTTGTTGCTCTATGTTGAATTTTTGCTCATTACTTGCCAACAAGGCGTGCGCTGCTGGGTAAGCACCTAACCTGATATATTGCTCTGCAAGTTTTAAGTCGAGTTCATTTTCATCTAACTGTTTTAATTCTGGAAAAGCTTGGACAAGTGGGTCGTTGTTTTCAAGGCTAAGTTCTGATTCATTTAAATTCGGTTGATTATCTTCAGACTCTATAGGATTTAAAGAAAACTCAAGGGTTTCAACTGATAACGGTTGAGTTTGAATATTTTCTTCTAGGACGATTTCTTGAGAGTTATTGCTTTGTGGGGCAGACTCTTTTTCTATTGAAAAATTACTAAAATCAAGATCAATGTCTGGCGTAGCTGTTGTATCAATTTTGATTGTTTCAACAGTCAATTCAGAGCTAGGCTCAAGAGACTTTTCTGCTTTATTTGGGATGGGCTCTAAATCAAATGAAAACTCTAAAGTATTTAAGTCATTTGTTTCACTGGCTGTTTCAGTGTTAATTTTATCTACAGATTTAGCAGAATCGACTCCTGTTGTTTTTTGCTCAAATGAGAAATTAAATTCCAGAGGCTCAACTTCAACAGCAGGTTCTTGCTTTTCAGAGGTATAGTCTTTCTGCAAGTCATCAAAAGAAGCTTCAGAAGAATTTGTTGTTAATTGGTCAAACTGAGCTGTTGTGTCTGGTGTATTTTTTGGCTCTTCGTATGTTTGAGCTTGAGGGAAATCGATGGCATCGGGTTGTCTTGATGACTCATATTCTTTTTGTCTAGTTTCAGCTTGAGTCGCGATTTCATGTAATGCCAGACTTCGAATATGACTAATCAGTTGTGTTATGGCAAATTCATCTTTCTGTGCAATATGGACTTCAAGCAATAATAAATAAAGCTCATGTTGAGTATTATCTTTTTTTAGCGCCTGATTTACTTGAGCTTCAGCGGCTGAATATTGCTTTTCTTGAATGAGCTGTTTGATTTTTTGACGTACAGCTTCTGGAACAGGGGTGCTTTGTGGAATAGGTGGAAGAGTTTCTTCTACCACATTTACTTTACTTTTTTCACGCGAGTTTTTACTCGATTTGGAGTTTGCCTTTTTATTGGTTTTTTTATTTACCGTTTTAGGGGAGGTGGCCTCTTGTTTCTGGCTATTCTCGCGTTTTTTAAAAATAACAGCGACCACGAGCAATATGATGAACGGAATCACATATAACATTACTTTCCCCTTAAAAAATAAATATTTGCAATATAAAGCGAGCTAACTCTGGTTTTAACTTAATGTTTTTGCTTGTGAGTGTTTTGCTGTGCTTGTAACTGCTGTTGTAACTCTGCCAAACGCGCATTCAAAAGTTGAATACGTTGGTCTTTTAACCGTAAAGTTTGATTTAATTTGGTTACATTCCTTTGTAATGTAACGTTTTTTTCTCTTTTTGTCATAACTTTTACTGCTAACTCAGTATTGTTTTGACTTTGTTGTGTGCTCTTTTTAGCACTTCCATGTGTAGAATTTTGGCTGTTTTCAGCCACGATACTCATTTCTGCTTGTTGCAAACGGTATTTAGCTTTGCCAGAAGGTGATTTTGCAGTATGCGTTATTTCTGTTTTTGATTTATTTTGCTGAGTTTTAGAGACAGGAGTATGGGCGAGTTTTAGAGCAATTCCCTGACGTAAACGGTTTACATCACCTTGGATAAAAGCATGCTGGTTTTGTTTTTGGATATCGTGCATGACTTTCGCAACTGGCTGTTTGGTTTTCGCTGCAATACGATTAGCAATGCTCCATAGAGACTCATTGTGTTGTACTACATATTTACCTGAAGTTACTGGTCCTCTAGACGGACTTAGGGTTTGTTTCTTTGGAGCATTTTGACTGAGATTTTTGGATGGAACAGATTTCTTTTGTACTGCTAACTTTTTAACTGGCGTTTTTGGCGAATTATTTGCATCTGACTTATTAATAGCAGATGTAATTTGATTTTTTGTTGCTGCCTGATCAGGAATAGTGCTTGTTACAACTTGTTGAGCCGAAGAGTTTTCGCTAAGTGGGGCAGATGAATTTGTATTTATCGCTGGGACAGTCCCAGACTTGATATTCAGGTTTTGTTCACTATTCGAGTTAGTGGTAGCTAGGGCAGGAGCAGATGAAGTATATCGGGTACTTTCCGGCAGATTTAAAGCAATATCTTTTTCATTCACAATAAGCTGAGGCGATAAAGTACTTTCGTTATTTTCGGTCTTTTTTATAGTAGAAGGCTTAATTACAGTCTTGATATGCTGTAAACGCGTTGCAGAACCTTCACTGATTTTTACAACAATATTGAGTTCAGAATCATTAACAGGTCGGGATGAGGTAATAACAATAACCCCAGAGCCTTGACCATTTTGGCGTGTATAAAAATTAAGATTTCCCGGAGGTTGATGAGTCACACCCAAAGCACTTAAATCGTCGGGGGTTGCTAAACTGACTTGCAAAGTGGAATTGGGATCAGCTTGCTGGAAGTTCATTTCTGCATATAACAAATCGCCGGGCGCGGACTGAATTTGTATAGGGTCTAATGTAATCGCATAAATAGATGGCGAAGACATAATGGTGAAAATGGCAATTTTTAATTTGTTATAAACAGTCATCTCAATCCATGACCTAATAAGTCGTAAAGTCGTTCAAAATTATACAATAATGAAATGTAAATAAATTGTAAATTTTTCACAAACCAGTTACGAAAAAGCCGATCTAATGTGATCGGCTTTTTGTTTTGACTGAATAATTCAGACCAAATTATGAGCTTTTGTATTCTACTAAGATACGTAACATACGACGTAAAGGTTCAGCAGCACCCCAAAGTAACTGATCACCTACTGTGAATGCGCCTAAATATTCTTTACCCATGTTAAGTTTACGCAAACGACCGACAGGTACAGTTAAAGTACCAGTTACAGCAACAGGTGTAAGGTCAGTCATAGACGCTTCACGAGTGTTTGGTACAACTTTCGCCCATTGGTTTGAAGTACGAATCATATCTTCGATTTCATCAAGCGGGACATCTTTTTTCAACTTGATCGTCAATGCTTGAGAGTGGCAACGCATCGCCCCAATACGGACACAGTGACCATCGATTGGAACAATTTGTGAATTACCCAAGATCTTGTTGGTTTCAACCTGACCTTTCCATTCTTCTTTTGACTGACCGCTTTCAAGTTGCTTATCAATGTAAGGAATCAACGACCCAGCTAATGGCACGCCAAAGTTAGCAGATGGGAAACCTTCGCCACGTTGTAACTCGGCAACTTGACGATCAATATCCAAAATTGCAGATTTAGGGTCATCTAACAACGTTTTGGTATTGTTATATAAGTAGCCCATACCAGTAATTAGCTCACGCATGTTTTGTGCGCCAGCGCCTGATGCTGCTTGATAAGTCATAGCAGTCATCCACTCCACCAAATTGTTTTGGAAAAGTGAACCTAAACCCATCAACATAAGCGATACAGTACAGTTACCGCCTACGAAAGTTTTGGTGCCGTTAGCCAAACCATCTTTGATAACGTTAAGGTTTACTGGGTCAAGAACGATGATTGCATCATCTGACATACGTAAAGTAGAGGCTGCATCAATCCAGTAGCCATTCCAGCCAGTTGCTTTTAACTGTGGGAAAACTTCAGACGTATAGTCACCACCTTGACAGGTAATAATGACATCCATTTGCTTCAGACTATTAATGTCTGTAGCTTCCATAAGTGCTGGGGCAGTCTTACCACCAAATGAAGGAGCTTCACCACCTGCATTACTGGTAGAGAAATAAAATGGCTCAATATGAGCAAAATCATTCTCTTCAACCATACGTTGCATAAGGACGGAACCGACCATCCCGCGCCAACCGACCAGACCTACTTTCATGTCATTTTGCCTCGGTGCGTTAAAATTGTTAGGGGGAGTTGAGTGTATCAAAAGTGTCCACAACTGCAAGCGTTACAGAAACAAAACACCATGTTTATTGAGTAGAATATCTTGTTTATGTTACATACAAAATTGATAAAGATGACAAAAACTTTAAAAACCAAATCATCTTAAAAGAGAAAATTCAATGATTTATATCGAAGTTCTAGCCGGTCTGGTGATTTGGTTAAGTTTCTGGTCACTTATTCCTCGTGATGAGTGGTGGTTTCGAGGTGCTGATTTCCCCCGTTTGCAGATTTTATTTGTTGGACTATTAGCCTTTGTAGGTATGCTGTTTTGGCCTACCGAATGGAATCTATGGCGTGAAATATTGCTTGCTGTGCTCATTGCTGCCATCGCCTATCAGCTTAAAATGGTTTTGCCTTATACCTTGTTCTGGAAAAAACAGGTTAAACAGGTGAAATCATCTCAATTAGACCCGCAAAAGCAAATTTCATTAATTGTATCGAATGTTCTAACCCCTAATGATAAATATCATTTACTTCTTGAACAGATCAATACATTGAAACCAGATTTATTGCTTACATTGGAAAGTGACAAGACATGGGAAAATGCTTTAAAAGAAATTGAAGAAGATTATCCTCATCGTGTTTCAGTGCCTTTAGATAATTTATATGGAATGCATCTTTATAGTCGCTTACCTCTATCAAATACCGAAGTTAAATTTATTTTAAGTGATGAAATTCCATCAATTCACACCACTGTAACTTTACGTTCGGGCATGCCAGTTCAGCTATATTGCCTGCACCCAAAGCCACCGAGTCCAACCGAGGCGAAAGATTCGACTTTACGTGATGCAGAGCTTTTAATTGTTGGGGATCAGATTAAAGACTTAGATGAAAGCTGCATTGTGATGGGGGATTTAAACGATGTGGCATGGTCACGTACTACACGTTTATTTCAACGTATTAGCGGATTACTTGATCCACGCGTTGGTCGTCATTTTATTAATACTTTCCATGCTGACTATCCGTTATTACGTTGGTCTTTAGATCATATTTTTCATAGTACCGATTTTGGTCTGGTCAAAATGAAACGGTTGCCACATATTGGATCGGATCATTTTCCAGTATATGTTGTTTTACAGACCGGTCGGGTATTTGAACAAATTCAAGAAGAATTGGAACAAACTCAAAACGATGAAGAAGAGGCCCAAAGTGCTATACAAGAAGGAATTGCAAAGGCTGAAAAAGAAGAAAAAATAGTGACTGATGAAATCGTACAGCCTTATAAAGAGAAAAGTATATAAAGATTAAATGTAAGCAATATCGTACAAAGATTTGAGTCTAGGGCGAATAGGCAGAGGGTTACAAAAACCTTATTCTACATTCATCGGCACACGGAAACGGGAATGGACGATCCCACGTAAGGATACACTAAGCTGATATGGAATAGCATCACGGATAAGATGTTGGAACGGAAACGATAAAAATAACGATTAACCTTAAAGCACAACCTCATTTACCCGAGTTTTGCAGGACGCAGAACTCGGGTTAATATTTTATATATACATGATTTCATTCACTGCAAATAAAAGAAATATTGTTAAGTTAATCTTAATTTAAAAATCTATTTAACCATATGTAATAGTTCATAAGTTCTTTATATATCTGAGCAATTTTAAATGAAAAATAGATAAAAATTTTTTTTTGATAAGTTTTTGTTTTTATAGATTATTGATGAATAAATATAGGCTTTGATCTATTTAGATATAAATTGGGGTTGTTTAATTGGCAAATCTCAATAGAATGTGCCGATCGTTGACATGTTGGATCGTCAACAGGCATTGTTGTTTATTTCGCCGGATCGGCGAGTTGTGATTTGTTTGTGCATTTAAATTTCTGTTTGGAAATTATTGTACATATTGAGGTTTCACTCTTAGTTAGTGGTCTTCTCCCTCTCATATTTGATACTTTGCGGTGCATAAGGATTGTCTTATGAAGAATTTTAAATTTAGCCTTGCTTGGCAAATTTTAATTGCTTTAGTCCTAGGGATAGCTGTAGGGGCTGTTTTACATAATCAGCCTGAAATAAAAGATAGTATTGTGAATAATGTTCTTACGCCAATGGGTAAGATCTTTATTAGCCTGATCAAAATGATTGTTATTCCAATCGTTTTCTCTACCTTAATTTTAGGTATTGCAGGTGTTGGCAGTACGAAAAGTTTAGGGCGTCTTGGTTTTAAAACCATTCTCTATTTTGAAATTATTACCACGATTGCCATTTTAGTTGGTTTGGTTGCGGCAAATATCTTCCATCCTGGTTCAGGCATTGATATGTCTCAACTGGTTCAAACCGATATTTCTCAATATAAGAGTACAGCTGAAGAAGTTGGTTCTCAATCGCATGGTTTGGTACAGACAGTTTTGTCAATGATTCCAACCAATATTATTAACTCGATGGCACATGGCGAAATGTTGCCAGTGATTTTCTTCGCCGTGTTATTTGGTATTGGTTTATCTTCATTGCCAGAGAAGACCAAAGATCCATTGTTAAGCGTATTTCATGCTGTGTCAGAAACAATGTTCCGTGTGACACACATCATTATGAAATATGCACCATTTGGTGTGTTTGGTTTGATCGCTGTAACTGTTGCGAACTTCGGTTTCGCATCATTAATTCCATTAGCTAAATTAGTGGTATTAGTTTACGTAGCTATCTTATTCTTTGCTTTTGTAGTTTTAGGAATCACTGCAAAAATGTTCGGTATCAATATTCTTATTCTAATGAAAATATTGAAAGATGAACTGATCTTAGCTTACTCAACAGCGAGCTCGGAAACTGTTCTACCGCGTATTATGCAAAAAATGGAAGACTACGGTGCACCAAAAGCAATTTCTAGTTTTGTAATTCCAACGGGTTATTCATTTAACCTTGACGGTTCAACACTTTACCAAAGTATTGCAGCTATCTTTATTGCGCAGCTTTATGGTATTGACATGTCAATTGGTCAACAAGTTCTTTTAGTTGTAACCTTAATGATTACTTCTAAAGGTATTGCTGGTGTTCCTGGTGTATCATTCGTGGTGTTATTAGCTACGTTACATACAGTTGGTATTCCACTTGAAGGCTTAGCATTTATTGCTGGTGTTGACCGTATCATGGATATGGCGCGTACCGCATTGAACGTTGTAGGTAATGCACTTGCAGTACTTGTGATTAGTAAATGGGAAAAACAATACGACAGCGAGAAAGCAGCAGCTTATGAGGCAACTTATAAATAATCTGCCTCGTTATTGTAGTAAAAACCCGCGTTGATCGCGGGTTTTTTTATGAGGTTATTTCAATATAGATTCATATAGTGCCAGTGTCTGATCACACATGTCTTTCAAGCTAAACATGGTGACTGGGGCAACGACTTGAGGCTGTTCAATATGCTTTTCCACTGTTTCCAGTAAAGCCTTTTCATTTCCCACTTCAACAAGACCTTGTGGATACACATTAGATAAAATCTCGGCAACACCTCCACGGTTCCAGCCAATGACTGGCGTACCTACTGAGAGCGCTTCTAAGGCTGTTCTGCCAAATGTTTCTGCCTGATTGGATAGAGACAGCACAATATCGCTAAAAGCGAGCCATTCACGTATATCTGAGCGATGTCCTACGAAGGTAATTTTATCTGCGAGTCCTTTACTTTGCATAGTGCTTTGCAGCTCATTTAAATAGGCCTGTTTTTTTGTATCAGCACCGCCGACAACAACTGCATGTAGTTGAGGGTATTGTGACTGAAGCTGTTGCATCAGTTCAATTAAACTCTCATGGCCCTTTAAACGCGTAATACGGCCAGGCAAACAAAGTAAAAACTTATTTTCGAGCTCAGGAAAATCATTAAAAACTTGATTAAACCATTGTGCTGAAGGTTGATAGTTATGCGGAAAAGCAGCTGGGTCAATCCCTCGATAAATCCGCACAATATCTTGGGGAGGGCAGTTTTTATAATGGTCAGTGATGTATTTGACCACGCTATCAGAAACAGCAATAACTTTCTCGGCTTGAGTCATAATTGCGCTATAACGATTGACTGAGTAGAAGCCATGTACCGTGCTAATGAGGTGAGGGCGTTTATTTTTAGGTATTTTTCTTAAAGCAAAATGAGTTAACCATGCAGGTACACGAGAGCGTACATGAACGATGTCGGGTTGATGCTGTTCAATAAGCTGGCGTAAAGGCCGGATCTGCCACAAGCTTGAAAGTGACTTTTTATGAATCGGTAGCGTTAAGTGTTTAGAACCCTCAGCTTCGAGCTGTAAGACTAAGCGCCCGCCGTTGGATACAACTAATGACTGATGTCCTTGTGTAACAAGCGCACGTGCAATTTCCAGTGTGCCGCGTTCTACGCCACCGCTGTTGAGTTCTGGGAGAAGTTGCATCACTTTCATTATTTTTTGCCTTTAGGTTGTAGCAAAGCGGGGTCTTACGATTTTGAAGTCGAAATTTAGAGATTAACCTTCGGTTCGACCTACTTTTGTTTTGGCAAAAGTAGGCAAAACCATTCTCATCCACAAAACCTGTTTACTGCTTGTGTATATCAAATTATATCGCAGAAACAGTATCTTCACTGATTTCTGGCAGGTTGTGGATGACGTTCCCGCGAGTCATATAAATGTTGTGCCTACTACTAATTTAAGAGCATTACAGCTTTATCTTAATAGATTTCTTCATATCCTTCAGGACGTGTTTTAAAGCGACGGTGGAACCACATATATTGAGTCGGTGCGATTCGAAGCTGATTTTCAATAATTTTATTGACGCGTGTTGCATCATCAACTTCATCATCGCTTGGCATATTGTCGACTGCGGGTTCAATCAGAACATGATATTTGGGGTTCTTAATGTCCCCATGACGGTAAAAATATAAAGGCACGGCGACTGCTTTTGAAATTTTTAATAAGCGGCGGTGTGCAGTGACTGTGGCAGCAGGTACACCAAAGAAAGGTGCCATAACACCTTGTTTGAGTCCGAAGTCTTGATCTGGGCTATACCAGATTGCATCGCCATCTTTAAGATGACGAATTAAACCACGCATATCATCATGGTCGATTTGTTCTTTATAAATCGTGCCACGGCAACGATAAATGAGCATATCGAGCAATGGATTATTTTGAGGGCGATAGACAACATCAGGTTCAAAATATTGAGCACAAAGATAGCCGCCTGCATCAAGAAGCGTGCTATGAGTCCCAAGTAATAAAACACCTTTGCCTTGAGCTTGGGCATTGGTAATGTGTTCTAAACCTTCAATGGTGACTCGGTTTTTAAACCAGCGCGGGTTGTACCATGCATTTAAGGTTTCAAACACCCCAAGCATCATATCGACAAAAACTTGTTGAGCTTGTTGCTGAACTTTATCGGCAGACCATTCAGGAAAGCAGACTTCTAAATTACGAATAGTTGTTTTACGGCGTGATTTTAGATATTTCCAAGCCAGATGAGCTACGCTATGCGCCAGACGCCATTGTATGGCCCATGGTAAAATAGCCAAAAGCATTAAAAAAACAATAGCAATCCAAACACCCCAATATTTAGGCAGTAAAAAGGACCATTGAAATTCACCGGGCGTATAGGGCTGCTTTTGGCTCATAACGATATAAAGATTTCAAAAAATTAAAACTGGCAAAAGTGTATCACGAACTGAATTTATCGTCGTAATACACTGTTCAATTGAGTGTTAATAGATTTTGAAATAAGAAAGCTGGTTTATCGGCGATTTTCTAAAAGAATTTTAACAGCGAGTCCAGCTAATACAGTTCCCATGAGCCAGCGTTGTATATTTGCCCAAAGAGGCTTTTCTTGTAGAAAAAGTGCAATGCTACCTGCGGAAAGTACAATAAGCGCATTTACTGAAACGCTTACAAAAATTTGAATCGTACCAAGTTGGATTGATTGCCATAAAATACTGCCTTGTTGTGGGTGAATAAACTGTGGCAGTAAAGATAAATACATAATGGCAATTTTAGGATTAAGCAAGTTTGTAGCAAAACCCATTAAAAAGAGTTTAGCTGGGGAGTCTACTGATAAATCTTTTACATTAAAAATAGGGGAGGCATTTGGGCGTAATGCTTTCCATGCAAGCCAGAGTAAATAAATTGCACCCGCAATACGAATAGTGTCATAGGCGTAGGGAACAGCGACAATTAATGCTGTAATACCAAAGGATGCGCAAAGCATATAAAAGATAAAGCCTACAGCTACCCCACCTAAAGAGATAAATCCTGCTGTTTTCCCTTGGCAAATTGAACGTGAAATAAGGTAAATCATATTGGGGCCAGGAGTGAGTACCATCGCCAAACAAATTAGTCCAAATGCCAAAATTTGAGAAAGCTCCAGCATGCGAAATCACTCCAATATTATTATGCATATACATATAACATAATTATTTTTATAAGTCTTATATTCAAGCACAAGGCTATTTTAAAATACTAAAAATAGCTACGATATAATCGATTATCTTTATGTGATGTATCAGCTTTGATTTTAAAAAAGCTTAATATTCGCAATATAAAAAAGAGCCCCCTTAATTTAAGGAGGCTCTTTTTACGTTCTTTTTAGCAAAGTAAAGCTGATTAGTTTCCTTTACTCATTTGTTCAAGCACATCCCAACGTTCCAATTTTTCAAGTAATAACTCGTCAATTTCTGTGAGACGTTGGCTTGCTTTTGTTGCTGCGTCAGCATCTTTAACAAACCATGAACCATCTGCAAGTTTCTCAGAAAGTCCTGCTTGCTCCTTTTCTAAGTTTTCAATTTCAGCGGGTAATTGCTCAAGTTCACGCTGATCTTTATAACTAAGTTTGACTTTTTTAGCACTGTTCTGAGCTGCGGCTTTTTCAGCTTCAGCTTTTGCCTGAGCTTTTTTTACATCAGATTTCTGATCTACAACTTTATCATCTGGACGCTGTTGCAAATAGTCTTGATATCCACCGATGTACTCTGCAATGTTACCTTTACCATCAAATACCCACGTCGATGTTACTACGTTATCCATAAACGCACGGTCATGGCTAATGAGAAGCAAAGTGCCTTTGTATTCAGCTAACATTTCTTCAAGTAGCTCAAGGGTTACCATATCCAAGTCATTGGTTGGCTCATCCATTACAATTAGATTGGATGGTTTGAGTAGTAATTTAGCCAGTAAGATGCGATTTCGTTCACCACCAGAAAGTGCTTTTACTGGAGTACGGGCACGTTCAGGGGAAAATAAGAAGTCTTGAAGGTAGCTGTAGATATGACGACGGTTGCCATTTACATCAACGAAGTCAGAGCCTTCTGAAACGTTTGCCATGACTGTTTTTTCAAGATCTAAGGCATTACGTAATTGGTCAAAATAGGCAACTTCTAACTGTGTACCTGTTTTAACTGAACCGCCATGTTCGATTGTACCTAAAATAGCTTTAATCAATGTTGTTTTACCAACACCGTTATCGCCGACTAAACCAATACGGTCACCGCGCATGACAAGGGCAGAAAAATCTTTGATGAGTAGATTGTCATCATAAGCGACGCTTAAATGTTCGATATCGAATACTAATTTACCAGAACGATTTGCATCTTGAGTTGCCATACTCACTTTGCCTTGTTGTGAGCGGCGTGCTTTAGATTCTTCTCGTAAAGCTTTTAGGGCACGAACACGGCCTTCATTACGCGTACGACGTGCCTTAATACCTTGGCGAATCCAAGCCTCTTCTTCAGCTAGTTTTTTATCAAATAAAGCATTCTGTTTTTCTTCTGCTTCCATTTGCTGAGCTTTTAGCTCTAAATAACGTGAATAATTTCCTTCATAGCCTCGTAAAATGCCACGATCGAGTTCTACAATTCGAGTTGCAATGCTATCTACAAAAGAACGGTCATGCGAGATAAACAGAAGCGTTAAATTATTTTGATCTAGTAAAAATTTTTCTAACCATTCAATACTTTCAACATCTAAATGGTTCGTTGGTTCGTCTAGAAGTAATACGTCCGGTTGCGTCAATAGAGCGCGAGCTAATAAAACACGGCGTTTACGTCCACCAGACAGGTCTGCCAAGTCGGCATTTGGATCGAGACCCATTTTGCTTAGAAGAGCATTTACTTTATTTTCGAGTGCCCAACCGTCTAGTTGGTCTAGCTTATGCTGTAGGTTGCCCATACGGTCACAGGCTTCCATATCTCCTAGCATACAAGCGTCTGTCGCTTCATGATAAGCTCTGAGTACTTCTGCTGCTTCTCCTGCACCATCTGCCACAATGTCGGCTACTTTGCCAGAGTCCATTGGAACGTCTTGGGCTAACATTGAAACAGTTAGACCATTTTGAATGGAAACTTCACCAGAATCTGGTAATAGGCTTCCCTCGATCAGTTTAAGTAAAGTAGACTTACCTTCACCATTACGACCAATTAAACAGACTCGTTCGCCACGTTCTAGATTAAAGTTCGCGCCATCGAGTAGGGCAGGTCCTCCAAAAGCAAGTTGGACATCCCTTAGGGTAATATAGGCCATAATGTTTTCCAGAATCTCAAATGAGGATTTAAATGACTAAACCACCATATCATGATGATCAAGCGTCATTGTCCGCACCCATTGAAGATTTGCAAGTGCGAATTACATTTTTGGATGATTTAGTTGAAGAATTAAATCAACAACTCGCTATTCAGACTCAAGAAATAGCTGATTTAAAAAAACAAATGCAATTTCTTTATCAACGTATGGAATCATCGGATTTATCAGAAGGTATTGCCGCTTTTGACCCATTAACCAATAAACCTCCTCACTATTAATAAAATGGCAAGTTCAATACTTGCCATTTTATTAGGGGATATTTATTAATTTTGCTTAAAAACCATGCAATACAATTTTCCCTTTTGTCGTACCACTTTCAATTTGTTGGTGAGCCAGTTTTAGGTTTTGAGCATTAATTGGGCTTAAAACTTGTGAAACAGTGGTCTTAATTTTACCTGCGTCAACAAGTTCGGCAACCTCACTGAGTAATTCACTTTGTTTAACCATATCTTGGGTTTGATACATAGAGCGAGTGAACATAAACTCCCAGTACACTGATACAGACTTAGATTTAAAAGGTTTAATATCTAACTGTGCTGGATCATCAATTAAGCCAAAATGACCTTGTGGTGCAATCAACTCTACGATGTCTGCTAAATGTTGATCTGTTTGAGTCGTCGAGAATACATATAAAGGTGCATTTAGGCCCAATTGCTTGATTTGTGCCGTTAAAGGTTGACGATGATCTAACACATAGTCGGCACCGAGTTGCTTAACCCATTCTTTAGTTTCGGTTCGTGAAGCGGTAGAAATAATAGTGAGATTGGTTAACTGCTTGAGTAGCTGAATTGTGATTGAGCCTACTCCACCAGCTCCCCCAATCACTAAGATTGATGTATTTTCTGGGGCAACTTTTGGGACCTGTAACCGATTAAATAACATTTCCCACGCCGTGATGGCAGTTAAAGGGAGAGCTGCTGCTTCTCTTGGTTCTAAGGTCTTTGGTTTATGACCCACAATGCGTTCATCAACCAACTGTAATTCACTATTACTGCCTTGGCGATTGAGTGCACCCGCATACCAAACCACATCTCCGACTTTAAATTGTGAGACTTTGTCTCCAATCGCTTCAACGACACCTACCGCATCCCAGCCAAGAGTCTTCCACTGATTATTATCTGCGCTTACGTTGCTGCGAATTTTTGTGTCTACAGGGTTCACAGAGACTGCTTGGACACGGACAAGTAGATCATGACCTTCTGCAACCGGTGTATCTAGTTCGACGTCAACCAGTGCCTCTGGTGATGTAATGGGACCTGCTTTTTGATATGCCACAGCTTTCATAATAATAATTCCTCTTGTTGGGAGTTTGATCATAACGTAAGCTTAAATTTGGTAACTACAGACAAATAACGCTCATAGTGTCAAAAAGGATACTGTAAAATGGCAAAAGCACGGCATTCAAGTTTTGATTGTTCTCCGGGTTGTTCAGTTGAAGCAGCCATTAGTTTGATTGACGGAAAGTGGAAGTGCGTCATTCTTTGGCATTTATTTAATGAAGGCACCTTAAGGTTTAATGAAATTCGAAAGCGTGTTCCAAGCATTACCCAAAGAATGCTGACAAATCAGCTACGTGAGTTAGAACAAGACGGAATTATCCATCGGGAAGTTTATCCTCAAGTTCCGCCTAAGGTTGAGTACTCTCTAACTGATTTAGGGCGGAGTCTAGAGCAAATTTTGTTTGCTTTAAAACTATGGGGAGATGCCCATCTTGATCAATTCGGTAAATTGACATTGGTTGCGAGCGATCAGAACCCTTAAACATATTTAAATAATCTCACGGCAATTTGCACCTTGAAATACCGATATTTTGGGCCTTGCGATCTTATCGGGCATTATTTTTATGATGTAACTTGCGTTTTCTGGTCAGCTTATGCAACTCTAATAAAAGAGATTAATAGGTTTTGCTATGGACAATATGGGAATTTGGGTTACCGTTATCATTGTTCTTTTCGTACTAGGCTCCATTTTTGGTTTAAGAGTGAGCCCACGTGAAAAGGCACTTGGTATTATGCGAGATAAAGCCCGTAAAATAGGGTTGCATCCACGTGTAATTGTTGCACCTGAATGGACACATGTCCCAATGGCTACTGAAAAACGTGCCAGCATGGTTGCTTATTATAGTGTATTGATTCCTGATGCCCGTTTATCTTTAATGCGTGCTCGCGTTATAGACGGCAAGTTAAAAGTAATTCAGGGTGATGAGAAATTTAATGATTCTCCCATTGCATTAAAAGGGATTTATGCTATTGATATGCAGGCAAACTGTGTAGGGCTTTATTGGGATGAGGAATCAGACCTAAGAGCGACACAATTAGATGAGATGAAGGCTTATCTGTTGGCCTTGGCTAAAGCCTGATTTTTAAATTTATTGGTATAGGAATAACATTTTATATGGCGAATACCTCGCGCTCTGCATCTCAAAGCACAGCATCTACTGCACCTGCTGCACCTAAACGTGCCTTAGTGATTGTGGAGTCGCCTGCCAAAGCGAAAACCATCAATAAATATTTGGGTTCGCAATTCATTGTAAAGTCTTCTGTAGGTCACGTACGTGACTTGCCAACAGGCGGCAGTAAATCAACAGAGAAAAAGCCGGCTGCCCGGACTAAACTCACCGAAGCCGAAAAAGAACAAAAAGCTAGTCAGGCTTTAGTTAATCGTATGGGGGTTGATCCTGAACATGATTGGGAAGCTCATTACGAAGTTCTGCCTGGTAAAGAAAATGTTGTAGCTGAACTCAAAAAACTCGCCAAAGATGCCGATGCAATCTATCTCGCAACGGACTTGGATAGAGAAGGGGAAGCGATTGCTTGGCACCTAAGAGAAGTTATTGGTGGTGATGACAGCCGTTATCACCGCGTGGTGTTTAACGAAATTACCAAAAATGCCATTCAAGAAGCATTTAAACAACCAACACGCCTAGATTTAAATCGTGTGAATGCTCAGCAAGCACGTCGTTTCTTAGACCGTGTAGTGGGCTTTATGGTTTCGCCATTACTTTGGGAAAAAATTGCCCGTGGTTTATCTGCCGGACGTGTGCAGTCAGTAGCAGTGAAACTGGTTGTAGAGCGTGAGCGTGAAATTCGTGCGTTTATTCCAGAAGAATATTGGCAAGTTTTTGCAGATACTCAGTCCAAAAAAGATGATATTCGTCTTGAAGCATTTAGACAGGCTGGTAAAACCCTTAAACTGAAAAATAAAGCTGAAACTGACGCTTTATTAGATGTTTTAAAGGGTGCTGAATATAAAGTTGCACAGCGTGAAGATAAACCAACAAAAGTTAATCCAAGCGCACCTTATATCACCTCAACGTTACAGCAAGCTGCAAGTACGCGTTTAGGCTTTTCTGTAAAGAAAACCATGATGCTGGCGCAGCGATTGTATGAAGCAGGTTTTATTACCTATATGCGTACTGACTCAACTTTCTTGAGTGATGATGCAGTAAGCATGGTACGTGCCCATATTGAAAGCCAATATGGTGAAAAATATATACCGGCAAAGCCAAACCGCTATGGTAACAAAGCGGGTGCTCAAGAAGCCCATGAGGCGATTCGTCCATCAAATGTTGCGCTTACTGGCGATCAGCTTGCGGGTGTAGAGCGTGATGCTCAACGTCTATATGATTTGATCTGGCGTCAGTTTGTTGCGTGTCAAATGACTCCAGCAGAATATTTATCTTCTACTTTGATTGTTGAAGCAGCGAATGTTGAGTTAAAGGCGAAAGGCCGTACGCTTGTATTTGAAGGCTTCACTAAAGTACGTGGAGCGAATAAGTCAGATGACGACATTATTTTACCTGCCATTAAAGTAGGTGAAATCTTAAAGTTAGAAAAGTTAGATCCAAGTCAGCACTTTACTAAACCACCTGCGCGTTTTACTGAAGCATCTTTAGTTAAAGAGCTTGAAAAACGCAGTATTGGCCGTCCTTCGACCTATGCTGCTATTATTTCTACCATTCAGGAACGTGGTTACGTTAAGTTAGAAAACCGTCGTCTTTTCGCCGAAAAAATGGGTGAAATTGTGACGGATCGTCTTGATGAAAGTTTTAATAACCTGATGAATTATGCCTTTACGGCAGATCTTGAAGGACAGCTTGATAAAGTCGCAACAGGTGAGCGTAACTGGAAAGAGTTGCTAGACACTTTCTATGGCGACTTTAAAAAACGTTTAACCAATGCTCAGGGCGAGCAGGGAATGCGCCGTAACCAACCAGTTGAAGTGCCAGCAGTGCATTGTCCTGAATGCTCACGTCCAATGCAGATTCGTACGGGTACAACTGGTGTATTCCTAGGGTGTTCTGGCTATAACTTGCCACCTAAAGAACGTTGTAAAGGTACACTGAACTTAACACCCGTTGAGTCTTTGGCTGCGTTATCTGATGATGATGGTGCAGAAACAGCAGACTTGATGTCAAAGCATCGCTGTGAGAAATGTGGCACAGCCATGGACAGCTATGTGATTGATGGTGGTCGTAAACTGCACGTATGTGGTAACAACCCTGATTGTGACGGTTTTGAGCTTGAAGAAGGCGAGTTCAAGATTAAAGGTTATGATGGCCCAACGATCCCATGTGATAAATGTGACGGTGAAATGCAGCTTAAGACTGGTCGTTTTGGCCCGTATTTCGCTTGTACCAGTTGTGACAATACACGTAAAGTCTTGAAGAGTGGTCAACCTGCACCTCCACGTGTAGAACCAATCAAGATGGAACACCTACGTTCAACGAAACATGATGACTTCTTTGTGTTACGTGATGGCGCAGCAGGTTTGTTCTTGGCTGCGAGTAAATTCCCGAAAATTCGTGAAACACGCGCACCAAAAGTAGCAGAGTTACGTAGTGTTGCAGCTCAACTTGATCCGAAATATCAATTTATTTTGCAAGCACCAGATGTAGATCCAGAAGGTAATCCAGCAGTTGTGAAATTCAGTCGTAAGAATCAATCACAATATGTAGGCTCGGAAACACCAGAGGGTAAACAAACCAAATGGAGCCTGATTTATCAAGATGGTAAATGGGTTGAGGGTTAAACAAGCCCACTATAAAAAATGCTAGCTCAGCTAGCATTTTTTATGTCTAAAACAATAAAAGAAAATTTTAATTTTACGGGGAATAAGAATGTGGAAAAACATTCGGGTCTTATGCTTATTAATTATTTTGTTGATTGTTGCTGTTCAGGCATGGCGAGATCAAAATCAAGACTGGAATCACACAGTTGTAGTCGTTCTACATCCAGTGAATGCTGATGGTTTACAATCAACGCAGAGCTATATTCATCAGTTGAAAAACGAAGATTTTTGGGCAATTAAAAACTATCTAGATGAATGGTCACAGCATTATCGTGGGCAAACAGGAAACTTTGTAATTCGTTTAGGACAACAGTTACAGCAACGACCACCTGAGGTTCCTGAAAATGCCAATATCTTGCATGTTATTTGGTGGAGTCTAAAGTTTCGTTTTTATGCATGGCGACAAACACAACCCGAGGATAGTGGAGCATCACTCAAACTTTACTTAAATTATTATGATCCAAATTATCAGAAAGTCTTGATCCATTCGACTGCTTTAGAAAAAGGTCGCATTGGTAGTGTTAATTTATTTGCGACCAAAGCACAAGCTTCACAAAATCAAGTCGTCATCGTTCATGAGCTTTTACATGGCTTTGGAGCACAGGACAAATATGATTTAAAAACAGGACAGCCGATTTATCCTCTAGGTTATGCTCAACCAGAAAAAATTCCTCTTTATCCGCAAACTCAAGCTGAAATTATGGGGGGCCGTACTGCCTTATCTGAGCAGAGTAGTAAAATGCCTAATAATTTACAAGAAACGATCATCGGTTTACCTACTGCCCGAGAAATTGGCTGGGTGAAATAAAACTGTGGATAAATATTGCTTTATCCACATCAATTGTTAAAAAACGATGCAGATTTTATACAGACAAAAAATGTGAAATGCATCACTATTATTAGGTAGATGAAATTCTAATACCTGATAATAAGAGTAGCCATGATGAAAACTGTAGGTAATGATTTGGTACGTAATCAGTTACATGCTGACCGTAAATGGTATTTGATATTAGGCTTTGTACTTATCGGTTTTGGGCTGATTTTATTTAGTTCCTTGCCATTTGCGACTTTTTCTGTCGTTTTTTTATTTGGAATACTCATGATGGTCGGTGGTGTCTTGCATCTTGTCGCGGCTATGAGTGTTTTTAAAGGCGCAAGCCGATGGTTGTGGGCACTGTTTGGTGTGCTTTATTTAATGGCTGGCTATTACGCTTTTTCTACTCCAGTCACTACAGCTGTGGTTTTGACAAGCCTATTATCAATAGCGCTTATTATTGCGGGTGCTATACGTACTATAAATGCAATTTTACTTAAGCCCATTACAGGGTGGGGCTGGACCTTGTTTTCAGGACTGCTCACCTTATTTACTGGTATTTTAATTTTGGTTTCTAAAGATTCACCTTTTTGGGTGCTGGGAATGTTACTTGCTGTTGATATCTTATTTCAGGGAATTAACTTCCTTGGTTTAGCTTCAGCCATCAAACATCTTCCATCTAGTTCAAAAACAGTATCTTGAAAAAACAATATCGACTCAAAGAGCACTTTAAGTGCTCTTTTTGTTTTTAGGACGGGCAGACCCATCTTTGCTGGGCTCTGTTAAACTATGCCTTGGTGTGTTAGCGATATGTGTTATGAGTCTTGCAAAATTAATTAATGAACTAAATGCTCAGCAAAAAAAAGCAGCAACAACGTCTGCGCAGAACTGTTTAGTTTTGGCGGGTGCTGGTTGTGGCAAGACTAAAACGATTGTTGCACGTGCAGCCTATTTAATTGATCAAGGCTTACCAGCGAACCAAATTCAGATTTTAACTTTTACTCGACGCGCTGCGAGTGAGATTGTTGCAAGAGTAGAACAACATGTGGGAGCACAGGCAAAGGGTCTGAGAGCTTCAACTTTTCATACTTTTTGTATGTATTTACTGCGCCGTAATCCACAAGCTTTTGGGTTAAATCAATTTAGTATTATTGATCGTGATGATCAGTTGCTTATGTTTCGCTTATTAAGAGGCAAAGATAAAGATAACGTCTTGCCTAAAGCCGCAGAGCTATGCGATTTATATTCATATGCAAGAAATACTCAAACAAAGCTTTCTGAAGCATTAATCAAACAGCTTCCAGAAGCCTATGAGCATAAGACTCAAATTGCAGATTTAATGAAAACGTATGAGCAGCGAAAAAGAGAGCGTAATTTTTTAGATTACGATGATATTCTCTCAATTGTAGCTGTCCATTTGCAAAATTCTGAAGCACTCACCAACTGGGTGGCAGGCTTTTGTCAGGCATTGCTGGTTGATGAAATGCAAGATACCAACCCTTTACAATGGGCTTTATTGCAGCCGTTGATTGGCAAAGTGAAGTTGTTTTGTGTTGGCGATGATGCCCAGTCGATTTATGGTTTTCGCGGTGCAGACTTTGAAAATATCCATTCTTTTAAAGAGCGGATACCTGACGTAGTCATTTATACACTGGATTTAAATTACCGTTCGACCCAAGAAATTTTAGATTTATCAAATTGGTTATTGGAACACAGTCCAATTGATTATCAAAAACAGTTACAAGCACATCGTGGTCAAGGCCAAAAGCCACAGCTACATTTGTTTGGTAATGAGTATGAAGAGGCAAACTGGATTGCACAGGATTTAATAACGCGACATCAGCAAGGTGCAAGCTGGAATGAGCATATGATTTTGGTGCGTTCTGGCTATAGTGCGCGATATCTAGAAGGTGCTTTTATTGCTGCTGAATTACCTTACCGTTTTATTGGTGGCGTAAAACTTCTTGAGTCTGCACATGTGAAGGATGTGCTTAGCCTGCTACGTATTGTAAGTAATCCTCATGATGATTTGGCGTGGATGCGTTTCTTAACTTTGTGGGATGGTATTGGTGATGTTGGAGCTAGTAAGTTGGCTCAAGAGCTGATGGGAATTGTTGATGTCGAGGATCGTTGCCAGCGTCTGGAACGTCATGGAAAAGTTCCTTTACAGGCGATTTTAATTTTAAAACAGTTAGATGTATTGCAGCAGCATGTTGAAGCAAGTATTGGCTTAGCACTTGATGCATTAGGTGAGCAATTAGAGCAAAATTATAAAACTAAAGATTGGTCACGCCGGTTAAAAGACTTTGATTTGGTCAAGCAGCTTGCTCGTAAACATGCATCTTTAGGTGAGTTTCTTGAAGAATATGTGCTTGAACCTATTTCAGTTTCTGAAATTGAAAAAGCAGCTGATCAGGATTTAGTGACTTTAATTACGATTCATTCAGCTAAAGGTGCCGAACAGAAAGTCTGTTATGTACCTCATGTATCGCCAAATCAATATCCTTATGCAAGAGCACAGGGCGATTTTGATGATGTCGAAGAAGAGCGCCGCGTATTGTATGTTGCATTAACACGTGCAGAAAATGAATTAATTTTGACTAAGCAAAACCTCAATACATGGTCAGAAGACAATTATGACGAACAAGGTCGTAAAATCGAAAGTTATTTCCTAAATGATCTTCCTGCACATTTGGTTCAGGCAAAGATTCATAGGCAAGTACCTCAGCCATTTGCTAAAAAGCAATGGAACCGTTCACCTGCAGTAAATTTAGGTTTTGGTATCGATCTGGATTAAACTACTGTATAAGACACTGTGATTACTTAAATATATTGGCTGCTCCCTTTTATTGCCAATTAAGGTTAGAAAATGAAGATATTAGTTCGTAATTTAGATCGTGCTGTGAGTGAAACTGAAATTTTAGAGTTATTCAAAGCATTTGGTAAAGTTGAAACGTGTGTTCTTGTTACTGATAAAGACACAGGTAAATCGAAAGGTTTTGGTTTTGTTGAAATGCCTAACCCACGTGAAGCAATTAAGGCAATTAAAGGCTTAAACCTGCTTAAAGTTAAAGGCAATGGAATTCGCGTTAAAGCAGCTGAAGAATAAGTCTTCAGTGTGAAAAGACAGTTTTTAGCTCTTTCGATTGTCGCGCCAAATGGTACTCGTATCGCTGAAGGTATAAAAACACTTGAAGTGCGTTCATGGGTACCTACAAAACTGCCAATCAAAGATCTATTAATTGTCGAGAACCAAAATTTTTTGGTCAAAGATACTGTTGAAGAACAGGGAGTTGCTGTCGCTTTGGTTGATATCGACTCTATTCATGCTTGGCGAAATGATGAAATTGAGCCCGCATGTGCAACTGCTTGGAGCGAGGGATATTTTGCTTGGGTTTTAAGTAATGTTCGTCCTATAAGCCAGCCATTAAAAACTTTAGCTAAACGTAAAATTTATCAGGTTGAGCTGGATTTACCATAAATAACGTTGATTTTATTAATGGAGTCGTTAAGCTAAAGATTAGCTGTTGCAATAGCGATTTTAAAACAGGAAAGTTTAGTTATGTCACGTGTTGCTCGTTATCATGCCGATCGTACCAATCAGAAGCTCTATTTTGCGCGCTTAGCGTGTCAACAGGCTGAACAGACCGATCATGTGCAGCAGATACAAGCTCACCGTGAAGCAGCTGTATTTCACCTACATGGTGCAATGTTAGCTTTCTTGCAAGAATTGGTACGTTATTATCGTTTAAATGATTTACAACCTACCTTAAAATCTATTGAGGAACATATGGCGGCAAAAGGGCAGGTTTCTCCTGAAGTCTCTGTTTTGCAGCAATTGGCAAAAGATGGTTTTGTTGCTGAGTTAAAGCGAGCTTATCGTATGTGCCAATATGCGCCGGAACCAAAAGAGCCGACCCCTGAAGAAGAAACATCGTCTAACCTGATTATCAAAGTAACTCAAGGTCCTCAATCTTGGTTGCCTGATGTCAAAATTTTGCGTGAATGGCATCGAGAATTAACCCATTTAATTGATGGTTTTCGTAATGAAATGGTCGAGTTCTAAAATTAAACTGTCCTAGTGCTTGAAATTTAGTGTGGATGTGCCTATATAAATAAGACAAGAGATGCAAAGTGCAAGGGTGCTTTGCCACCATGTTGAAACATGGAGGAAGTATATGTCTATACAGCAATTGAAAGAGTTATTTGGAAATCAAGAAGCAGTGTTGGAATTAGTCCAACTCGAAGGTGGTGAACTTGCCTTGCGTAATGCCGGTTCTGAGAATGAACCCTTGGTCAAAATTCAATTTAGCGATGAAGTAAAAGCAATCTTAGGTGAACAAACACCTGTGGTTGCCCAACATATGATTCAGGCTGCATTGTTTGGACTGCTTGAGAAGCAGGTAAATGAGTGGCAGGCTGAGGTAGTAGACGAACAGCCTAAATTCTTGAGCTAATAAAAAGCGTACTCTTGAGTACGCTTTTTATATCAGTTAATGAATAGTTGACTGATGGGCAAGCTCGATCTGATTTACTATATGATGGCTCATATTCTTTGCCATTTCCTCTTTAGCATAGAATACTTCACCAATATTCTCATCTCGAATGATAGCCGCTTCTTCTTTACTTTCTGCACAAATTAACACCTGAATTTGAGGGTTTAATTGCTTAGCAATCGCCACAATACGGTGAATATCTAGAATATCCATAGGTGAAATCACCAAGAGCCGCGCATGCATAATATGTGCTTGAATTAAAACACTTGGCTCAGTTGCAACACCACTGACTGCTGCAATATTCGAATGACGCAGCTTTTCTACGATTTCACGATTCTCTTCGGCAATAACGACCTTAATATTCTCATTAATTAAATTTTCAGTGATACGTCGCCCCACACCGCCGTATCCCACAATGACGACCTGATCGCGTAAATAAGCTTGATCAACTTCATCAGGTAACATTGCTAATGGGTCACCACTACGTTCAAGAAGACGAGCTAAGTGAGAGCGCTCACGAATCCAGCGTTGTACTGGTTCAATTGCAGAGAATATAAAAGAGTTCAGCGTAATTGAAAATAAAGCGCCAGCTAGAATTAGGTTTTGTGCTTCTAAAGTTAATAAACCTAATGAGACACCGAGAGTTGCTAAAATAAATGAGAACTCACCAATTTGGGCCAAACTCGCGCCAACTGTAAGGGCTGTATTGATGGGGTAACGAAAGAATAAAACCAAAGCCATTGCTGCAATTGTTTTCCCCACCATAATAATGGCGATAACGGCCAAAATATGTAGTGGACGTTCTACAAGAATACTTGGGTCAAACAGCATCCCCACAGAGACAAAAAACAGAATTGAGAAAATTTCACGTAATGGAAGTGTTTCTTCTTCTGCGCGGTGGCTGAAGTCTGATTCTTTAACTACCATTCCTGCAAAGAATGCGCCTAGTGCCATGGAAACCCCAAAAATGGCATAAGACCCGTAGGCAATTGAAACAGCGGCTGCAACAACGGTCAGGGTGAATAACTCTCTTGAACCTAAACGAGCAACAAACTGCATGATAATAGGAACAACACGTTTACCTACAATCAGCATAAAGGCAATAAAGCCAACTACTTTTAATAAAGTGAGCCCAAGGGTTAACCAGATATTACCATCTGCACCTTCTGGTGCTTTCCCGCCGAGTAAAACTGCTGTAGCTGGAAGGAGTACTAAAACAAGTACCATGACTAAATCTTCGACTAACAGCCAACCTACAGCAATTTTACCATTGACTGAATCTAAAAGACCTCGGTCTCCTAAAGCTTTTAATAATACAACAGTACTCGCACACGACAGACTTAAGCCAAAAACGAGTGCAGAACCAAAGCTCCATCCCCAGAGCATGGATACGGCAACTCCCAATAGAGTAGCGACCGCAATTTGTAAAATCGCGCCTGGCACAGCAATACGGCGAACCAGCAGCAAGTCATTTAATGAAAAGTGCATTCCTACACCAAACATCAGAAACATTACCCCGAGTTCTGCAAGCTGGTTAGCAAGATGCATATCAGCTTCTATGCCGGGTGTATTTGGACTAATAATAATTCCGGCAATTAAATAGCCGATAAGAGGGGGAAGTCGTAATCGGGCTGCAAGATAACCAAAGAAGAGGGCAACACCGAAACCAACAGCAAGTAAAACAATTAAATCTACGTCATGCGGCACTAAAAACTCCTTTTACGTGAGTTAGGCTAAAGACAAGCATAAAAAATGCCAAGGCGAAATATGTGGAAAGTTTAACAAAAAAAAGCCAGGTATAAAAAAAATGCAAAAAAAAACGACCTCATTGTGAAGTCGTTTTTTTCGAGGCTAAAATTATTTGATTTTAGCTTCTTTGAAAATCACGTGTTGACGGATTTTTGGATCAAATTTTTTGATTTCCATTTTTTCCGGCATAGTACGTTTGTTTTTAGTCGTGGTATAGAAATAACCTGTACCAGCTGTAGAAACGAGACGAATCTTATCACGCATTGTTCAGACTCCTTAGATCTTTTGACCTTGAGCACGAAGGTCTGCAACAACCTTTTCGATACCCAATTTGTCAATAATACGCATACCTTTAGTGGTTAAACGAAGACGTACAAAACGTTTTTCGCTTTCTAACCAGAAACGGTGGTGGTGCAGGTTCGGCTCGAACCGGCGCTTGGTTTTGTTGTTGGCGTGTGAGACGTTGTTACCAACGACTGGACGCTTGCCGGTAACTTGGCAAACCTTAGACATGGTGTAACTCCATTGATTCAGCCAACAGCAAATCTGTGGCCAGTCATACTAAATGTAAACGGATGAATTCATTCAAGGGGCGTTTTATACCAAAAATACGATTAAAAGACAAGCGGAATTGGTAAAAACGAGGCATGATTTAGTATAACAGATCATGCCTTGATCAGTTAGCGCAACAAGGTTTTCGAAATGAAACGATGAATGGGCTTATTGAACGGTGGAAGAATGTATTTAAGACTATAAAGTTTTGGATTTGACATCACCGAACGTTCATGAGAAAGGCTAAAAAAGCCCTCTGGTCCGTGATATTTACCCATACCTGATGCCCCAATCCCTCCAAAGGGTAAATCATCCTGAGCCACATGGGTAATGACCATGTTGATTCCGAAATGTCCTGAGTGGGTGTGCTGTGCAACATAATCAGCACGCGCCTGATCATAGTCGAAATAATACATGGCTAAAGGACGTGGA
Source organism: Acinetobacter sp. yr461 (assembly GCF_900110445.1). Lineage (NCBI taxonomy): Bacteria > Pseudomonadati > Pseudomonadota > Gammaproteobacteria > Moraxellales > Moraxellaceae > Acinetobacter > Acinetobacter sp. yr461. The sequence continues at coordinate 76,443 of NZ_FODU01000004.1, forward strand.
CGACTATTAATAAATTCGATGACTTCTTCTATTTGGTCATATTCTAAAATTGGTAGAACAGGACCAAAGATTTCGTTTTGCATAATATCCATTGCCGTAGTGACTCCAGTCACTAAAGTTGGTGGAATTTTGCGTACATCATCTAAAATTTCATTTTGAGGGTTAATTTCAACAATACGAGCACCTTGATCACGGGCATTTTCAATGTAGCCCTGAATACGGTTGTATTGCTTGTCATTAATAATAGAAGTGTAATCTTGATTATTGCGGAAATGTGGGTACATACCAGCCACAATCAATTTAAAGTTTTCTATGAACTCGGCAGTTTTCCCACGTGGCAAGAAAATATGGTCAGGTGCAACACAAGTTTGTCCTGCATTCCATAATTTACCTACAGCAATACGTTGAGCCACATCTTTCATATCCATAGATGCATGCACAAGTGCAGGGGATTTTCCGCCTAATTCAAGAATAACAGGAACCAGATTTTGAGCTGCGGCTGCCATCACTGTTTTACCAACAGAAGTTGAGCCTGTGAAAATCATTTTGTCAAAAGGCAAATGACTAAAAGCATCTGAAATAACGCCACCACCATTCACCACAGCAACTAATTCTTGTGGAAAGGCTTCTGCTAATACACTTTCAAGGACTCGCCCAAAATTTGGAGAGGCGCTAGAAATCTTGATCATGGCATGGTTGCCCGCTGCCAACGCACAGATTAGTGGTCCAACTGAAAGCAGCAATGGGTAGTTCCATGGTGTAATAATACCAATTACACCCATAGGTTGATATTGTACCCAACCTTTTGCTGGTTGATGTAATACACTGATATGGCGTTTTGAAGGTTTCATCCACGCTGTCAGATGTTTGCTGTAATATTTGATTTGTTCCAAACTGGTGAGTAACTCACCAATTTTTGTTTCCATAACTGCACGATTGCCATAATCAAGGTTAATTGCTTCGGCAATCTGATCTTGATATTTTACCAAGACTCTTTTAAGACGAGCTAAACGATCAATACGCTCTTTAGCAGTGGGTACCGGATGACGTAAATAAGCAAGCTTTTGATGTTCAAGCAAGTCATGTAAATGCTTAACATCATAAGGAAGCTGAGTCTCTGGATTTGTTTTTGTTTGACTGTTCATCGGTACTTACCAAATACATTGATATGTTTATTTTTTAGAGTAAATACTCTAAATAGTCAAGTCAGTTTATGTGTTCAAGTCTTAACCATTTGAATTATTAAAGGTTATTAAAATGTCTCAACCTAAAGCTCTGAAGACAAAAGACCGGATTTTACAAATCAGTTTGCAGCTTTTTAACGAGCGAGGTGAACGGTCGGTTACAACCAATCATATTGCTGCGGAGTTAGGTATCAGTCCCGGAAACTTGTATTATCATTTCCGGAATAAGCATGAAATCATTAAGGAATTAATGTATCAATATCAGGCCGAGACTTTGGAAGTACTTTCTTTACCTGACGATAGACCATTAACAACTAATGATAAAATCAACTATTTTCAAGTGTTAAGTGGCCAGTTATGGAGTTACCGTTTTATTCATCGCGATGTTTATCATTTAGTTGAAAGTAACGAAGACTTTAAAAAGATTTATCCACGTTTTGCAGGGCAAGTCATGCAGCAGGGGCAAAGAATTTATCAAGCCTTTGTAGATGCAGGCCTTATGAAAATGACGCCATCAGAAATTGAAGCACTCATTATTAACCTCTGGATTGTATTAACAAACTGGACAAACTTTTTATATATGTCTGGTCATATTAGTGACAATAACCATTTAGAAGAAAAATGGGTTTGGCAAGCATTACGCCAAATGGTTTTCCTTGAAGGTCCTTATCTTATGGGTGAAAGCCGAGCAACCTATGAGCAGTTGCTTGAATCTCTTGGCCCTTCTGATCTATTTGCTAGCTTATCGTCCTTAAAAGACGAATAGTTGTGCTTGTTTATTTAGGGCGCTAGAATACTCGGCCTATTAAAAAATTTATCTCAATTAAGTGATATTAACCAAATGAATATGACCACTGCCAATACAGCCCGTTTACTGATTACTTGTGAAGACAAGCCAGGGATCGTACAAGCGGTATCGAGCTTTTTGTATCACCAAGGTGCAAACATTACCGCGCTTGATCAGTATGCGACGGAAGCTCAGGGCGGACGTTATTTCATGCGTGTTGAATTTGAACTTGATCATTTACAGTCGCGTAAAGATGCCTTAATTCAGACTTTTGCTGCGAACGTTGCTGAGCGTTATAGCATGCAATGGCGTCTTGCTTTCGTAGGCGATGTTAAAAAAGTTGGTATTTTAGTTTCTAAAGTTGACCATGCATTGCTTGAGTTGTTATGGCGTCATGCACGCGGTTCGTTACCTTGTGAAATTACTCATGTCATTTCAAATCATGAAGATTTACGTGAATCTGTCGAAAACTTCGGTATTCCATTTTCTGTAATTAAAGTCACTAAAGACAATAAAGCTGAAGCTTATGCGCAAATTGATGAAATGATGCAAGGCAATGATTTATTGGTTCTTGCACGTTACATGCAGATTTTAAGCGAAGATTTTGTTGCAAAATGGGAAATGAAAATCATCAATATTCACCATTCTTTCTTGCCAGCTTTCGTGGGTGCTAATCCATATAAGCAAGCTTATGAAAAGGGTGTGAAGTTGATTGGTGCGACAGCTCACTATGTGACTGCTGACCTTGACCAAGGCCCAATTATTGAACAAGACGTTGAGCGTGTGAGTCATGACTATAATGTTGAGCAATTACGTGAGTTAGGTGAAGATGTAGAGCGTAATGTATTGGCTCGTGCAGTGAAGTGGCATTTAGAAGATCGTATTATTGTTGATGGTAATAAGACTGTTGTTTTTTAAATAATGCTTATTATAAAAAAGCACGCTTCTTGCGTGTTTTTTTATATTTAAAATTAATTTGAAATGATATAACATATCAATAATAAGTGGGTTTATTGTAGGATTAGATCTGTTCGTGGTGCAAATAGCTAAACTATTTTAAGTTTGACTAAACAAATTGTGAACAGGAGGTATCTATTGATGTAACTATGAGAAAAGTAAAGCAAAGATACTGAGCAGGCACGAAGTCATAATACAGAGTAAATGTTTTTCTCAAAAAATAGTTGCAAATGAAAACACTTCTCATTTATTATTGTGGCACTTTATTGTTCTATCCGATGTTTGAAATCGTTTCTATAAATAGAAAACTGAAATCATCATCCATTAGGTAATTAGATTCTTATGAGTCAATCTTCCGCAGCCTTAAACTCTCCCAATCCGATGAAAAAGAAAGTCATCACAGCACTAATTGCAGTTGCAATTGGTCATATCGGGGTCTTATGGGCAGTTAGCCATATTAAGCCTGCTGAATTAAAGCCAATCGATAAGAAACCTTTACAGGTACGTTTCGTAAAAATTCAAGATCAGCCAAAACCACTACCTCCTAAACCAAAGGAACCGCCAAAAAAACCGGAACCTAAGAAAGAGGTAAAAGAAGTTAAAGTTGTTGAAAAGCCTGTGACTCCACCTAAAAAAGTGGAAAAAATTCAACAGGTGAAAAAGGCTGAGACACCAAAACAAACAGTAAAGACAGAACCTAAAGTTGAAACCAAAGTGGTGACAACGACCACAACAGTCACTGAAAAAGTCGTTGAGAAACCAAAGCCAGTAGTACAAGAAGCACCTAAAGCTCAACCTGCTCCAGATCCATCACCAAAACGAGTTTCAATTGGTGGTTCGGGTGTACAGTGGAGTCGTTCACCACGATTAACAGTTTCTTCAAAAGATTTACAAGGCGAAGCACGCTCTATCATGGTACTGATTGAAGCCGATGAAAAAGGCAAGATTGTTAATGTGCGAGTGACTAGAAGTAGTGGTATTTCAAGTCTAGATGATAAAGTTGTCCGTGCTGTTCGCGGTGCGAAATTTAAACCTTATATGGAAAACGGGGTTGCTTACCCAATTAAAGCAGAGCAACCTTTTGATTTAACCCCTTAAATGAATTTGAGTCCCAACGGCTAACCTTAATCAGGAGTTCAATATGAACTTTTCAATCTATTGGCAACATGCAGATGCAGTGAGTAAAACCCTGTATTTCATCTTATTGGCAATGTCGATTGCTACCTGGACAGTTTTCATCTTACGTTTGATGGGGACTCGCCAATTAAAGCAACAAGCTTATGCTCAGCTTTCTCAGGCTATTACTTCGCTAAAAGCAAAGTTACAACCATTAAGTTTTGAGCAGCGTAAAGCAGTTGCAGAGCAGGCTCTACTTCGTCAAATTTCTGCTGAAAAAGTCAATGCTGAGAAAGGTATTTCTGTTTTAGGAACAATTGCTTCAATTGCACCATTCGTTGGTTTGTTTGGTACGGTATGGGGTATTTTCCATGCACTTGTTGCCGTGGGTAAGAGCGGACAAGCAGGTTTGGCTCAAGTGGCTACACCAGTAGGTGAAGCGCTTATTATGACGGGTCTTGGTCTTGCAGTTGCGATTCCTGCCGTATTAGCTTACAACATCTGTGTACGTGCTAACCGTGGTCTTGCTCATGATTTACAAGATCAAGCACACAGCTTATTAATTGACACGATGTTGCAGCAAGATTCTACTGTAAAGTCTGATGTTAAAACTGCACAGCAAAGTTATGTTGGAGGTCAAGCTTAATGGCTTTTCAATTGGGTGAAGACCACGATAGTGGCATAAATGAGATGAACCTCATTCCGCTAATCGACATTATGTTGGTGTTAATGATCATCTTTTTGGTCACAGCAACAGTTGCCAACCCATCGATTCCATTAACGCTTCCTAAAACAACTGCTGAAATTATTGATCCACCACCAAAAGCAATTACGATTAGTATTAATGCAAATGGTGAAGTGGCTTGGGATACTCAAGTAATTAGCCTTGATGAGCTTCAAAAACGTTTTCAAGAAGCAGGTCAAGGTGATGTTAAACCAACAGTTCAACTTCGTGCTGATAAAGAGTCGAAGTACGATACTGTTGCACAGGTAATGTCTCGCGCCAGTGAAGCCGGACTGAGCGATATTGCCTTTGTCAGTGAAAACTAAAATTTAGTTTACGCAATAAAAAAGCAACCTCATCGGTTGCTTTTTTATTGGTTTGATTTATTGATCTTTCATGAGGTGCTGGAATTTACTATATAGCTTGAGCAGCTTAGGTGGGATCGCAAAGTTGCAATAACCTTGTGAAGGATTCTTTGCATAGTAATTCTGGTGATATTCTTCTGCCGGATAGAACGTCGGGACAGGAGACAACTCAGTCACAATATCAAGCTCATCATCTTTTAGCGTTTGAATCGTATGTTCCGCTGCCTGCTTTTGCTCTTCATTATAATAGTAAATAACAGAGCGGTATTGCGTGCCGATATCATTACCTTGGCGATTTAAAGTCGTTGGATCATGAGTCGCGAAGAACACATCGAGTAACTGGGAGTAGGTTACTTGCTCTTCATCAAAATCTACTAAGATCACCTCAGCGTGCTGGGAGTCTCCTTGGCAGACTTGCTCATAAGTTGGATGAGTTGTATGCCCACCCGCATAACCACTAGTTACTTTTTCTACACCACGAATTTGTAAAAAAACGGCTTCGACGCACCAAAAGCAGCCGCCGCCAAATAAGGCCTGTTGCATTGTTTTTTCCTCTATTTCCTGCCTATTACAATAGGGGTTATGTATTTAAAATACAAAGTAAAGCATGTATAAAAAAGTAAAGAAAAGTGCATTACTTATTTCGGTTTTGGTAAACCTTGTCGAACGATTTGAGAGAAATGTTCGCTACTCTGATCTGAAAGCTGTTCAAAATTTTCAGTACGTGGGTTGATATGTGCAATTTGATACCACTGTTTTAAACTGATAGTTTGATTAAGTGCTTTAAGATCATATAAATAATTAGGTAAGTAACCTGAAGCGATTAGACGGTAATCTTTAGGAAGTTGATAGGGGTTAATCGCTTGAACCATATCAAAAATTAGAGTGGTGCAGTTACTGGTGAGGGTGTTGTACCACTTTGGCTCTGCACGAAGTTCATCAGATTTCTTTAGATATTCTAAAAATAAAGCCTTCTGCTCGCGACGTGGCATGTTGATAGGAAAATTATAAACTTGCTCTTTTCGGATGTTACTGCGTGTGTACACAATATCTTTTTCATCAGAAGCAATTAGACTAAGTTCATATTTTCTAAAAAATCCACCAATTGCCGAAAATTCTTCGGTTTTTTCTTTACGAATCTCGATTGAGAACACTAAAGGTTGCTGATTGGTAAATTCAAAACTGACCAGTGTATGGGCAATTTGTGGTCCCATCCAGTAAGAGGCAATGATGTTTATGCCATTCAACTGGTTAAGATCAAAAGTTCGAGTTTCCCACCGAACATCATAGGCCCCATCGGGATGCCAGTTGAAGTTACGAACATTATGCAGGGTAATCACATCGCCATGCTTTTCGTAGCTCAGCATATTGGCAACTTCAGGGTTCCAGTCGCGGTCTTGGCGTGCAGTAATCGAAAAATACCAAACGAGAGAGCAGGCAAATGCCAAAAGATAAATCAGGATGTCTGTACGGCGGCTAATAATATGGCCTTCCACATATAAGCCAGCCATACTGAGTGCAAAAGCAATCCAGATGCCAATGAGAATACGGCTGCCTAACCAGCCAAAAGGTTGTTGGACCCAGAGCGCTACACATATCCAAATGCTGGAGAGCACAATAAACAGCGTGAATAGACTATGTAATAGCCCCAAAAGTAGGGCAGTAATAAATTCACGTGTTCCGATATTGTGCATAGGCATCCATAGAATTATTTTTTATAAGTGGCAAATTCGAATGAAGTTCCTGATTTTTCATCAACTTGCTGTTCACTTGCAGTTTTATGAAATTCACTCGGTATTGTTGGATAATGTGCATCACCTTGCACATCTAAGTCAACATGAGTGAGTTCAAGACGGTCTGCAATAGACAAAGTCTGCTTAAATATCTCACCGCCACCAATGATGAACAATGCCTGCTTTTCAGTATTTTTTACATCTTCTAATGCTGCGTTTAAAGCATCTTCAATTGAATAAGCAACTTTAACACCGTCAAATTGCCAATTAATGTCACGGGTAATCACCCAGTTCACACGGTTTGGTAGCGCACGCCCCATAGACTCAAGGGTTTTACGCCCCATCACGACCACGGCACCTTGTGTGATTTCTTTAAAGTGTTTTAAGTCGGCAGAAATATGCCATGGCAACGCATTGCCTTTACCAATACAGTGGTTTTTGTCCATTGCCACAACGTGAACAACTTCTACATTTTGCCATGCCATAATCTTATTCTCTAAACCGTAACCTAATGAAATTTGAGTCGTCGTTATACTGCAACGGGTGCTTTAATTGCAGGATGTGACTCATACCCTACAATTTCAACATCTTCAAATTTGAAATCAAATAAGTCTTTTACTTCTGGATTCAGTTTCAATTGGCATAGTGGTAAAGGTTCACGTGTCAATTGAAGTTGTGCTTGTTCAAAATGATTGACATAAAGATGCGTATCACCGCCTGTCCAAACAAAGTCACCGACTCCTAAACCGCACACTTGAGCAATCATATGGGTGAGTAAGGCATAACTGGCAATGTTAAAAGGCACGCCTAAAAACACGTCTGCACTACGTTGATAAAGCTGGCATGACAATTTGTTATCTTGTACGAAAAATTGAAAAAGCGTGTGGCAAGGTGGTAAGGCTACTTGTCCAGCTTCATTTGGATTCCAGCCAGAAATAATTAAGCGACGTGAGTTTGGATTGGTTTTAATTTCATTAATTAACCATTTAATTTGGTCAAAACCATCTTGGTTATAAGTACCATCGGCATTTTTGGTTGCGCCGAAATTACGCCACTGATGACCATATACTGGTCCAAGTTCATGCTCTGGGCGACCAAAACGGGCAGTTTGTTCTGCTGTTGCCCATTCATCCCAAATCGAAACTTTATTATCTTTTAGATATTGGACGTTGGTGTCGCCTTTTAAAAACCAAAGTAACTCAATCACAATAGAACGGAAGTGAACTTTTTTTGTGGTGAGTAAAGGAAAACCTTTAGAGAGATCAAAACGCATTTGATGACCAAATACAGAACGGGTTCCTGTGCCTGTACGGTCGCCTTTGTCACCGCCATTATCAAGGATATGTTGTAGAAGGTCTAAATATGCACGCATAACACTCTCGAGTTCGGATTAATTCCATAAAATAAAAGGGGGAGATAGCTCAATGATAAATAATTACGCAATAGAGCTGCTTCATCATGAACCATTGAAGATGATACCTGTTGTAGCTCAAGATGAAAATCTAAAAATAGTTCTATGACATTTCAATGGGTGTAATTAATCAAATCGTTTAGCACGATTTTGATAAATCGAAACAAGAAAAAAGCCAACCAGTACAAAGCCTAAAGCTTGTAGCGCAAGAATCCATTTGTCCTGAGCTGGAAGCAGATACATCAAAATAACAACGATAAAAATAGGATAGATACTGCTTAAAAGTCTAAAGCTCGATTTATATGATTTGTTTTTTGAAATTTTGCTATTTAAGTAATGTCCAGCATGTAAACCAAAACCGAAAATAAGGCTGAGTACGGTATGAATAGGTGACAAGGGCTGAACTTGATTAGCGACGTAAACTGCCACACAAACGGCAATAATGAAGATGAGTTTGATATGGCGCGGAGCGTTGTACCAATAAGCCAACATGAAAACTAAACCTATTTCTTAAAAAGCGATTGAGGTGAAAAAATAAAAGCAGCAAGTGCCATAAAAGCAATTCCTTGCACACCCCAGATCAGCAAGTTCGGCATCGCTTTAACAAAAATAAGGGCAAACAAAAGGGCAATAGGGATCCAAGTAAATAGACGGTAGAGTAAACCAGTTGGGTTGCTTTGAGCGAAATGCAATTTAAAGTAACGACAGATTAAAAAAATAACGCCAGTTCCAGTAAACATCAGAATCGTATCTAAAGGCAGTGGTTGGTATTGATATAGCGCAATACAAATAAGCAGCGTAATAATCAAAATCACTAGTTTTTTAAATGTTGGGACTTGCGTATTAAACCAGAATTCCAGCATGGTATATCTTCATCTTGGGAGAGTAAAAACTGTAGCATAAAAAAGAAAAGAGGAGCCGAAACTCCTCTAATTTAGATATTAACTATTCTTTTGTGGACCCCAGTCATAAATTTTCTTTTGGTAGGCGTACCACATCATCCAAAGGCCAATTAGCAACATTGGAATTGTTAGAATCTGTCCTTTCGTCATCCAGCCAAACAGAATAAAACCTTGGTCGGCATCAGGCTGACGGAAGAATTCCATCACAAAGCGGGCAACGCCATATCCCATTAAGAATAGAGCAGAGACGGCCATACGTGGACGTGGTTTTGAACTAAACCACCACAAGATAATGAATAGAATTAAACCTTCACAAAGCGCTTGATAGATTTGTGATGGATGGCGGACTAGGTGTAACGGATCCGTCGGGAAAATCATACCAAATGGATAATTTGGGTCAGTTACCGCACGACCATATAACTCTCCACCAATAAAGTTACCAATACGTCCGAACATTAAGCCAGTCGGTACACAAGGAGCAATAAAGTCGAGGGTTTGGAACCATGTTTTTTGGTATTTTTTACACCAAAATAGCATAGCAACCATAACACCGAGAAAGCCGCCGTGGAAACTCATGCCACCTGTCCAGACTTGGAATAACCAAATCGGATTTTCGAGGAATTTATCAAACTCATAGAAAAGGACATAGCCGACACGACCGCCCAGAACGACACCTAGAGCACCGTAAAATACCAGATCGGAAACCATGTCCGATGTCCAGCCATCACGCTGTTTGGCACGGTAGGAAGCAAGTCCCCAAGCACATAAAAATGCTAATAAATACATGAGTCCATACCAATGGACTTGAAGAGGTCCTAAGTGTATTGCGACCGGATCGATATTAGGATAGGTCAGCATTGCTGCTCCTTGATCTTAAGTTTTGACAGATTGTAGCGGAATGATGTGAAAAATGTTGTACATTCAATGTGTAAAGATAGGGAACAAGAATTAATGTGTATTGTGGCTTTAGCATGGCATGTTCTGGATGATCTGCCCTTGTGTCTTATGTCAAATCGAGACGAGTTTTATCATCGCCCCACAGCTTTGTTGCATCAGTGGGAACATACGCCAATTGTTGCAGGGCAGGACTTACAGTCCGGTGGTACTTGGATGGGGGTAACACCTCAAGGCCGATGGGCTGTTTTAACCAACTTCCGTGATGGACGAGACCAAAAAACTTATGAAACTTCTCGAGGGCATTTAGTTCAGGCTTTTTTAGAGTCTGATTTATTGCCGATTCGTTTTGCTCAGCAATTAGAACAGCAACAACAAAATTTTGCTGGCTTTAACTTGTTTATGGGCAATGCTGATCAGGCTGTCTATATGAGTAACCGCGGTGAAGCTCCTCAAGTTTTAGCTAATGGAGTCTATGTGGTTTCGAATGGCCTCATGTCTGATCATTGGGAAAAAACCAGACATTTACGAACACGGTTTACGCAAGAGTTTTTGCCTATGCTTCAACACCAGACAGAAGAATTAACATTGCAACATGCAGCGTGGGATATTCTGGAAGATGAGCGCAAGGTCACAATGGCATTATTGCCGAATACTGGCATTCAAGCAGAAATGGAAGAGTTATTATCATCCACCTTTATTCAAAGTCCCGTGTATGGAACACGCTGTTCGAACTTTCTAAGAATGACCAATAATGAATGGCTTTGGTTAGAAAAGACCCAACAAGGTGAGCACAGTGGTCAAATTGTGCAGCAGCAGATTCTTTTAAATCGATAGTAATAAAAATGCCGGTCAATTGACCGGCATTTTTTATAAGTATAAACAAATTAGCCTGCGATCACACCGCCATCTTTACGGGTAATCACAACAGTTGCTGAACGTGGACGTGCAGTTTTATTACTTGGATCTTTTTGAGTTGCAGGCCAGTTACTGTCTGGTGTGGCATAACTCTTAGAATCTTCACCAGGATGTTGAACATTAATAAAAATAGCTTTGTGGTCAGGTGTCATGGCAATGCCTGTAATTTCACACTGTTTTGGACCAACTAAGAAACGGCGTAGTGTTGAGTCTGTAACTTTAGCACCGACTAGCGTTTGTTGACCACTTGAGGTTGTTGCAGTACCACCATCGCCAATCTGGCCCGGTAGTGCAGCAAGCATCATACAGTTCGTAACATCGGTGTAGGCACCATCGTCTGTTTGAATCCAAAGCACACCGCGTGAGTCGAACCACATACCATCTGGTGAAGACAAATCGTTATTGTCTGTCAGACCCGATAGGTTAATGTTTGAAGCCATAGATGCCTCTGCACCAAATAAGTAGATATCCCATTTGAAGGTTTCAGCAGTCGTTTTATCATCGGTTTCTTTAAAACGGATAATGTGACCGTTCACATTACCTTTTTGGGTGGTTGTTGCATCTTTAAGGTCGGTATAGTTACGTGGGTTAGCGGCATCCGTCGCGTAATCTTTACCGCGGTTCGAGTTGTTGGTTAGGGTTACATAAATTTCGCCATTCACTGGGTTAACAGTACACCATTCTGGACGGTCCATTTTGGTAGCACCAACTGAGTCACCAGCTAAACGTGCAAATGTAACAACGTCTGCTTGAGATTTGAAAGGGTAGGTGGTGTTGCTTTCATTTAAGCCGTTTTTGCCATAGGCAAGTTCAATCCATTGGCCTGAACCATCGTTATTAAATTTGGCAACATACAATTTACCCGCGTTCATATATTTGTCACCGGCCGTATAGCCGCCGTTTACATCTTTGGCATCCCATACAGCGGTAGAGACAAATTTATAGATGTATTCTCCGCGAGAGTCATCACCCATATAAAATGCTAATGGTTGACCTACAACGGCACGGCAAGCACTATCTTCATGTGCAAAACGACCTAACGATGTTCTTTTTACTGGGTTTAGGCGGTTATCAAATGGATCAATCTCGACCATCCAGCCGAATGTATTAGGTCCATTGCGGTAGTCTTGTGTTGCCTGTGCAGCTTTTACATCAGCATTCCAACGGTCATATAAGTCTTGTGATTCAACTTGACCAATTGCCGTTTCCCAGCCGTAACGCGAACCAGATCCTGCTTTTAAGCCATAGCGTTTCAGTGCAATAATTTCCTCTGGAGTACGCAGCGTGTCGTCAGTCGTACTACGGACAAAATAACCAATAAAGTTTTCTTCGGTAGTTAAATACGTGCCCCAAGGGGTATAACCATTACCACAGTTATTATGTGTGCCGCGAGTTTGACGTCCAGCAGGCGAGAAACGAGTTGCAAGCAAACTAGAACCAGCAGCAGCACCAGCAAATTCCATAATGGTTGATGCTGTAATACGTCGGTTGAAAATTGATTTTTTAACAATTTCTACTTTTTGAGTTGTTGCATCTTTTTTGATATGAACGACAGATACGCCGTGTGCATTGGTTTCACGAATCACTTCATCTTCAGGGCGACGTCCATTAACTTTTGTTGGACCTTTTGGGTGAAGGAAGGTCTGATTGATATATTCGTGATTCATTACCAACAAACCTTCAGCTGAAACACTTTCATCAAAGTCTTTTGTCGAAGTATTTAAACCAAAGAAATGCATGCCGTCATGGCAGTCACCCGAACGGAACTGGAAACTTGGACCTGATGGAATATTATTATCATCCCAGTCCCCAAACGCAGGGTTGATTGAGTCACCTAAAGCGTAAATGACATTGGCTTCATAGCCTTCAGGTACAGTCACGATATCGTTGTGGTTTTTTGCAACTGCTGTAAAAGTTAATTTTTCTGGTTTCTTATTTGGATCTACAGGTGGGGTTCCACCGTTGTTAGAACCTGAGTCATCATTACTATCATTACAGCCTGTTAAAGTAGAGGCTAAAGTTAAAGCTACAGCACCGCTTGCTGCTTTAGTAATTAAACTACGGCGACTTACATGTTGTTCTAAAATGTCACGAAAGTGGATATTGTCAGAAGTATTGTTATCCAGTTCTTGGTCTTCATGATATGGCGTCAGCTCTGTCATGGGAAATTCCTAAGTAAATAATAAAGAGATTGTTCTAAAAGTCTTCATGAGCTTAGGTTGTGAATGTGACGTGGCGTTGACGTTTTGATGATAAGTTAGTGAAATATTTGATCGTTTAGTCAAAAAAGAAACCTGCACAAGGCAGGTTTCTTTTATTGTGGTGAAAGAAATTATTTCTTCACAACAGATGGAGCAATTGGGTCGGCAGTGATATAGCCAACTGCTGCTGCAAATTTGTTGCTGTAGTTTGTATTAATTGCTGTATCAATTTGCGCAAGTAAATCTGCACTGATACCAGTACGAACACCGTTAGTTTCTTTATAGAAACGGTTCCATTCATCACCTGGATGTTGGAAGTTGCTCATGATGTAAGTCCAACCGTTCACTTCATCGACCGCATGTAGACCAGTCGATTCGGCACCTGCGGGTGTAGACAGGATACGGATGAGCTGTTTAGTGTCGACATTGTAAGCCCATAAGAAGTTATTCAAATGGTTACCAGAGTCTTCACCAATAAATAACGTACGTAGCTTTTCAGAGAACTTCAAGTTATCAGGGCTAGCAATCTGCTCTGGGTCAGCAGTATTACCTAAACTGTCAAAGCTAATGTCTTTACCTTTAATGAGAAGGCTAGATTGGCTAGGCACCCATTCACTATTGATTGCGATATTTAAGCTGTCTTTTTGGCCGCCTGTAAGCTTATGCTCCAAAATACCACCAGCTGTGATTTTCGGGAATTTAACGTTGTGCTCAGCAAGGTAACCGCTACCGCCTTCAACCATTGAATCAACAATGTTAGCTAAAGCCGAATATGCTCGTTTATCTGCAATATTTACAGTCGTACCTTCGTTCTTAGTCAATGCCATTGAAGCACCGACGTAAGCAGCATAGCGGTGTGTTTCAAGGAAAGCAGCGGCAAGTTTAGTTTTGTCACTGTTATCTTTAAGCTTAAGATAAACACCAGTTTTGCTCAAATAAGTGAATTTGAAACCTTGTGCTTCCAATTCTGCTTTTTGAGCAGCTTGTTGTAGTTTTAAACGATCTTTCGCAGCTTTTGCTAAAGCTTGTTGTTCAGGAGTACCTTTATCTCCAGCATCAATAGCTCCAACTTCTGCTGTCGTTGCATCGCTTGGATATTTAGCAATTTGTAGAACTGATTCAAAAATATCAGTTCCTTTAATACCGCTCTTGATTAGGTTTTCAATCTCTACACTGGTTGCATGACCAAGTTTGATCCATGAGATCTGACCAGTCGTTGTATCTGTAAGCACTGTTGTATATTTTGCAACGTAGAGGGTACCCGCAGATAGGTCTTTCTCTTTATCTGCAACGAACATGAAGAGACCACCATTGGTATAGTCGTCACCCATTAATACAGTACGGTTATCTGGGAAAACTTGCACAAGCTCATGTGAAATACGGCCTAAACAGTAGTGCTTTGTCACGTGACCCGTACCATCTGCATTTACGGTAATTTCTGGTAAATGACCATAGTTATATGGATTAGCTGCATTTTCATCACCATACACATTTTTACTGAATGCTTTAAGTGTTGAAAGTGATTGACCTAACTTTTGGTTGAAAGCATCTGGTTCATATTCTTCACTCGATAAATGAGTTCCCCATGGTGACAAGCTTGCACCACAAGTAATCCATAAACCATGCGCATTTGAAGTGTCTACATTGTGATATTTAATTAGAGTCAAATGACCAGTTTTCGGGTCTTGGTCTAAAGTAAGCACAGCAATCGGAGATGATAATTTACCGTAAGTATCACCACCATTTTGGTCCTTCGATAAATATTCAAACTGAACCACATGGAATACAGGGTTACCCGTTACACCTAATGCTTTCTTGTCTGCATCTGTGAAATCTTTGCCAGTCGCTTGTTTGAAGCTAATTAGAGAACTACCATCTGGACAGTCAGAGAAGAACTGACGCTCTTTACCCGCAACTGATTTGTCGATAATTGGCTGATTATTAATATCGTAATAACCACCCGCGATAATCTTTCCACCTTTACCATCAGGAACTTCTGTACCTGTTAAAAAGAATGGTTTGTAAGCGAGTTGGTATTCGGTTTTACTGCCATCTTCCCATGAAATAGCAAGTTTTGATGCACATGCTGTCGTTGCCATCTCTGCTACAGCAGAAGGAGCTGGCATTGAAGTGAACGTTGCATTTTTAAAGTTAATTGGTTTTGATGGAGTCGTAATGTCTGAATCATCATTACTATCGTTACATCCTGCTAACGTTGCTGCCGTAGCCATCGCACCTAATGGAAGAAAAGGAATCCCCGTAAACCATTTTAAAATATCGCGACGTGTTGGGTGGTTAGAAGCAGTTGTCATAATAAATCCGTAACTTTTGTGAGTATATTTGTTGAGTTGATTCTATGGACTAGAAATGACACTTTTCTTACACTTTTAAGTCACTTTGAAGACAGTTTATGGGTTTGTAGATTAAAAAGTGGTCTATATAAAAAAGCCTGAACTTTGAATTTCAGGCTTTTAAAAAATATGATTTGTTATTCAGCAGATTGAGCTTTTCTTTTCTCAAGAATTTTACCGAATAATAATCCAAGTTCAAAAAGCAACCACATTGGGATGGCTAACATCACCATAGAAATTGCATCTGGTGGGGTAATGAACATGGCTACAAAAAAACATCCCACAATAATAAAACGTCTTTTTTCAGCCAGACTCTTTGTATTCACCACACCTATTAAAATAAGTAAGAGGATCGCGATTGGAATTTCAAAAGTCACACCAAAAACTAAAAATAACTTTAAGCAAAAGCTTAGGTAGCTATTAATATCCGTCATAGGTGCTACCGTTTCAGGCGATACACTAATAAAGAAATGTAAAATCGCTGGAAGGGTAATGTAATATGCAAAAGCAACGCCAGCATAGAACAAAACAATGCTACCAATAAGTAACGGAAGTGCTAAATGACGTTCTTTTTGATACAACGCTGGACGAACAAAGGTCCATATTTCATACAAAATAAATGGCATTGCCAACACGAGCGCGACAAATAAATTGAGCTTGAACGGTGCCATAAAGGTTGCAGTCACATCTGTAGCAATCATTGACGATGATGCGGGAAGTTGCAACCTTAAAGGTTCAGATAATAATTGGTAAGTGTTATTTCGAAAGGGTAATAAGCAAAAGAATAAAAATAATGTTACCCCGACAATCCTAAATAAATGACGTCTTAAAACGACCAAATGGTTCATGATTGGCATTTGGTCTAAATTTTCTTGCGTATTTACAGTCGTTGAAGGCAGTTGGTTCATACGGCAATCTTCAATTTAACGGGGGGTGTTTCTAAAGTATCGCTTTGAGATGCCAAAGGTGTAAATTTGGCAAGAAAGGGCACTTCATAATGGCCCGATACAGGGGAGTACATTGTAGAATGAGATATAGTTTCAGCTACCTCAGCTTTTTCTGAGTTGTCTGAAGTAGTCTGTTTTTGTATTTCTTCAAGTTGTTGTTGTACTTTACGTTCTAGTGCTTCAATGCGGTTGAGTTCTTCTTGCATTTCTTTTCGAAATTCAGAAAGACGCAACTCTTGATCAATCTCATTTTGCAAATTGGTAATATAACGTTTTAGACGGACATACCAACGACCAGCAAAGCGTGCGGCTTCTGGAAGTTTATCCGGACCTAAAACTAAAATTGCAATAATTGCAAAACAGAGTAGCTCTGTCATTCCTACATCAAGCATGGTGGAAAACCTTTAGCTTTTCACTGATGTGTTGTCAGGGGTTTTGACTTGGGCATCAATTGTACGTGGAGTATTAAGAGCAGCAGTTTCGTCTTCTTCACGAACTGATTTTTTAAAGTCTTTTACTGCACCACCTACGTCTTTACCGATATTTTTCAATTTAGATGTACCAAATAATAAAATAACGACAATTGCAAAAATAACAACGTGCCAAATAGATAAACCGGCCATGATCTTATACCTCTTTTCAGTTTGGTTTATCTCAACAGGTTGCTATGACAACAATGTGACATTTATATGTCATTTTTAAGACAATGGCCGTCAGTCAAAATCTAAAAAGATGGGTTCTAGAAAGGATGTGTTTGGTTTTTTACTTTAGAAAGAGTTAAAAAAGAGAAGCTTAAATTACTTGAAAAGGAGAGTACATTTCATTTTGAAAAGGTGTAGCATAACAGGCTGGTTTTGATGGGTGAGAAGAGAAAACGTGGCATTAATACTCCCAATATTTGCTTTTATTGTTGGACTTCTGCTTGCCCAGACTTCTCTTTCAGAAACGATAAAACCTGTTCTTTCCGCTTGGCTTGCCCGCTTACTTATTCCAGTTGTTATTATTTACAACATGGTATTTTATCAGCCGGGTAGTTTGAGTTTAATGCTCTTTAGCTTCGGTTCAGCGTTTCTTATTTTCTTTGCTTATTTAGCTTTATTTAAAGACAGATTATTAGCACTTTGCGCAAGTTATACCAACATGGGGTGGCTCGGCTTTCCTTTTGCCATGGCTTTATTTGGCCCCCAAGCTACGGCGCCTATTGTGGCGTTATATATTGGAATGTCCCTGTTCGGAAATGCATGGGCTGTGACTGCTGTAACAACTGCACCGCAAAGTAAGCTCAATATATTAAAAAAAGTTTTGTCTTCTCCACCATGTATTTCAATATTCGTTGCGCTTGTGCTCAGGCTTTTAGGTGCCCAGCATCTCGAACATCCTGCCATACACTGGGTCTATGAAGTTGCCAAGTTTGTGATGACTTTTGCTGGGATGTGTGTGTTGGGAATGTGGTTGCGCCGTACCCGAGTTCATGTAAAAGACTTAATTTACAGTACAAAAGCTCAAGCTTTTAAGGTGGTATGTGGGATTATTCTTTGTGGACTTACTTATAGATTTCTACCGATTCCCAATATGAGCCAGCACATTGGTGTGATGTTTTTAATGTTCTGCTTGCCACCAGCTGCCAACATTGTAGCCCTAGAAACCCATTATCAAGGAACGGGAAGATCTGCGGCTTATATCGCCTCTGGGACGATTGTGAGCTGTGTGTGTATTGCAATTTATGCGGTATTTTTGCATTTTTTCGTGTGATCAATTTTTAAGTTTTTCACAACATTTTCTTGTGGGAAGGCGGCATGGATGCCGCTATGTCACTGCCTTGCGCTGATTTCCAAAGCAGTGCTTTGGAAATCGCTCAGGATGTGCCATCAGTCTAACAAAAGATTTTTGCTTACTTTTTATCTTTGAAAAGTAAGGTTTGCTTATACAAAGTTGAATAGGTTGTAACGTTGTATATTGTGGCAGTATGAAAAATTTACTTCTGCAAACTTTCTCTGAATAACTGCATCGCTTGTCCACGATGACTAATCTTATTCTTGTCTTCTTTAGACAGCTCAGCACTAGAAACTTGTAACTCAGGCAACCAGAACAGTGGGTCATAGCCAAAGCCATTTTCACCACGAGCAGCTTCTAAAATTTCACCGTGCCAAATGCCTTGGAAAATTTGTGGCAAAGGATCTTCTGCATGAGTCACTAAAGAAAGTACACACACGAACATGCCTTCAATCACTTCACCATTTTTACGAAATGGTAAAAGATCATTTAATAATTTTGCATTGTTGGCAGCATCGTCTCCATGTTCTCCAGCATAGCGTGCTGAGAAAATACCGGGTGCGCCACCTAAGACAGGAACGCAAATACCAGAGTCGTCAGCCATAGCAGGTTTGCCTGAAATTTGAGAGGCATGACGAGCTTTAATAATGGCATTTTCAATAAAGCTTAAACCATCCTCAATTGCATCAGGAATATTAAGGTGACCTTGAGGAATAATTTCTACAGGTAATTTAAGCTGTTCAAAAAGTTTTTCAAACTCTGCGACTTTACCTTTGTTATTGCTGGCAAGAACTAAACTGCCCTGATCAAACCAATGTGGGGTAGACATAATAAAACCAAACTTTATAGCTAATATCGAACGTGAGTTATGTTACGTGTTTTTTAAGAGGGGATATAGAGGGAAACAAATAGAATATAAAATGGCATGATCTAAACTAAAACCACCTTGTAGGGTATACAAGGTGGTTTTAGTCGAGTAAGGTTTTTTACGGATGAACCGTTATTATTGTGCTTGAATCCATTTGTCTGCACGGT
Source organism: Acinetobacter sp. yr461 (assembly GCF_900110445.1). NCBI lineage: Bacteria > Pseudomonadati > Pseudomonadota > Gammaproteobacteria > Moraxellales > Moraxellaceae > Acinetobacter > Acinetobacter sp. yr461. The sequence continues at coordinate 95,741 of NZ_FODU01000004.1, forward strand.
CACGTGCTGTACGGATTTGTTCTTGAGTCAAGTTAGCCGCAAGAGCAGTTTTCTTACCTTCTGATAGGCTAATTACTTTATTGTCCAGCATGCCATCACGAGTTGAAAGCTCATACCACTGGTAAGCACCTACGTAGTTTTTCTTTTGCTCTTCCATCATTGCGAGGTTATAGCTTGCACGGTTATCACCATTGCTTGCTGCTTTCTCAAAGTATTTACGGGCCATTGACTCATCTTTTTTAACACCAATACCGTCGGCATACATACGGCCTACGTTTAATTGTGCTGGCGATAAACCTTGATCAGCTGCGGCTTTAAACCATGTGAAAGCTTGCTTTTCATCTTTTTCTACATCTTTACCATATTGGTAGTGCGTACCAAGGTAAAATTGTGCGCCTGCTTGACCAGCTTTTGCAGCTTTCTGAAGGTCACTCACCCCCATTGTTGAAAAGCGTGCAGCCTGACTCGCAACCGATTGTGGCTGGGCGATATAATCTGCATGAGCCTGCATACTTAGCAGTCCTGCAAATAGTGTGCTAAATAATGTCTTTTTCATAGTGCACTCACTCGATAAATAGCGACTTCACCAAACAAATTAGGAACATGTTTGCTTAACAGGCTTCCCTGCTGATTTCCATTGACGGCGAGTCGATTAATAATTTGTATCTGATTTTCCGCACAGAGTGCTTCGAAATCTTTAAATGTACATAAATGAATATTGGGGGTGTTATACCACATATATGGTAGAGCATCCGATACAGGCATCATACCTTTTAATGCAAGAAAAGAACGAGTCTTCCAATGCGCAAAGTTTGGAAAAGTAATAATTGCCTGTTTACCCACACGCACCATGTCTCTTAATAAAACATCTGGTGCATCTACAGCTTGCAAAGCCTGTGCCATAACCACATAGTCAAAAGACTGGTCAGCAAAACGGCTCAAACCGAGATTCAAATCTTGTTGAATAATATTTAACCCGCGACTGACGGCAATTGCAATCTTTTCTTGATCAATTTCTAAGCCATAAGCACGAATTTGATGCTTTTGGCTCATATGAGCGAGTAATTCACCATCACCACACCCCAAATCGAGTACGCTTGAGCCTGGTTTAATCCACTTTTCTGCCAGTTGTTGATCAATACGCATTAGCTTGCCTCCAGTGACGTCGATTTTAAGTGTTCTTCACCGCCTAAGAAAGCGCGCATGGTTTTGACATACAATGGAATCGGGAATAAGAACGAGTCATGTCCTTGTTCGGCATCAATATCGAGGTAACTTACTGGCTTATGATTGGTAATGAGTGCATCAACAATCTCTTGAGAGCGACTTGGTGTAAAACGCCAGTCTGTTGTAAAAGAAACAATCAGGAACTGACATTTTGTTTTACCCATCGCGTCTGTTAGCGAGTGGTTGTATTCACGTGATGGATCAAAATAATCCAATGCTTTAGTCATGATCAGATAGGTATTGGCATCAAAGTTACGGCTAAATTGCTCACCTTGGTAACGAAGATAACTTTCGACCTGAAACTCGACATCAAAACCATACATAAATTTGCCAGATTTTAAATCACGGCCAAATTTTTGTTTCATGGCTTCTTCAGAGAGATAGGTGATATGACCTACCATTCGGGCCAAAATCAGGCCACGCTTAGGATAGCTATCATTTTCTAAATAACGACCATGATGGAAGTCTGGGTCAGACAAGATCGACTGACGCGCAACTTCGTTAAAGGCAATATTTTGAGCTGAAAGCTTTGGCGCACTGGCAATGATGACACATTTTTGTAAGCGGTCTGGGTAGTCTACCGACCATTGTAGTGCCTGCATGCCCCCTAAAGAGCCACCAATAACGGCATACCAAATATTTACACCCAACCGGTCAGAAAGCATGGCCTGAGTTTTTACCCAGTCACGTACCGTTACTAATGGGAAATCTGGTCCATAAGGGCGATTATCATTTTCAGGATTTGGTGACGTTGGGCCAGTTGAGCCATTACACCCACCAATATTATTTAGCGAAACTACAAAAAACTTATTCGTGTCGATTGCTTTACCCGGGCCAATACAACTATCCCACCAGCCAGCTTTTTTATCATCTTCGTGGTGATAACCCGCTGCATGATGATGTCCGGAAAGAGCATGACAGATTAAAATAGCATTTGATTTATCTGCATTTAAAGTGCCGTAAGTTTCGACCATTAATTCAAAACGTGGCAAAACACGGTCACATTCAAGATGTAATGGTTCTTCAAATTGGAACTTTTGCGGAGTGACTAACCCCACTGAATCAGCTGGAAAAGACACGGGAACATTTCGCCTTTTAAATCTTTCAGGAATAAAAAGAAAGGATACCAAGCTAGGTATCCTTTCCAAAGTCTTTTTTTTAATTAAACAGCAGCGGCAACAACCTGATCTGTACTTAAAACACCTTGATCAATCAAACGGTTAGTACATGCAATAATTGCTTCAATTGATGAGGTGACTGTATTGTCATGAACACCGGCACCAAATGAACCTCTGCCTGTACCTTTGACTTGAAGTTCAATTAAGGTTAACGCTTTCGCATTTGCACCTGAACTAATACTGCGTTCTTCATAGTTCAACACGTCAATTGGTAACTGAAGCGCATTTAAGAATGCAGAAATTGGTCCATTACCTTCACCGCGAAGTTGTTGTGTTTCACCTTCGACATCAACATCAAGTTCGATGATTTGAGTACCATTAATGTCAGATAATCTGTAGTTTTTGACTGTGTAATGATGGTTTTTCACATCAACATACGTATCTTTAAATAAGGTCCAGATTTCTTTTGCATTAATTTCTGTACCATTATCATCAGCATATTGTTGAACAACCTGACTGAACTCGATTTGTAAACGACGAGGCAACACAACGTTGTAGTTCGCTTCTAATAAGTAAGCGATACCGCCTTTACCAGACTGGCTGTTTACACGAATAACTGCATCGTAGTCGCGGCCCAAATCTTTCGGGTCGATTGGTAAGTAAGGCATATCCCAGATTTCTTCATTTTTCTGGTACTCAAAGCCTTTTTTGATTGCATCCTGATGTGAACCAGAGAATGCAGTAAATACCAAGTCGCCTGCATATGGGTGACGAGGGTGTACAGGTAAACCAGTACATTCTTCAACCGTTGCAATCACTTCATTAATGTTAGAGAAATCTAACTCTGGCGCTACGCCTTGGGTATACATGTTCAATGCAATCGCTGCAACGTCAACGTTACCTGTACGTTCGCCATTACCAAATACACAACCTTCAACACGGTCAGCACCTGCCATAATTGCAAGTTCTGATGCAGCAATACCACAGCCACGGTCATTGTGACAGTGAACAGAAATGATCACGCCATCACGACGTGCCAAATTACGATGCATCCATTCAATTTGGTCTGCATAAACATTTGGCGTAGAAACCTCTACAGTCGCTGGTAAGTTTAAAATAACTTTATGATCAGGACGTGCATCCCAAATTTCTGTGACGGCATCGCAGACATCTTTAGCGACTTCTAATTCTGTTGCAGAGAAACACTCTGGGCTGTACTGGAAAATCCAGTCAGTTTGAGGATATTGCGCAGCATACTCTTTCACTTTTTGAGCAGCATTAATTGCTAACTGTTTTGCGCCATTAACATCTACATTCAACACCTTTTGACGGAAGGTTGGAGAATTAGAGTTATAAATATGCACAATCGCACGTTTAGCACCTGCTAAAGATTCAAAAGTACGTTCAATTAAATGGTCACGCGCCTGAACCAAAACTTCGATGTATACGTCATCAGGAATGTGATTTTCTTCGATCAACATACGGGTAAAATCGAAGTCGATTTGAGATGCAGAAGGGAAGCCGATTTCAATATGCTTAAAACCGATTTTTACAAGCATTTTGAACATTTTGAATTTTTGTTCCATGTCCATTGGTTCAAAAATTGCTTGGTTACCGTCACGTAAATCGGTGCTCATCCAGATTGGCGCTTTTGTAATTTCGTTATTTGGCCATTGGCGATCTGGTAAATCCACTCGTTGGTACATACGGCGGTATTTTTTGCTTGGGTCAGCCAACATCATGAGAAAACTCCTTGTCTCGTAGCGCGGTTGCTCTGAATATATTTAAAAGGCAACGTCTCTACGGTTATATATGGTATCTAATTGAGAAAAATTAAAGGTAATTTCGAAGTGCTGCTTTAAAAAGCAGACAAAATATTTATACGCGCGCGTGGCGCAGCATCAGGAGTTGCAGATGATGTCTTGCTTGAGTAGGCTGGGCAAACAAGTAATTCGTTTTCATCTCTAGACCGTGAAATAATAAGTTTGGTGGTTTGCTAATATGTTTATCATTTAGATATATCACATCTAAACAATGATTACACGTTGTGCAAAATTCTTATAATAATTTTAATCTCGGAAATTAGAAAATAATTTTCTAATTTTGCGCTACTTTCTAATTTGTAGGAAATATTTTTCGATATTTTACCTTATTAAGGAAAAAAAGATTGCATGATCTCAATAAGGCAAAAATAAATGTAGTTACAGTTCTGACCACATGCGAATTAAGTTGTGGTAAATGTTGGTGAGTTTCATAACTTCAGAATAACTATCACCGTGTGTCTTACGCAGTGCTCTGATACTTTCATCTAAATTAAATAGAAGATGTCGCTTACTATCATCGCGGACCAGACTTTGAACCCAGAAAAAAGAAGCAAATCGAGTACCTGATGTAATACTACTTACCTCATGTAAGCTAGTAGAAGGGTAGAGTACGACATCACCCGCTGGTAATTTGACTTCGTGATAACCATAAGTATCTTCAATAACCAGATCACCACCTTCATATTCATCAGGTTCACTTAAAAATAATGTACAAGATAAATCGGTACGGAGCTGCTCAGAAGTACCACGGATAAGGCGAATTGAGTTATCTACATGGAAGCCAAAGCTTTCATGTTCATCATAACGATTAAAAAGTGGTGGAATAATTTTGTGAGGTAGGGCTGCGGCCTGAAACACAGGATTTTGCCAAATTGCTTTAATCACAATATCACTTAAATTGTGTGTAAGTGGATCTTGTTCAGAGAGTTGCTGATTTCTTTTAACTGAAGCCGATAGAGTACCAGCAGTAACTTTTCCTCCCACCCAATTCGCTTCTTTCATGAGTTTACGAAACTCGGCAACTTGCTCTTTGCTTAAAACATTAGGGATATGATGAATCACAGCAAACACCTTTAAATAGATATTTCATTTATAAAAAATAGCCTCGTGATGAGGCTATCTTATATGAACTTTAATTAATTCCATAAATAAGTTATGGAATTTAAACTTAGTACTTAAAGTTAATTGCTAACACCGCATTACGGCCAACACCTTCAAACGCGTAGTGAGCTGGGTGAGCACTTGTGAAATAGCGCTTATCAGAAATATTGTTAATATTAAGCTGTAAGTTTACGTTCTTGTTCACATCATATTTAGCCATCGCGTTGTAAATGGTATACGTTGGTAAATACTTGTCTTCAAGCATCGTTGTACCCGTGTTTGTATTAGTAAACACTTTGTCACGATACTCTGCACCTGCACCTAAAGTTAGCTTAGGCAGTACTCGATAAGTAGACCATAAAGTAGCACTATTTTTAGCTACAAACGGTAATTGTTTACCTTCTTGAGCAACTGCGTTGTAAGCCGCTTTTGTGAGTTCGCTGTCTAAATAGCTATAGCCAGCTGAAACTTCCCACTTGTCAGTTACTTTACCGTTAAATCCAACCTCGAAGCCATCAACTTTACTTTCACCAGCATTAGTTGATGTGTTGGCATCTATGGCAATACGAGTGTTTTGTTTCTCTGTACGGAAGATTGCAGCAGTTAAGTTTGCTCGGTTATTAAATAGGTCCCATTTTGTCCCTATTTCGAAGGTACGTGCTTTTTCTGGATCTAAATCATTTGCCTGCTGAGAAGATGTAGATAGTGCATCTGCGCCGTCACCTTGGTCTACACCAACAGGGTTAGCAGAAGTTGCAAAGCTTGCATAAATGCTGCCATTTTCAGTTGGTTTATAGACTAAACCAGCTTGATAAGAGAAATAATCACTGTCGTTTTCAAATTTCTGACCAGCTGCAATGCTTACGTCATTTGAGTAATTACCGTTAGCTCCACCTACTGTTTTATAAATATTTTTATTATATTTACGCTCAGTTTCGAATTTATCCCAACGTACGCCTAAATTTAAAAGCCATTGAGGATTAAATTCGATGCTATCTAATGCATATAAAGAAACGGTACGGCTGCGAGTTGTATACTGATTTGTGATGCTACCCAAACTATCTGTGAATGCACCATTCATTGGGTTATTTACTGATGTACACCAACCATTTGAAAGAGCACTGCTCGCAGGGCAACTTGTATTGTGTACAGTTGACGTTGTACCAGAACCATCTGTAAAAGTGTAAACACCTTGGCTTGATTCTTGATAGCTCCACTCAGCACCTGTATTAAAAGAGTGTTTAAGTGCGCCAGTATTGAATTTCCCTTTTAATGCAAGCTGATCACTATAAGCATCAGTATCCACTATACGACTTAAAGCACGACGAACAATGGTTCCATTTTTCGTTACATTACCTTTTGAGTCATCTGCATTTGTATAGATATAGTCTGATTTAGATTTTGTATACGACATCGTATTTGACAAAGTTAAATCATCAGCAAGATCTTGCTCTAATTTAAATGTACCAATGTGGTTTTCACGTTTATCAAAATCACGTTCTTTCCAGCCATAGTACGTCCCTTGTTTTACATCAATTGGCTTTCCACCAACAGGAAGAAAAGGAATACCTGCATCCGGTTCATCATTACTGCGTAAATAATAGTAGCTAAGTGTTCCGCGAGTAGCTGTATCTAGGCCAAATGCAAGACTTGAGGCAATACCAGCACGGGCATATTCAGCACCATTGTTAGCACCAGCTTTTTCATTTTCATGGCCCATAACAACAACACGACCAGCAATTCCGTTGCCAAAGTCTTTGTTGGCATCGAGTTGAATATGACGATAGTTGTCAGTACCACCTTGAATACTACCTTGGTAAACGTCACCTTCATGAGCAACTTTAGGGATTAAGTTAATACTTCCACCTACACCGCCGCCACCGCCAAGGGCAGAAGAAGAGCCTTTAATGACTTCAACTTGTTCAATGGCAAACATATCGCGGTTTTGAGAAGTAGAATTACGAACACCATCAACATATACAGAAGATTGGGCGCTATAGCCACGAATGTAAGGCATATCTGTAAATGGTGTACCACCTTCACCAGCACCTAAAGTAATGCCTGGTTCATAGCGTAAAGCTTCGAGTAGAGTATTAGAGTTTGTATCTTTAATTAATTTTTGAGAAAGAATAGAGACCGATTTTGGCGTGTCTTTGAGGGGAGCTACGAGTTTAGAGTTTGCAGACTGGTCTACTTTTAAAGATTCTTCTTGAGTCGCTTGAGTATGAATCGTTGGTAATTGTGAAATTGCTTCTTGTGCCATGGCTGTTGTTGCAATCATTGATAGCGATGAAGCTATCGCAGAAGAAACAATTTTTTTACGTGTTCTAATCAAAGACATGACTTCAGGACTCTAAAACTAAAAGGTTATGCGAATAATAATAATTCTTATTTATATGTACAGTTTGTGTTAATTGGATTTGCCAATTGAATTGTGAAGATAAAGTGAGTGAATGAATGCAGAATTGTACTTTTATGTAGCTAATCTACTGATTCTTAGTAATTGTTTGTAAAATCGATTAAAATTGGATTTTGATTGTAATTTTAGATTTATGAAGAATAACTAAAAAATTAGTTTTACTTAAGGCTTTATGAAAAATATTTAAAGAATCATAAAATTACTGTGAAATTTACTAGAATAACAACCTTCATTTAAATGAAGTGGTCGGTTAATTTTGTATATCTTGAAAGTTGTCATATAATACAGCACTTTTAAAAAAACTGTTCCTACTCACTAATTTTTATCGAGGAAGCCATGCAAGTAACGACTGAAGCGGTTTCGGGCGTTGCCCGTCGTTTAAATGTTTCTGTACCGACGAGCCGTATTAACGAGCAATTTGAAGCTCGTTTGAAGCGCACTGCCAAAACTGTGAAGATCAACGGCTTCCGTCCAGGTAAAGTACCTGAAAACGTTGTTCGTCGCGAATACGGTGCGGGCATTTATCAAGAAGTTGTAAATGACATCATTCGTGATAGCGTTTTTGAAGCAATTCAACAAGAAAAAATCAATGCGGTAGGAATGCCGAACATTGATAAAGTTGAACATAAAGAAGATGCTTTAGTTTTTGAAGCGACTGTAGAAGTTTATCCAGAAGTTACAGTACAAGCATTTGACGGTTTAGAAGTTGAACGTAAAACAGCTGAAATTAAAGATGCTGACGTTGACGCTATGATCGAAAACTTGCAAAAACAACGTCAAACTTGGGCTGTTACCAAGGGCATGGCGAAAAAAGACATGCAAGTGACTTTTGACTTTGAAGGCACTATCGATGGTGAGAAGTTTGAAGGCGGTTCTGCTGAAGACTTTAAACTTGTGTTAGGTTCAGGTCGTATGATTCCTGGCTTCGAAGACGGCATCATTGGCATGAAAGCTGGCGAAGAGAAAGTAATCGATGTTACTTTCCCAGAAGATTACCAAGCTGAAAACTTGGCTGGTAAAGCAGCTCAGTTCAAAATCACTGTGAAGCAAGTTGAAAAATCAAAACTTCCAGAAATTGATGCTGAATTCTTGAAAATCTTTGGTGTAACTGAAGAAGAAGGCGTTGAGAAGTTAAAAGCTGACGTTCGCAAGAATATGGAACGTGAAGTTCGCAATGGTTTACGTAACCAAGTTAAACAAGCTGCTTTTGATGCACTTGTTGCTGCGAACGAAGTTGAAGTTCCAACTGCAATGGTTGCTCAAGAAATTGACCGTCAACGTCAACAAATGGTTCAACAGTTCACTCAACAGTTCGGTGGTGCAGGCGCGCAATCTTTTGACAAGAGCATGCTTCCTGACGAATTGTTCAAAGAGCAAGCAGAGCGTTCTGTTAAGCTTGGCGTATTGGTAAGCAAAGTTTTAGCTGATGCTAAACTTGAAGTTGATCAAACTCGCGTTGATGCTTACATTGACGACATGGCTTCTTCTTACGAAGATCCAACTGAAGTGATTGAATACTTCAAAAATGATGCTCAACAACGTGCTCAAATCGAAGCAGTTGTATTAGAAGATCAAGTTGTTGATCACATCTTAGCTGCTGCTAAAGTGACTGACAAAGCTGTATCTTACGATGATTTGTTAAAAGAACAACAAGCTCGCCGTATGGGCTAATCTTTTAAGAAGTCAGAAAAAGGCGCTTTATGCGCCTTTTTTGTTTTTCACTATGTGGTTAATTTGAGTGCGACATTAAGTACTTAGGTATAAATAATATAATATTTCAGTGCGAACCTTTTGCAATTTGAGAAATTATCCCGCATATTGTTGCCATAGGTTAAGTCACAAAAAATTTAGGAATAAATAACGTATGTATGTTCCAACAATTGAAAATGCTTTAGTTCCTGTTGTGGTTGAACAATCTTCTCGCGGCGAACGTTCTTTTGATATTTATTCACGACTTTTACGTGAGCGCGTCATTTTCTTAACAGGTGAAGTTGAAGACAACATGGCAAATCTGATTGTTGCCCAAATGTTGTTTTTAGAAGCTGAAAACCCTGATAAAGATATCCACCTTTATATCAATTCTCCAGGTGGTTCTGTGACAGCGGGCATGGCTATTTATGACACGATGCAGTTTATTAAACCTGATGTCGTGACATATTGTATGGGTCAAGCTGCGTCAATGGGTGCATTCTTGTTAAATGCTGGTGCTAAAGGCAAACGCTATTGTCTAGAAAATGCCCGTGTCATGATCCATCAACCATTAGGTGGTTTCCGCGGTCAAGCATCGGATATTGAAATTCATGCGCGTGAAATTCTATTTATTAAAGAACGTTTAAACCGCTTAATGGCAGAGCACAGTGGTCAAGACTACGAAACCGTTGCTCGTGATACTGACCGTGATAACTTTATGACAGCACAGTCTGCTAAAGAATATGGTTTGGTTGATCAGGTGTTAAGTAAGCGTCCATAAGGACCTTCTGATGTAAATAACTTGAGATGTTGAAAAAGATCTCCATTTAGTTATTTATGCAGTGCATCTTGCCCTAATATTTAAGATTCTATTTGTGGAGTGAATATGTCCGAACATCCTCAAGGACAAAAACATTGTTCATTTTGCGGTAAAACGCAGTCTGAAGTCGGGAAACTGATTGCAGGTGAGGACGCATATATTTGTAATGAATGTGTGGATGTCTGCTTAGACCTTGTACAAACCAGCCAACAGGTTGAAGCAGGGGACTGGGCGAGTAAGGCATTGCCAAAACCACATGAAATACGTGCTGCGCTTGATCAATATGTGATTGGTCAAGATCTTGCCAAAAAGACGTTATCTGTTGCGGTTTATAACCATTATAAACGCCTAAAAGTTGGTCATAATGGCCATGTGTCTAAAGAAGTAGAAATTGCTAAAAGTAACATTCTACTGATTGGACCTACAGGTTCGGGTAAAACTTTACTTGCGCAAACATTGGCTCGCCTTTTAGATGTTCCATTTGCAATGGCAGATGCAACGACATTAACCGAAGCTGGTTATGTGGGCGAAGATGTTGAAAATATTGTACAAAAGCTTTTGCAAAAAGCAGACTACGATGTAGAAAAAGCTCAGAAGGGCATTATCTATATTGACGAAATTGACAAGATTACTCGTAAATCTGAAAACCCGTCAATTACGCGTGATGTTTCAGGTGAAGGTGTACAACAAGCATTGTTAAAAATGATTGAAGGTACAGTGGCTTCTATTCCTCCGCAAGGTGGGCGTAAGCATCCGCAGCAAGAGTTTATCCAAATTGACACCTCGAATATCTTGTTTATTTGTGGTGGTGCATTTTCTGGTTTGGAAAAAATTGTACAGCAGCGTCAAGAGAAAGGCGGTATTGGTTTTACAGCTGATGTTAAAAACAAAGATGAAACCAAAAAACTTGCTGAATTGTTCCGTCAGGTTGAGCCAACCGATTTAGTGAAATTTGGTTTAATTCCAGAATTCATTGGTCGTTTACCAGTGATTGCTACACTTGAAGAGTTGGATGAAGAAGCATTAATGCAAATTTTGACTGAGCCAAAAAATGCATTAACTCGCCAGTATCAATATCTTTTCACCATGGAAAATGTTGATCTGATCTTTGAAGATTCTGCATTGCGTGCTATCGCGAAGAAAGCACTTGAACGCAATACGGGTGCGCGTGGTCTACGCTCTATTATGGAGAACGTACTGCTTGAAACCATGTACGATTTACCAAGCCGTACTGATGTTGGAACAGTCGTCATTAATGAAGCAGTGATCAATGGTGAAGCAGAGCCTGTTTATAAAGCTGAGCGCCAACCTAAAGAAGCTGCAACGCATGAAAGTGTTGCTAAGGCAGATTTAAAGGTTATTGATTCGAAGTCTGCATAGATTTCATTCATCTAAAAAGCATGAATCGCGTGAGTGATTCATGCTTTTTTTGTTTTCAATTTATGTGCGTGGTGTTAATCTTAAAAATACAAAATACGCATAGTTTTGCGGTGTAAAAAATAAATCAAAAACAAAACGCTTTGAGGGATGCCATGCGTTATTTAATCGTATCTTTGTGCTGTGCCGGACTGTTTGTGGGCTGTCAAAGTTCATCTCATTTAGAAAAAAATACGGGTGAATTGACTGCAACCTTACCTAAAGTCGATGTTGAAAAAGAACCCGGACTATTAGACCAATATCACGTAGGTGGTTTTGCTGTAGGTGGTTGGGTTAATCAAAAATTGGGTCAGACATTCGTTCCGATCAAACCACAAAACGCACAAGCTGCTGTCGTTTATCTCTATCGACCAGATACGAAATGGAATCGTCAGGAAATCGCGGCGATTAACCTGTTTGTAAATGGCAAGCGAATTCCGAGCCTACTACATAACCATTATTATTGGATTGAATTGCCAGCAGGGACTTATCGTCTTTCTGCGAGCCGCCCTTTATTGGGGATTCATTTTCAAGAACCAAAATATATGGATATAACTGTTGAGGCAGGAACGTCTTATTATTTGAAATATGATGAAGAAAATAAAATGGACCGTGGTGAACACACTGGCCCATTTATGTTAATGCAAGATAATATTGGTCGTAGAGAAATTGCTTTTACTGAGTTGAAATCTTCAAGCTACAACTTTGTAGCCGAAGATGCTTCGGGCAAGATTCGGCATAAACCACAAGAATTAAAACCTGCCAAATATGATGAAAAATCAGATGTACATCTGATTAAACCATTTAAATTATGGAACCCTTTAACTTGGTAATGGCCTGCAAAGGATAAAGAAAAGTTAAGACTTTTCTTTATCCTTCATGAGTGGTGCAATAATTTTAAGCATCTCTTCTTGCATATGATCCCTTGCTTTAGGGTCATTAAAGGTCTGTTGTCCTAACTCCATCATATATTCTGAAATTTGCCCCATAATCTGTACGTTTTTACGTGTAATCGATTGGCCTTCTGGGGTTTTTAAAAACTTAAGATTCGCTTGAATCTCTTCTTCAGAATATGTCTTTAAATAAATATCTTGTAAGGCTTGTGCAGTTTTAGGATTGCTTATCAGTTGATTACTTGAATCTTTCAATAGTAAACCAAGCTTTTTCGCAGCTTCTTTTTCTTTAGGACCTAAAGTTTTGATACCCGTGATATTACTAACGATCTGTTCTGCTTGTTGATCATAATAAGGCGTTAATTCATTAATTGATTCTTTAAGTAAGTAATCAATTTGGCTCATTTGCATGAGTTCTTTAACTGAACTTAATTTGGCAGGAGAAGCAAATAAGCTTGTCGTAATACAGCTTAAGCAGAGGCTGATTGAAAGATTTTTAAGAATAGGGCGAATAGTCATGAAATGACCTATATTCAATATATGGCGAGAGAGTGCATTTATTAATAGCACAGATTGAAGAAGTAATTGTTACAATTCTTTTCAGATTTTAAAATAAAAAAGAATGCATAAAAAAAGCACCGAATTCGGTGCTTTTCTTGATTAGCCTGCCGCAGCGTCGACTACTGGAATTTTTCCAATTTTCGCTTGCCAGATTTTTGGAGCAATTGCATGAATTGAAGTGCCGTTTACATCAACTGCAACAGAAACAGGCATATCTTCAACTACAAATTTGTAGATTGCTTCCATACCTAAGTCTGCAAACGCAACAACTTCAGCTTCGCGAACAGCTTTAGATACAAGGTAAGCTGCACCGCCAACTGCCATTAAGTAAGTTGCTTTGTTGTCTTTGATTGCTTCAATCGCTGTAGGACCACGATCAGCCTTACCGATCATGCCAAACAAGCCTGTATGCTCAAGTACTTTACGTGTGAATTTATCCATACGTGTTGCAGTTGTAGGACCAGCAGGACCAACAACTTCGTCACCCACTGGATCAACTGGGCCAACGTAGTAAATAAACTTACCTTTAAGATCAACTGGTAATTCTTCACCGTTGTCGATCATTTCAACCATACGTTTGTGCGCAGCATCACGACCTGTGTACATTGTTCCGCTAAGGAGTAATGTGTCACCTGGTTTCCAAGAATCCATTTCTGCTTGAGTAATGGTATCAAGGTTTACACGTTTAGATTTTGAAGAATCCCAAGTTACAGATGGGTAATCTTCAAGTTTAGGTGCTTGAATATGAGCTACACCTGAACCATCAAGCTGGAAGTGAGCATGACGAGTAGCAGCACAGTTAGGAATCATACCTACTGGTTTACCAGCAGCGTGGCATGGGTAATCTTTAATTTTAATATCAAGAACAGTGGTTAAACCACCAAGACCTTGAGCACCAATACCAAGTGCGTTTACTTTTTCAAAGATTTCGATACGAAGTTCTTCGATTTTGTTTTCTGGTCCACGGCGAAGTAATTCGTCCATGTTGATTTCTTCCATGAGTGCTTCTTTAGCAAGCATCATGGCTTTTTCAGCAGTACCACCAATACCAATACCGAGCATACCTGGAGGACACCAGCCTGCACCCATTGTTGGTACAGTTTTAAGTACCCAATCAACAATCGAGTCAGATGGGTTAAGCATCGCAAGTTTAGATTTGTTTTCTGAACCGCCGCCTTTAGCAGCAACAGTAATATCTACTTTGTTACCCGGAACGAGTTTGTAGTGAATTACAGCAGGGGTATTATCTTTTGTATTTTTACGACCAAATGCAGGGTCTGCAAGTACCGATGCACGAAGAACGTTGCTATTTTCAAGGTAACCTTGGCGAACACCTTCATTTACTGCATCGTCTAAGCTCATTGTTAAATCAAATTTAACATCTAAACCCACTTCAAGGAAAACGTTAACAATACCAGTATCTTGGCAAATTGGACGATGACCTTCCGCACACATGCGAGAGTTAATTAAAATCTGTGCAATTGCATCCTTTGCAGCTTGGTTTTCTTCGCGATCATAAGCACGGCTCATCGCTTGGATGAAGTCTTGCGGGTGATAGTACGAAATAAACTGTAGGGCGTCCTTGATTGATGTAATCAAGTCATCTTGTTTGATAATCGTTGTCATACCAAAAATCTCTTGAGCGGGCTGTTAGCTAGCGGGCTAAATTATATGACAAAAAGATAGTTTTGTGGGAGATTGGTTGATCTTTTGACCGAAAGTCGCATAAGACTATATAGGGGGTATTTAAATGTCAGAGATAGGAAAATTATTTATTTTGAAATGATTAAAATAAAAAAAGCCATTTGAGCGGACATCAAATGGCGAGAGGTAGAAGCGGATCAAATTATTAGTTATTTAGCAGCAGCTTGCTGTTCAGCCTGAATTGCCGTTAATGCAATAGTAAAGACGATGTCATCTACCAATGCTCCGCGAGACAAGTCATTTACAGGTTTGTTTAAACCTTGCAACATTGGTCCAACGCTCACAACATTCGCAGCACGTTGTACTGCTTTATAAGTCGTGTTACCCGTATTTAAGTCAGGGAAAATAAATACATTGGCACGACCTGCAACGCGTGAGTCTGGAGCTTTTTGGCGTCCAACACTTTCAACTGAAGCTGCATCATATTGAAGTGGACCATCAATAAGTAAATCAGGTCGACGTTGCTGAGCAATTTGAGTTGCTTGTTGTACCTTCTCAACATCTGCACCTGTTCCAGAAGTACCGGTTGAGTAGCTGATCATGGCAATACGTGGATCAATTCCAAAAGCTTTAGCCGAGTCAGCAGACTGAATCGCAATTTCAGCTAATTGTTCTGCGGTAGGGTCTGGATTAATCGCACAGTCGCCATACACATAAACTTCATCTGGTAAAAGCATAAAGAAGATAGATGAAACTAGTGAATAATCTGGCGCTGTTTTGATGAGCTGGAAAGCTGGGCGGACCGTATTTGCTGTGGTGTGTACTGCACCGGAAACTAGGCCATCTACTTCGTCTAAAGCTAACATCATTGTACCGAGCACTACGGTGTCTTGAAGTTGTTCTTTGGCCTGAAGCTCGTTGAGCTTACCTTTACGCAGCTCGACCATTGGTGCTACATATTGGTCGCGAATGCTATCTGGATCAACAATTGCTAATCCGGCTGGTAATTCAATACCACGGGCTTTTGCAACATCCTGAACAGCCTCTGGTTTTGCCAGTAAAATACAGTCAGCAATGCCACGTGCCTGACAAATGGCTGCAGCTTGGATGGTGCGTGGCTCATCGCCTTCAGGCAGTACAATGCGTTTTTTCGCTGCAATCGATTTTTGCACTAGTTCATGACGAAAAGCCGATGGAGACAGGCGAGGGGTAGCTGCATTGTTACTGTGCTGCTTAAGCCATTCGACATCAATATGACTTGAAACAAAACGAGTCACTTGTTCTGCACGTTCAGTATCATCGACGGGAATTTCATTACCAAAGTCAGATAAACGCTGAGCAGTTTCTAATGTATTGAGACGTGTATGTAAAATTGGTAAGCCTTGCTTGATCGCATTTTGGCAAAACTCTAAAAGCTCAGGAGCTGGTGCTTCACGTTCAGTAAGAACCAAGCCAGCGAGTGGAATACCATTACTGGTCGCCAAACTACTTGCCAGTAATACGTCGGTACGCTCAGACGCACTAATAATTAGTTCACCTGCAATAAATTTATTGAGTTCATATTCAATGCTTGAAGCAATTAAACTTGAATGCAAAATACGGCGTGTTTTAGCTTCACCTTGATGTACCCATTGCCCATCAATCACATTCGCAATATCTAGGGTTCTTGGTACGCTTAAGGTGTTACTAAATGGAACTAAACCAATAATAGGTAAGTCACTAGAACCAAAATAACGGTTATATTTTTGCAATTCTGTCGTAAATTTTGCGATGTCTTCTGTTGCGCGTAATGATGGATCAAACGCAACAGGAATTTGTGCTGTTTCTTCGGTTAATCCACGGGTACGCATAAAGAGTACACCCGCAGTACGATTTGACGCTGCACCGCCAAACTGACGTAAATGAGCATCTACTTTTTCTGCGGCTTTTTTAGGGTTTTGAATATCTGCTGTACTGACCAATACGACTTCTGCATCAAGTGCTTGTGCAAGACTTGCGTTGAGTTCACTGGCGAAGTGGTCTTGTCCGTTTGGTAATAAGCCTTCTACAATAATGACATCATGGTCTGCTGCAACACTGCGATGTAGACTCACAGCTTCTTCAAGTAATTCATCCACTTCCCCAGCAGCAATAAGCTGAGTTAATTTTTCATGCGAAATAGATTGAACAGTTTTACCTTGAAATAAATGACCGAATAATGAAGTTGTTCGATCAAGATGCTCTTGGTCTTCTTGGGAAAATGGTTTTAAAAAGCCTGCTTTAATCCCGTTACAATCAAGCGCGTAAATCATGCCTAGGCAGGCAGAGGTTAAACCAACCCCTTCACCTGTAGGAATCAATAAAATTGTATTCATATAAACCTATAAATAAATGAATATCGAGTTTTCGCTAAGATCTGATTAAGCAAGGCTCGCTACAGATGCTGTAGTTCCTGCCGCTTCAACAACTTGACGAGTTTCTTTGGCAATACGGCCTTCTTCGTCTGTTGGAATGACCCAAATTTGCGGACCTGTTCCATTGTCGATTCGGCCTTCAGTGCCACGTTTTAAGTTGTTGTTTTGATCTTTGTCGAGCTGCAAACCAAAATGAGGTAAATACGCTAAAGTTTTTTCACGAATATATGCCGAGTTTTCACCAATACCACCTGTGAAAATGAGGCCGTCTAAAGTTGGTAAACCACAGCTAAGTGCAGCAAGTGATTTTGCAAGGCGATAACTAAATACTTCAATTGCAAGGCAAGCATCTTCATTGCCAATTTCTGCTGCTTCAATAACTGTACGCATGTCATTAGACAATTGCGATAAGCCAAGTAGACCACTTTCGTTGTTTAAAACCTTATCAATTTTAGCCAAATCCCAACCAAGATTTTTCGCAAGGAAACTATGTAAGCTTGGGTCAACGTCACCACTACGAGTTCCCATCACCACACCTTCAAGTGGAGTAAGGCCCATAGAAGTATCAACACTTTGTCCGTTCCAGACCGCACAAGTTGAACTACCATTTCCTAGGTGCGCTGTTAACCAACCGCCTTTTTTCAGGTTGCCTGCGAGTTCACTCGCTCGGTCAGACACATAGGCATGGCTTGTACCATGGAAGCCATAACGACGGACGTTATGTTCAGTATATAAGAACTTAGGAATTGCATAACGGTAGGCATGCGGTGGCATGGTTTGATGGAATGCGGTGTCAAAGACTGCAACTTGAGGTAATTCAGGAAATAGGCGTACGGTTGCGTCAATACCGATTAAATGTGCTGGGTTATGAAGCGGAGCTAAAGGCGTCGCAGCACGAATACGTTCAATAATTTCAGGAGTGAGTAATTCGGCTTTAGTTAAACTACCGCCGTGTACAACACGATGTCCGATTGCTTGCGGTTTATAGTTGGCAAGACGTGCAAGTAAAGTTTCTAAAGCTTTGGCATGGTCAGCATAAGGGATAGCAAGTTCAAGTGGTTCACCACCAACTGTCACTCCCTTAATACGAGCGTCAGCAGCTCCCAAGTTTTCTGCTAAACCGTAAATACGATCTTCACGACGTTCTGAAACTAGAGCATATTTAATAGATGAAGAGCCGCAATTGATAACTAATACTGATGTAGCCACGTTGAAATACCCACGTCCTGATTTAAAATAGTTTTCCTAACTTCCTGTTCAAAATGTATTATTTTTCAGATACAGGTTGAACGGGTTGTCATGTTTTAACATGTGTTGTTTTTCTGTCCAAGATAGACTTTAGCCCATTAGACTTAAGCACTATCGACCATCAAATTATTTGTAACTAATATTTATCCACTATAAACCTTAATCACTGTATTCCTTGTTTTTTTATAAGGATGCAAACGATTTTTTTGTATACATTTATGAAAAGTAAGCTTGAATCAAATTTCATTTTTAAATGTTGGGTATTGATTCTTTATTAAGAGGGCAGAAGTCTCTTTAATTAAATTTGAAAAATATATTACAAATAATATACGTAATTGAAATTAAGAATTAATAGTAGGAATGAGAATTATAAAGAATAAAACATAGGCTTATTAGAACTAAAAAATAGTATGAAAAGCTTATTATCTAGATGTTGTTAAATGTATTTCATAATATTGATATTACGATATTTTTACCATAATTTCTGAAGTTCAGTTTAAGCATAAATAATTGAGATTTTAAATAGGTTTTTGGTCTAAAACCTAAGCTTACTATGCCTTTAAGGCTTGTGCTGAGGCCATTACAGCAGTATTGACTGGGGTTGCATGTCGCTTTTCGCCTGAATAATATTATTCATCCTTTTTCAAATGATCAGAAAATATATCATTTGGTTTATTTTTATTTTCCGGCTTATCCGGTTGTACAGGAGCGTCCTGCATGGACTTGCCGAATCCCATACTGGCAAAAGTTACCGAGCGCGTAATTGCGCGTAGTCAAAAAACTCGTTCTGCATATTTACAACGTATTGAACATGCACAAGGCAAATTTCCAGCTCGTGGTGCACTCTCATGTGCCAATCTGGCTCATGGTTTTGCCAGCATGGAAGATAATGAAAAATTAATTATTAAAGTAGGCCGTGAGCCAAATATTGGCATTGTATCTTCATATAACGAAATGCTCTCGGCACATGCACCCTATAAAACATTTCCAGATCTAATTAAAACAGCCGCTCGTGAAAATGGTGGGGTAGCGCAATTTGCAGGCGGTGTGCCAGCGATGTGTGACGGTATTACTCAAGGTAATGCTGGCATGGAACTATCATTGTTCTCTCGCGAAACGATTGCCATGAGCACTGCGATTGCACTGTCTCATAACATGTTTGATGCAGCATTATGTTTAGGTGTCTGCGACAAGATTGTGCCAGGATTATTGATTGGTGCTTTGCAGTTTGGCTATTTACCTACCATTTTTGTACCTGCGGGCCCAATGACAAGTGGTTTATCTAATGATGATAAAGCCAAAATCCGTCAGCAGTTCGCAACCGGCGAAGTTGGGCGAGATGCCTTACTTGAAGCTGAATCAGCAGCCTATCATGGTCAAGGTACCTGTACGTTTTACGGTACAGCCAACAGTAATCAAATGTTGATGGAAGTGATGGGTTTACACCTTCCAAGTGCTGCATTTGTTCATCCTCACACACCGTTACGTGATGCCCTCACAGCAGAAGCTGCCATTCGTGTACTTGACTTAACTGTTGAGCGCGGAAACTACACGCCGATTGGTCATGTAGTTGATGAAAAAGCAATTATAAACGGCATTGTGGCGTTATTAGCCACAGGTGGATCAACTAACCATACTTTGCATCTTATTGCGATTGCCCGTGCTGCTGGAATCTTGATTGACTGGGACGACTTTGATGAATTGTCTGCCGTTGTTCCATTGTTAGCCAAAATCTATCCAAATGGCAAAGCCGATGTAAACCATTTTCAGGCTGCGGGTGGGGTTGCTTTCCTCATTCGTAATTTGCTTGAAGCTGGGTTGCTACATAACGATGTGACTACCGTTGCAGGTAAGGGTTTATACCATTACACCAAAGAGCCAAAACTGATCGACGGTAAGCTCACTTGGGTTGATGGCGTGGTTAAAAGCCTTGATGACAAAGTTTTGCGTAGTTTCGATGAGCCATTCCAACCAGATGGTGGCTTGCGTTTAATGCAAGGGCGTTTGGGACGTGGTGTGATCAAGATCTCTGCCGTTGCTCCAGAACATCGTAAAGTTAAAGCACCTGCAATCGTGTTTGATTCTCAAGAAGCAGTGCAAGCTTCATTTGATCGTGGTGAGTTACACCGTGATTTCATTGCTGTTGTTCGCTTCCAAGGCGCGCGTGCGAATGGTATGCCAGAGCTACATCGTTTAACCCCTGTATTAGGTGTTTTACAAGATAAAGGCTTCCATGTGGCATTAGTAACTGATGGGCGTATGTCAGGTGCTTCAGGCAAAGTTCCAGCAGTGATTCATTTATCTCCAGAGGCTTTGTTGAACGGTCCGATTGCTAAAGTGCAAACGGGAGATATGTTGGTGATTGATGCTGAGGCTGGCGTACTCGATGTTGAGATAGATGAAGCTGTTTGGCAGTCACGCCCTGTTGCACAGCCAGAACATCAGGCAGAAAACGAAGTCGGCTTTGGTCGTGAATTATTTGGTGTGTTCCGTGCCGCTGCTGCACCAGCTGAGCATGGTGCTTCTGTGTTTGGTGCATTAGTTGGTGAAAGTGTTCAACCTTAGACTTTAATAATAATAGGAATAGAAAAGTAATGATTAAGATTGAAGATGTTGTTCAATTAGGACCCGTGATTCCGGTACTGGCATTTGATTCTGCCGAACAAGGTGAACATGTATCACGTGCTTTGCACACTGGTGGCGTAAAAGTATTGGAAATTACGTTGCGTACCGCTGCTGGCCTTGCTGCTATTGAGCGTGCGAGCCAGTTGGCTGATGACATTGTGGTCGGTGTAGGTACGATTACCAAGCCAGAACATTGTGCCCAAGCCAAAAAAGCCGGTGCTCAATTTGGTGTGTCACCGGGTTTAACTAAAGATTTACATTTGGCTGCGCAAGATGCAGGTTTGCCTTTATTGCCGGGTGTGATGACGCCAAGTGACCTGATTCAGGCAATTGAATTAGGTTATGAAATTGTGAAGTTCTTTCCGGCTCAGCAAGCGGGTGGAGTCGAGATGCTAAAAGCATTTTATGGTCCATTTCCAAACCTACGTTTTTGCCCTACAGGTGGCATTACTGTAGAGACAGCTCCGGATTTCTTGAAGCAACCAAATGTGGTGTGTGTTGGTGGTTCGTGGTTAACACCGAAAGCGGCAGTTGCTTCACAAGATTGGGCGGAAATTACTCGCTTGGCACAATTCGCTAGTCAGTTGAGAGCTGATTAAATGTAGTAAATATTTATAAAAATGAAGTGCGTTTGATGTGCTTTAGAGCTTGTGTCGATATGACCAGTAGTGATGCTGGTCATACCTAAATATAAAAAATTAGTGTCTCAACAGTAGGAATTATCCTGGTTGAAGACCTTTATTTGGGCTTAGTTGCCTAGATAGTTACTCCAAGGAGAAATGTCACATGGAGACGGTTCAGGGTGGCATGTTGCTTATCTATACTGTAATCGCGATTATTGCTTTAGTTGTCATGATCGCGAAGTTCAGAATTTATCCATTTCTAGTTCTTATTATTGTTTCACTCGGTTTAGCCTTAGCTGTTGGCATGCCAATGGGCGATATTGTTAAATCCTACGAAGCTGGTACTGGTAAAACCTTGGGTCACCTTGCGATTGTAATCGCACTCGGAACAATGCTCGGTAAAATGATGGCCGAGTCGGGTGGCGCAGAGCGAATAGCAATTACTTTAATTAAATGGTTCGGTGAGAAAAATATTCACTGGGCCATGATGTTCATTGCCCTTATTGTGGGGCTGCCCGTATTTTTCGAAGTGGGCTTCGTACTCCTTATTCCAATTGCTTTTAACATTGCCAAAAGAACAGGCAAGTCATTATTGGTCGTAGGTTTGCCTATGGTTGCAGGGTTGTCCGTTGTGCATGGTTTGATTCCACCACATCCAGCAGCATTGTTGGCAGTACAGGCATATCACGCTGATATTGGTAAAACCATTGCCTACAGCTTATTAGTAGGCGTACCAACGGCGATTGTTGCAGGGCCGTTGTATGCATTATGGATCAACAAATATGTCAAATTGCCTGAGAACAATCCATTGTTTAAGCAATTTGTTGAGGTAGATAAGAAAGAAACTCGTGAGCTACCAAGCTTTGGAATTACCTTATTTACGATTATGTTGCCTGTCGTATTAATGTTAATCGGAAGTTGGGCTGATCTTTTCTTTGCACCACAAACTTTCGCAAACGACTTACTACGTTTCATTGGTACTTCTGATATCGCATTGCTTATTGCCGTACTGGTCAGCTTTATTACTTTTGGTACGATGCAGGGCTTTAACCGTGAACAGATCGAAAAATTCTGTGGCGGTTGTTTGGCTTCTATTGCCGGAATCATGTTGATTGTCGGTGCTGGTGGTGGTTTTGGCGGCATTTTACGTGACAGTGGTATTTCTAATGAGATCGTTTCTACAGCCTTGAAGGCAAATTTGTCACCGTTATTGTTGGGCTGGTTAGTTGCAGCATTGATTCGTTTAGCAACAGGGTCGGCAACAGTCGCTATGGCTACTGCTTGTAGTATT
Source organism: Acinetobacter sp. yr461 (assembly GCF_900110445.1). Lineage (NCBI taxonomy): Bacteria > Pseudomonadati > Pseudomonadota > Gammaproteobacteria > Moraxellales > Moraxellaceae > Acinetobacter > Acinetobacter sp. yr461. The sequence goes on from NZ_FODU01000004.1 coordinate 118,632, forward strand.
GTCGCTCCGATTGCAGCTACAGCTGGTGTCGTCGTTAGACCGGAACTTTTAGTACTTGCCACAGGTTCAGGTTCATTAGTTTTCTCCCATGTAAATGATGCAGGATTTTGGTTAATCAAAGAATATTTTGGTATGACAGTAGGGCAGACACTCAAAACTTGGTCAGTATTAGAAACCATTATTTCGGTGTTGGGTTTGTCTTTCACGCTACTTCTTAGCACTATTTTATAATTAGAGGTAAGTAATCCATGATTGTGATTGCAATGGGTGTCTGTGGAACAGGCAAAACACTGATTGGTGAGTTGCTGTCGGAGCATTTGGCTTGTGAGTTTCTCGATGGAGATACACTGCATTCGACTGCAAATAAAAGCAAGATGAGTCAGGGTATTCCTTTAACTGATGAAGATCGCATGCCTTGGTTACACGCGATTCGTAAAGCTATTGAAGAGAAGCAGCAGGCAGGTGAGACCGCAGTATTTACTTGTTCTTCACTCAAGCGGGTCTACCGAGATATTTTACGCGGCCATGACCAGAATGTGCAGTTTGTATATTTAAAAGGGTCATATGAGTTGTTAAAACAGCGCCTTGCTGAGCGAGCAGGCCATTTTTTCGACCCTTCATTATTGCAGACTCAGCTTGATACTTTAGAAGAACCTGACGTTCATGAGGCAATTACGATTGATATCGCATTGACACCTGAACAAATAGTTGTGCAGGTCATGCAGAAACTAGGGGTAACTGACAGTGTGTGTCGGGGTTAACCTCATTTAGAAACATTGCAAAGTCTTGATTGATTTGTGGTGCGGCTCAAGCAAAGTGAATACCAGTAATGGTACTGGTATTCACAGGAACAAGGCCTGATCATAGCGGGCTAGGTTCGAATATATAAATACATAAATATATAAAACTTGGAGATAACAAGAATGAGTCATTCAAATAATTTGCAGCAGAAATTTCCCGTAGTAGATAGTATTCCTGAGAACGTGCGTCTGCCATCCCAGATTCATCAGCGTGTCTCATTAGTAGATGGTGAGCTGAAGTTGTGGGCTGGTGCAACCAAGAAAACATTGTCCCCAATCTGGACTCAGCAGCCTGATGGTAGTTTGCAGCAAGTTGAGCTTGGCAGTTATCCAGTCATGGGTGAGAAAGAAAGCGACGAAGCACTAGAAGCAGCAGTGCGGGCCTACAACAATGGTCGTGGTGAATGGCCAATGATGAAAGTTGGTGAGCGCATCGCCTGTATGCAGAATTTCATTCAGCGTATGGTGGAGCGACGAGACCTGATTGTTAAACTGATCATGTGGGAAATTGGCAAGAGCTTGGCTGACTCTGAGAAAGAGTTTGACCGCACTGTCACCTATATGCGTCAAACCATTGATGCGCTGAAAGACCTAGACAATGCCAACTCTCGCTTTGTGATTGCTGAAGGTACCATTGGTCAAATCCGTCGTACCCCGTTGGGTGTCGTGTTGTGTATGGGGCCATACAACTACCCGCTGAATGAAACCTTTGCTACCCTAATTCCGGCTATGCTAATGGGCAATACCATCGTCTTCAAACCACCTCAATTTGGTACCTTGTTGTTTGAACCATTGCTGGAAGCATTCCGTGAATCATTCCCGAAAGGTGTGATCAATACCATCTATGCACCAGGCTCACTGGTGGTGCCGCATCTGTTGGCATCTGGAAAAATCAACGTATTGGCGCTGATTGGTTCTAGCAAAGTGGCCGATTACTTGAAAAAGCAACATCCTAAATCTCACCGTCTACGTGCGATTTTGGGGCTGGATGCGAAGAATGCTGCCATTATTCTGCCGGATGCCGACTTGGATCTGACAGTGAAAGAGTGTCTGCTGGGTGCATTGTCGTTTAATGGTCAGCGTTGTACTGCGCTCAAGATGCTGATGGTACATCGCTCGATAGCCGATGAATTTGTTAACCGCTTAACGGCTGAACTGGCCAAGCTGAAAGTGGGTATGCCGTGGGAAAAAGGTGTATTTATTACTCCGCTGCCAGGCATGCACCGTACGGCCTACATGACTGAAGTCATTGAAGATGCCGTGGCTAAAGGGGCAAAAGTGGTTAATGTAGAAGGTGGTGAATTCTGCAAAACTATGTTCTATCCAGCCGTAGTTTATCCAGTGACTGAAGGCATGAGACTGTATCGTGAAGAACAGTTTGGTCCAGTGGTACCAGTCTCTGTTTATGATGACATTGAAACTGTGCTGGAATATGTCACTACTTCTGATCATGGTCAGCAGGTGAGTATTTTTGGTAGCGACCCTGAGCAAATTGGTCATTTGGTTGATCCGCTGGTCAATCAGGTTTGTCGTGTGAATATTAATTGTCAGTGCCAACGTGGTCCAGATGTGTTTCCATTCGGTGGTCGTAAAGATTCTGCGGAAGGTACATTGTCTGTGCATGATGCGCTGCGTGCATTCTCTATCCGTTCTATGATTGCTGCTAAACAGACTGATGACAGCAAAGGTATGCTGGCCTCTATGGTGTCTGAGCACTATTCTAAATTTGTAAATACCGACTTTATTTTCTAAGTAGTATGTGCTTAAAAAAACCAGCCATCGGGCTGGTTTTTTATGATTGTAAAAATTTGAATAATAAAATAAATAAAAACGCCTGATTAATATCAGGCGTTTTTGTTTGGAATAGTAGATCGATTATTGACGAATCTGACCGTCACCTAACACAATCCATTTTTGAGAAGTTAAACCTTCTAAACCAACCGGACCACGTGCATGGATTTTATCTGTAGAGATACCAATTTCTGCACCCAAGCCATATTCAAAACCATCAGCAAAACGAGTCGAAGCATTGACAACCACTGAACTCGAATCTACACGAGCCAAGAATTGACGCGCCAAACTATAATTTTCGGTCACAATCGCATCGGTGTGATGTGAACCATATTTGTTGATATGGTCAATTGCTTCGTCTAAACCACTAACAACCTTAATTGCAAGAATTGGCCCTAAATATTCGGTATACCAATCTTCTTCCGTTGCAGCTTTAACAGATGGGCCTAAAATTCGACGTGTTTCTGGGCAGCCTCGAAGTTCAACTTGCTTTTCTGCATAAAGTTCGGCGATACGTGGTAAGAAAACGTCTGCAATTCTTTCATCAACAAGCAGAGTTTCCATCGCATTACAAACCCCATAGCGATGAGTTTTTGCATTCAATGTAATAGGTAAGGCTTTGTGGAGGTCTGCTTGTGCTTCGACAAATACATGACAGTTACCATCAAGATGCTTAATAACCGGAATACGTGCTTCATTCGTCACACGCTCAATTAAGCTTTTACCACCACGTGGAACAATGACATCCACATATTCAGCCATGGTAATAAGATGGCCAACTGCTGCACGATCAGGCGTATCAATTACTTGCACTGAATGTTCAGGTAAACCTGCTACTTTTAAGCCATGCTTAATGGCTTCTGCAATTGCTTTATTCGACTCAAGTGCTTCTGAACCACCACGTAAAATAATGGCATTGCCCGATTTGATGGCTAAAGATGCTGCTTCTAGTGTGACATTTGGACGCGATTCGTAAATCATCCCAACGACCCCTAGAGGTACACGCATTTTGCCAATTTGAATACCTGTTGGGCGGTATGCAAGATCAGTAATTTCCCCAATAGGATCGACAAGCGCGATCACATCTTTTAAACCTTGCAACATTCCTTTAAAACGTGCGGGCGTAAGTTCAAGACGATCAAGCAATGCGCTATCGAGCTGATTGCTACGACCTTTATCCATGTCCACTTGATTCGCTGCCAAGATTGCTGCCTGATTATTTTCCAAAGCAGTATAAATAGCAGAGAGTGCATGATTTTTAAGCGAGGTAGAAGCACTTGTTAAGACGCGTGAGGCGTCACGTGCTTGTTGCCCGACTTTTTGCATATATTGTTCAATTGAATCTTGCATAGCCGTTTTTAATCGTTTACCAATGACTACGATAGTAGCAGTCAAATGCGGAACAATGAATGGCTTTTTTTGAAAAATGTGACCGCCATAAAAAAACATTTAAATATTTTGCAAACTATTAGCGACTTAAACAAGATGAGCGGTCATTTGAGCGATTGCGTATATTTCACACAATTGTTTAGAATGTTATTGTGCAATACAAACTAATACAAAATTTAAAGTTTTGTGCATAAAAGATTACGTGTTCAAGAAGGAACTCTTGCAGCATAAAAAAATTACAGCAAGGAGGAAGCAAGGATATGAATTCCATTATTCAAATGGATTCGGAGATCAACCAAGCTTATGCCGGTTTTGGCTTTTTCGATATCTACCATAGAGATAGTTTTAAACAACCTGCTCGTACAACATGGATTGACGGCTGGAAGATTGAATATATGGCGATTGCCGATCCAAAAACGATTCACAATACGCCAATTGTGATTGTGGGCGGTGCTTTCCAGAATTTTAATTCTTATAAATATTGTGTTGAACAATTGTTTGAAAGCGGTCCGGTCATTTTAATTGATTTACCTTCTATGGGCGCAAATCAGCAAATTACCAATCGGGATACAGGAGTATCTGCAGGTACTTTAGAATTACCTGATTTATCTAAAATGTTGGGACGCTGGCTGGATATTGTTGGACTACAAAAAGTTTCTGTTATGGGAATGTCTTTGGGGTCGGTAATAGCATCTTGCTTTGCTTACCATCGTCCAGAATTAATGGATCGCATGATTTTGATGGGTGTCATGCAAAAGACCCGAAAAAGTTGGCGAATGATTTTGGAAGAGTCTCTTAAGCTCATGCAAGAAAACCGCATGGAAGAGTTTGGGCAAGCTGTGATTTTATATTTGGTGAATCATGCCAAATTAGATAAAACCCGCATGTCGCCTACAGCTAAAAAATTATTTTTTAGGCAAATGGCTGAGTTTACGGGCACAGAGCGAGAGCGTTATGAAATTAACTGTAATCGTCTTTTGCGTTTAACTGACGTGCCAATTCCAGCGTGTAAAACTCTCGTTGCTGCAGGGCAGTATGACAGTTTCACTCTGCCACATGAAAATGCAAATTTTGCTTTGCAATGTCCGGATATGGAATTTGCACTTATTGCAAATGCTGATCATGTACCTCAGTTGCAACGCCGTAAAGAAACTATGAGTTTGTTCACTACTTTCTTGAAAGGGGAATCTATCCATAATCTGGATGGTATTATTCCCATGACACGTGAACAAATGCAAAAGATGGAACGCCGTGGTGAAGAACGGGTTCGGGTTTTACAGCCAAAAACTCAACTTACTCATCGCGAACCTGATGTACAGGTGCCAGTGACGATTGTTGATGTCACATTCTTTGGCATGTATCTAAAAATGGATGATGTTTCGAAGCTTGATTTTGTAAATGAACATCCACGTGATTTAGCACTGCATTTAGAAGATGAAGAAGGTACTTTTTCAATTGAATGTTTAATTTTTGAAAGTACAGAGCAGGGGATTCGAGCTTTGTTCAAACACGGTAGTTTTGAACTTGCTGATCGTTTAAGCCGTTTTATTGCTCGTCAAAAACAAACTGTTTAATCTATTGCTTATAGTTGGAAGCTCGTAATTTTCGAGCTTCCAATTTTTTATGCTTATTATTTTGTTTGCGCGTGAATGATCCAGACCAAATCACCTAAATGTTGCTCATGATCATCGGAAGGAACTTGCCCAAAAAATATTTGTGGTTGTTCAACTGTGACTTGTTGAAACCCCGCATCTTTAAAAAAATCCTGCACTTCTTGAGGACTTTTAAAATGAAAACTAAAGGAACTACGGGACATTAATTTAAGTAGCTTACTACTGTTCCAGATCAGGGTCGCCAGTTTGTTTTTAATTGGTTCAGGGTACAGATCCGTTAAATAGTGGAACGTTTTAAAAGCAGTACCGTAGTGCGCGATCGATTGAATGAGTTGTTTTAATAAATCTTTATCAAAATAGTTAATTAAACCTTCACTAATTACAACCAATGGGCGGTTCGGGTCAAACACTTCAAATGCTTGTGCAAAGGCTTCTGTAAATAAATCAACCGATAAAATTTCAGGCGCATTTTTTTCAATTTGCTGAAGTGCATTTTGTTTGGTTTGTGCCATATCGGGTAAATCAAGCTCCCGATAGGTAATTGAAGGGTAATGCTGTCTAAACCACCATCCACGAGGGGACAGGCCACATGCTATTTCAAGGACTTGTAGATCAGGATTTTCTTGAATTAACTTCTCTAAATGATGATCAAGCATGGTATGGCGTTGTTTGAGTGTGGTGCGCATGCTGCCACCCACATATTTCTCGGCCCAAGATTCTATTGGGTGAACCAAATACGCCAGTGATTTTCCTTTAGCTGTAGCAAGTGCTTCGTGAGAGATCCCCATTTGGTACCAGATATAGCCGGTATAGTGTGCAGTAAAAGAAATATGGCGGTGTTTAGAAAGTTGTTGTGTCATTCGTCCTGAACTCGGTTTATTGTTTTTCTGTGATCTTAATTGCCTGACATAAGATCTTGTATTGAAATTATGTCATTTAAGCTTACTAGTACATCACGGCGGAGTTTTACTGTGTAAATGTTTCATTTCGGGAGTAACCTTCGGTTCGACCTACTTTTGTTTTGGCAAAAGTAGGCAAAACCATTGTCATCTGCAAAACCTGTTAGATGCATCCATCTGTCTTATATATTGCAAATACAATACTTATTTAAGAACTACGCAGGTTGCAGATGACGCTTCCACGTATCCATAATTTAGAATGAATTTTTAAACTCTTCAATGGCTGTTTTGACAGCTTGCCACTCATTTCCAAGCGATAAGGTTTCACCAATCTGAATTTGTGGAATTTGACCGCGCATACGTTCTAAGCGTTCTTGGTTTGGTAGAGCAAGTTTTTCGATACCTTCTAGTGCTGTGCATGCCGCATCACGGTCATTACACACAAGCCCCATATCACAACCCGCAGAAAGCGCGGCTTGAATACGTGCATCCGCGCCACCTGCTACACATGCAGCTTGCATACTTAAGTCGTCAGAGAAAAGTACACCATCAAACTTCAAACGGTTGCGTAGAACTTCTTGAATCCAGAAAAGTGAAAAACCAGCTGGATTTGGGTCAATCTGATCATAAATCACATGTGCTGGCATGAGTGCATCAAGCTGAGGCATGAGCTTGATAAAGCTTTGCATGTCATGATTATAGATTTCGTCATAGCTACGGCTGTCAATTGCTGCTGCAACATGTGAATCTGCTTTCACTGAACCATGGCCTGGGAAGTGCTTGCCCGTATTTGCCATTCCTGCTTTTTTCATGCCTTGCATAAATGCGCCAGCAAGAGGTGCGATATCCTCAATATTTTTAGAGAAACCTCGGTCACCAATGACGTCACTAATTGCATTAAGGTCTAAAACTGGTGCAAAACTAAAATCGATGCCGACTGCAAGGACTTCGGTTGCCATGAGCCAACCACACTGTTCAGCTAGCTCAAGTGCTTTTTGAGGTTGGGTAATATAAAGTTCACCAAAACGGCCCATGGCCGGTAATAAGGTGAAACCAGATCTTAGGCGCTGAACTCGACCACCTTCTTGGTCGACAGCAATTAAAATATCTGGACGAATTTGACGCATGTGGTCTGTTAAAGCACGCACTTGTTGCGGAGATTCAATATTCCGTGCAAATAAAATCATGCCACCGACTTGCGGAGCGCGTAATAGTTCAATATCTTCTTGAGTAAGTTCTGTGCCGGCGATATCCAGCATCAATGCGCCAATCATATTGGTTCCATTTGAATTTTGATTGAAAAACAATAAGCGAATTTTGCAATGTTTTGCTACATTTTGTCAGTACAGAATATGATAAAACTACACGGTATAAACAATTTAGTTGGTTAAGATTTTGAATCTGCTTAGTTCATATCGAAAACAGAGCATGTAAGATAGGAACACCCAAGGAAGTATTAAAAATTTATGAAACTTCAAACTATAGCTTGTGCAGTAGCGATCGCGACTGGCGGTTTATTCTTCTCTCATACGATGAATGAAGCGAGAGCAGCAACGAATACTGCTGTGGTTTCTCAATCGATCCAGCCAACGCAAGAGCAGGCTTTGGTAGCCCGCCAACTGGCAACTTTAGTTGATCGCCAACATTATTTGAATATGCGTTTGGATGCGACGACATCAAATCGTATTCTCGATATGTATTTAGATAATCTTGACCCAGATCACTCATTATTTTTAGACGCTGAAGTTCAAAACTATAAAAAACTATATGGTTCAAATTTTGGTGCTTCATTAAAGGCGGGGAACTTAACAGGGCCATTTGCTATTCATCAGCAATATCGTGAACGTTTAAAACAGTTTTATGAGTTCATGTTGGCTGAGTTAAAACAACAGCAAAATTTAAAACAGCCAAATAGCTATATCGAAGTTGATCGTGAAAAAGCGCCATATTTTAAAACGACAGCTGAGCAACAAAACCACTGGCGTAAAATGTTGGTTTCCCAGTTAATCAACTTAACCATTAGTCGTGAAGAAGAGCAGGCTAAACAAAAAGCGCTAAAAGAAAACCCTTCACTTGCTGATGGTCAAGACTTAACTGGCCCAGAAGATCTAACGCCAGCTCAGACCTTAACTAAACGTTATACACGTCAGCTTGAAAGAATTAGTCGTGTGAAAAGCGATGATGTGTTGGACAAAACATTAAATGCAATGTTGGCGACCTATGATCCACATAGTAACTATTACCCGCCAATTGATGCGATAGAATTGAATCGCCAAACGACCTTGCAACTAGAAGGCATTGGTGTATCGATTCGTCCAGAGCGTGGCAATGAAGATTACACCAAGATTGAAACCATTGTAGAAGGCGGTCCTGCTAGTAAGTCTGGTCAAGTGAAATCAGGAGATCGAATCGTTGGTGTCGCCCAAGAAGGCGAGAAAATGATTGATGTGGTTGGTTGGTCAAGTTCTGAAATTGTTGGACTCATCCGTGGTAAACGCGGAACGAAAGTAACATTAAAACTTCTTGGTGCTGGTGCATCAATGAGTCAGGCACGTAATGTGACCTTAGTGCGTGATGTCATTCAAGAAGAAGATGCTGGTGTTCGTTCACGTACAGTTGAAGTTAACCGTGATGGTAAAAAGCACCTGTTGGGTGTAATTGAAATTCCATCATTCTATTTTGATTACCGTTCACGTCGTGCTGGTCAACAGTACCGTTCAGTTTCGGAAGATACTGCAAATGCTTTTGAAGCGTTAAAAGCGAAGAAAGTAGAAGGTATTATCATTGACTTACGTAATGACCCAGGTGGTTCATTAGAAGAAGTTGCACGTATGCTGGGTCAAGTGATTAAGTCAGGTCCAGTTGTGCAAATTCGTGATGGTAATGGCAACGTAAGCGTTTTTGAAGACAACGATGGCGGTCAGCAAATTTACACTGGTCCTCTTGCTGTAATGGTTAACCTAGCGTCAGCGTCAGCGAGTGAAATTTACTCTGCTGCAATTCAAGATTATGAGCGCGGTATTATTATTGGTAGCACAACAACTGGTAAGGGTACAGCTCAGGTACAACTTGATACTCTGGCATACGGTCAAGCGACTTTAACTCAGCGTAAGTTCTACCGTATTACGGGTGGTAGTACACAAAATAAAGGTGTAGTGCCAGATATTAAACTTGTCGATATCTATAACGAAGAGTTTGGTGAACGTAAATCGAAGAATGCGTTGAAATGGGATACGATTCCGACTGCACCGTTTAAGCGTGAAGGTTCTGTTCAGCCATATGTCGCGAAGTTGTCTCAGTCTTCTGAACAACGTGTTGCTGTCGATCCTCAGTTTAAATATTTAAATAAACGTACTGCGATTGCTAAGGTTACAAGTGAGCAAAAGCAAGTCGTACTTGATATTGATAAACGCCGTGCAGAATTGCTTGGTTTAGAGAAACAGACTCTAGATGCAGAAAATGAACGCCGTGCAGCAAGTGGCCAAAAGCCTTTTGCAAATTGGGAAAGCTATCAAGCTTCATTAGATGCTCTAGCTGAATCTCGCGCTAAAATGAAAGCATCGCAACGTCCTGCATTGCCAGAAGAAGAAACTTTTGTGACTGAAGCTGCAAATGTACTCATGGACTATGCAAAATTGCAAAATCGCTAAGCGTTATTAAGTTCTAAGAGAAAAGCATACTGTCATCAGTGTGCTTTTTTTTATTTTTCATGTCAGTAAACTGTCATGCATTTATCATCAAAGTGTCAAAAAAACTGCTTAATCTTTAAGCATGAAAATAAATACATTGATGGATGGCGCTATGCAAAGCTCATACGCGACAGCACTATTAAAACAACAGCAACTTCCTGAAAGCTTCCAATTCTATTTTAAACAAAAGCAGCAGTTGTCTAATACCCACTCATTACATGAGTTGGTTCGCCCGCGTTTAAAAATTGCGATTGTTACCGAAACATGGCCACCTGAAATTAATGGTGTGGCACTTTCATTATTACAGTTATGCCAAGGCTTACAAAAGCAGGGGCATAAGATTTTACTGATTCGCCCAGAACAAAAAGCAAAATGTCATGACTTTACACCAGAGCAAGAATGTCTGGTCATGTCGCAAGCGATTCCAAAATATCCAACATTACAGTTTGGTTGGCCACAATATTTAAAAGTATTGAAAGCTTTTGAAAAGTTTGTGCCAGATGTAGTCCACATTGTGACAGAAGGGCCTTTAGGTTTAACTGCCATGCAGGCTGCAAAAGCAAAAGCTATTCCGGTTTCTAGCGGCTTTCATTCACCCTTTCAAGATTTTAGCCGATTCTTTGATTTGGCTTTTTTAGTCAAACCGATTCAAAAATACCTGTGCTGGTTTCACAACAATACTCAAGTGACCTGTGTGCCGAGTAAAGATACACAAGAAGCATTACGAGGTTTCGGTATTACGTGTCCACTGGTTGTTGTTGGGCGCGGCGTAGATACGACAAGGTTTTCACCAAAGCATCGTTCTGAAAATTTGCGAAAGCAATGGGATGCTGATGAGAATACTCGCGTTATGCTCTATGTGGGACGTTTGTCGCCTGAGAAAGAAGTGCAAGTGCTGATTGAAAGTTATGCCAACTTACAAACTGTTCAGCCACATAAAACTAAGTTAGTTATTGTGGGAGATGGCCCAGATTTTGCTCGGTTAAAATCATTGCCTGAAGCGAAGGGCGTTATCTTTACCGGAAGTTTGAGAGGTCAAGATTTGGCAACTGCCTATGCGAGTGCGGATGTATTCGTATTTGCGAGTCAAGTTGAAACGTTTGGTAACGTAGTTTTAGAGGCAATGGCAAGCGGTTTGCCAGTTATCGCGTATGATTATGCATGTGCACATCAATACTTAACCCATGGTGTGAATGGCTGGTTAAGCCCACTTGGACAAAAAAGTCACTTTATACAACAAATTTATCAGCTTCCTTCAGTACAACAACTTAGAGAAATGGGCGTACAAGCCTGTCATAAAGTACAGCAAAGCGGTTGGCAACTTCCGGTTCAGCAATTGGAGCAGGCATTTTATCAGGTAGTGAAGGAGCCCTCTGTGGACTTCACCTAAGTATCCTAAAATAGGAGAATGACCATGAAACTTAAGAATGCAAAAATAAAAATACTCGATTTAGATTTGAGAGGCTGTTTATATCTTAACAATTTCTCTCATTCACAACGTGTTGCCCTTTTTTTCAAAATCATTAGTCGTGTAGGTGATGGACCATTTTGGTATCTCATGCTGGCAATCGTATGGGGGATGCAAGGCATCACCTATAGCCTGCAAATCATCTATTTATTACTGGGTGGTTCTCTTGGAACGGCAATCTATAAATTCTTAAAACATAAAACAACGCGACCTCGCCCTTATCAGGTGCATCAGGTGATTGTGCTCGGTGAAAGACCACTCGATCATTTCAGCTTTCCATCTGGCCATACGCTTCATGCCGTGATGGTCACGATTGTCTTGGGCTATATCCAGCCAGTCCTGCTTGCGGCGATGTTTCCTTTCATGGTGCTTGTGGCATTGTCTCGTATGGTGCTTGGTCTTCACTACCCAAGTGATGTGATTGTAGGGGCTTTAATTGGCGCCGCTGTGGCAAGTTTGATTATTTTTGCTGCACCTTTATTGAACATCGCTTTATAAGCATCGGTAATTTTTATCAGCTTAAGCTAACGATTAGGTTTGTGGATTTGCTAAAGTACACAGTTCATGATTTAGCAGATTAAACAGATAGGAGCCGCTATGGGCTTACGTTGGACAGATACGATTGATATTGCCATTGAATTGTCAGAAGCACATCCAGAAGTTGATCCGCAATGGATTCGTTTTACCGATTTACATGCATGGGTATGTGCTTTACCAGATTTTAATGATGACCCCAATAAATCGACAGAAGGATTGCTAGAAGGGATCCAAATGGCCTGGATAGACGAAGTTCGCTAAAAACAGTAGAAAAAATCGCAACTTTTACACATACAAAGCTGATTATTGCCTATGACATCGGTATAATGCGGCAAATTTTTTAAAGTTTAAATCTTAAAATAAAGGAGCCACTCATGGCTATTGAACGTACTTTGTCTATCGTAAAACCTGATGCAGTGTCTAAAAACCACATCGGTGATATTTTTGCTCGTTTTGAAAAAGCGGGTTTAAAAATTGTTGCGACTAAAATGAAACACCTTTCTCAAGCTGATGCTGAAGGTTTCTATGCTGAGCATAAAGAACGTGGTTTCTTTGGTGACTTAGTTGCATTCATGACTTCTGGTCCAGTTGTTGTATCTGTTCTTGAAGGCGAAAATGCAGTTCTTGCACACCGTGAAATCTTAGGCGCTACAAACCCTAAAGAAGCAGCTCCTGGCACTATCCGTGCTGACTTTGCTGTAAGCATCGACGAAAACGCTGCTCACGGTTCTGACTCAGTTGCTTCTGCAGAGCGTGAAATTGCTTACTTCTTTGCTGACAACGAGATCTGCCCACGCACTCGTTAATCGAAAGCATTCAAACCAGATAAGTGGTATACTACTTATCTGGTTTTTTTATTCTCTCAAGAGAATATTGTTTGATTCTTGAACAATATCTTCAGTTTTTTGACATGGTTTAGGTAAATACACATGAGTTCTGCAGAGGTCGTTTCATCTGAAAATCTTGATGGACAGCAGCAATCTTCGTCCACGCTGGTAATCCCTGCTGCCGAAAATAAAGTGAATTTACTCGGCATGTCTCGTACTGAATTAGAAAAATTCTTTGAAGACATTGGTGAGAAAAAGTTTCGTGCTGGACAAGTCATGAAATGGATTCATCAATACTTCATTACTGATTTTGCTGAAATGACCAATATTTCAGGCAAATTACGTGAGAAGCTTGAACAGATTTGTGAAATCAAGGCGCCTGAAGTTGTTCACCGTCATTATTCAAAAGATGGCACACGTAAGTGGGTTTTTCGCGTGGGTGATGGTGCAGGGTCTTTGGTTGAAACTGTATTAATTCCTGCTGAAGATAAAACAGGCTTACGCAAAACTTTGTGTATTTCGTCACAAGTGGGTTGTGCATTGGACTGTTCATTTTGTTCAACAGGTAAACAAGGTTTCCAACGTGATTTAACGCCAGATGAAATCATTGGACAACTCTGGATGGCAAACTATTCTTATATGGAAGAAGTGCCTGTTGCCGAGCGCGAGCGTTCAGTGACCAATGTCGTGATGATGGGTATGGGTGAGCCATTGCTCAACTATGATGCCGTATTAAGCTCCATGCAGATTATGCTTGATGACTTTGCCTATGGCATGTCTAAGCGCCGTGTGACTTTGTCAACGTCAGGTGTTGTACCGAAAATTGACCAACTTGCAAAAGACATTGATGTTGCTTTAGCAATTTCTTTACATGCACCAAACGATGAATTACGTAACGAATTAGTGCCAATTAATAAAAAATATCCATTGGCTCAGCTAATTGCAGCATGCCAGCGTTATATTGCCAAAGATGGTAATGAAAGTTCGCGTAAACATGTGACGATTGAATATGTGATGTTGGAGGGGGTAAATGATCATCCTGCACATGCACAGCAAATGATTAAATTATTAAAAAACTTACCAAGTAAAATTAATTTAATTCCATTTAATCCGTTCCCGCATGCGCCATATGGTCGCTCAAGCCGAAATCGAATTATCTCGTTCCAAAAAACTTTGTCTGATGCTGGATTTGTGTGTACGATTCGTCAAACACGTGGTGATGATATTGACGCTGCATGTGGACAGTTAGTCGGTCAAGTGGCTGATAGAACTCGTCGTGCTGAACAGTGGCAGAAGAAAGTCACACAGCGTCAAGAGATTTTGCGGACACAAGGATAAATTGAGGGCAGGCTTTGAGTACTCCAAAGTTAAAAACGGTATTTTGTATGGGAGTTGCAGTTGCGCTTTTGGCAAGTGGTTGCCAGACAACGCATACGCAAAAAAAAGACCCAGAAAAAGCGGTAAAGGTGCGTACACAACTTGCTGCTGAACATATCCGTTCAGGTGACTTGGATTCGGCAAAGCGAGCTCTTGATCAAGCTTTAAGTGTAGATAGCCGTGATGCAACGGCAAATATGATGATGGGTATTTTACTACAGCAAGAAGGTAGTAAGCCGAACTTAGAAAAAGCAGAACATTATTTTAAACGAGCAATTTCATCTGAACCAGATAATGCTCAAGCACATAATAATTATGGTACTTATTTATACCAAATGGAACGCTATAATGATGCGATCGAGCAATTTCGTATTGCTGGCACAACATTAGGTTATGACCAACGCTATCAGGCGTTAGAAAATCTGGGGCGTATTTATTTAAAATTGGGTGATGTTGCGAATGCTGAAAAAACATTCAAGCAATCACTCCTTGCTAACCGCGACTCTTATATTTCAATGTTAGAGTTAGCGGAAATTTTTTATTTGCAGCAGCAGATTCCGGCTGCTACACAAATGTATGAGCAATATGTTCGTACAGTGGGGCAGAAAAATCAGGGTGCAAGAGCACTTTGGATTGGTGTAAGAGTGGCTCGAGCCAATGCGGATAAAATGGGAATGCAAGTGTTAGTAAACCAATTACGTGCCTTGTTCCCAGAAAGTCCAGAATATCAACGTTATTTGCAATTACAGTATAGTACTGAGGCCGTATGGAAATAAATCCTAATTCACAGCAGCCAACTGGCTCAAGCTTACCGACTTCTGCTTTAGGAAATATTCAACGTCCTGGTGAGTATTTACGTCAAATTCGAGTTGCTCAGAATAAAGAGTTAGGGCAAGTTTCTTCAGATTTAAACATGCCGGTCAAAACTCTAACCGCTTTAGAGCAAGATGATTATAAGTCATTGCCAGAAGCGACTTTTATCAAGGGTTATTACCGTTCATATGCAAAATATCTAAATACAGATGCGACGGCAATTATTCAGCGCTTTGATGAGATTTATGCAAATGATACCGGGCTTTTACCAAATCATGCCTTAAATAACTCACCAATTAAAATCATGGGTAAACTCCCTGGTTCTAATAGTGACCGTAATAAGAAATGGTTAAAGCGCGCACTGCTTGCAATTTTGGTTATTGCTGTTGTGTCATTGATTGTTATGGGTATTCAAAAGTGGACTTCAACGAAAGAAGATGTTGATTTGCCTAAAGTAAATCAATCTAACGTTGAAGTTTTACCTATGAAAGGAAATACCACCTCAACAGTGGGTGATCAATTGGTGCTAAACTTTAACCGACCAACTTCTGTTCATATTGTTGATGCAACAGGTAAAGTTTTGGCGACAGGTCGTCAGTCATCAACTTTAAATTTAAATGGTGAGTCTCCATTTCAGATTCGTCTTGATGATGCAACTGCTGTGTCATTAAGTTTAAACCAAGAACAGATTTCATTGTCTCCATATACGGTAAACGGTAAAGCTGAATTCCGTTTATCCCGCTAATACCATGAGTTGAGCGATACAATGATAGAGAACCCAATTAAACGTCGACCAACACGTAAAATCCGTGTTGGGTCGGTGTATGTCGGTGGTGATGCACCTATTAGCGTGCAAAGTATGACAAACACTGAAACTTGCGATGTTGATGCAACCGTTGCTCAGATTGAACGTTGCGCTGAAGCAGGTGCTGATATTATGCGTGTTTCGGTCCCATCTATGGAAGCTGCTGAAGCATTTGGCGCAATTCGTAAGCGCGTTTCAGTACCATTAGTTGCCGATATTCATTTTGACCATAGAATTGCCTTAGCAGTTGCAGATTATGGTGCAGACTGTTTGCGTATTAATCCGGGGAATATCGGGTCTGACCAGAAAGTTCGTGAAGTCGTTGCTGCTGCACGTCATCATGGCATTTCAATGCGTATTGGCGTCAATGGTGGTTCTTTAGAAAAAGATTTACAGAAAAAATATGGTGAGCCTACTGGGCAAGCACTTCTTGAATCAGCTTTACGTCATATTGATATTTTAGATCGACTCAATTTCCATGAATTTAAAGTTAGCGTAAAAGCCTCAAATGTATTTTTAACGATGGATGCTTATCGTTTACTTTCAAAACAAATCGATAATCCATTACATCTTGGTGTAACTGAAGCGGGTATTTACCGTACTGGTACTGTGAAATCAGCGATTGCCCTTGGCGGATTATTGATGGAAGGTATTGGCGATACGATGCGTATTTCGCTTGCTGCTGAACCAGAAGATGAAATCAAGATTGGTTTTGATATCTTAAAATCATTGGGACTTCGCTCTAACGGGATTAACTTTATTGCTTGCCCGAGTTGTTCTCGTCAAGAATTTAATGTTATTCAGGTGATGCAAGCTTTGGAGGAGCGTTTAGAAGATATTCGTACTCCAATGGATGTGTCAGTGATTGGTTGTAAAGTAAATGGCCCGGGTGAAGCAAAAGAGGCGGATATCGGGGTTGTCGGGGCTGCGCCTCGTTCATTGGTTTATCGTAATGGTGAAAAAAGCCATTTAATCGATACCGATCAATTGGTTGATGAAATCGAAACAATGGTTCGTCAACGTGTCCAAGAGCTTGAAGAAGCTAAATCTAAAGAAATTATTCGTAGTTCATCATGAGTTCAATTGTCGCAATCAAAGGTTTTAATGACGTCTTGCCAACGCAAACAGTAGCGTGGAGACGTCTCGAGCAATATTTAGCATCTTTAATGGATGCTTATGGATATCAACAAATTCGTTTGCCGATTATTGAACAAACGGGATTGTTTAAACGTACTATTGGTGATGCAACCGATATTGTTGAAAAAGAAATGTATACCTTTTTCGATAAAGGTAATCCACCTGAGTCGTTAACCTTACGTCCAGAGGGTACGGCAGGTTGTGTTCGTGCGATGCTCGAACATAATTTGTTGCGTGGTGCTACACCGCGTGTGTGGTATATGGGACCTATGTTCCGTTATGAAAAGCCACAAAAAGGCCGTTACCGTCAGTTTCACCAGTTTGGCGTGGAAACTTTTGGCGTGGCAACACCTGATATTGATGCCGAATTGATTTTGTTGACAGCACGTTTATGGAAACGTATGGGTGTTGCCGATAAGGTTCAACTTGAGTTGAATACTTTAGGTGAGGCTGATGAGCGTACTGAATACCGCAATGCATTGGTTGCTTTTTTAAACGAGCATAAAGATGCGTTGGATGAAGATTCTCAGCGTCGCTTAACAACAAACCCGTTACGCATTTTAGATTCTAAAATTGAATCTACCCAGAAAATTCTGGAAAATGCACCGAAATTGCATGATTTCTTAAAAGAAGATAGTTTGGATCATTTTAAGCAGTTACAAGATTATTTGACTGCTGCTGGTATCCAGTTTGTAATTAACCAGAAGTTAGTGCGTGGTCTGGATTATTACAACAAGACTGTTTTTGAATGGACAACAACTGCACTTGGTTCGCAAGGTACAGTATGTGCCGGTGGACGCTACGACGGTTTAGTTGGCCAGTTAAAAGGTAAGCCAGATCAATCAGTACCAGCTGTTGGTTTTGCGATGGGTATGGAGCGTTTATTGCTTCTACTTGAGCAAGTTGAACAGGCCGAAGTTATTCGTGATTGTGAGGTCTTTTTGGTTGCAGAGCCTGCTTATCAAACCAAAGCTTTGATTTTAGCGGAACAATTACGTGACCAGTTAGAAGCTGCAAATAGCAGTATTCGAATCAAAACAGGTTCGCAAGGCAGCATGAAAAGCCAGATGAAAAAAGCTGATCAGGCTGGAGCAATCTTTGCTTTGATTTTAGGGGAACGAGAGTGGGATGCACAGCAGCTTGCAGTAAAAGAACTAGCAACAGCTGAACAGTCACAAGTCGCGATTGCTGACCTCGTACCATTTTTAATCCAAAAATTTACAAAATAAACTGAAACATCTGGAAAAGGACAATCACATGAGCGTAAGTGATGAAGAACAATTCGACAGCTTAAAGTCGTTCGCCAAAAAATATGGTTCTGCCATGATTAGCGGAATTCTCATTGCGTTGATTGCCTTTTTTGGGTGGACATACTGGCAAAAAAAGAATCTGGCAACTAGCCAAGTAGAAACTGCAAAAGTACAGCAGTTAATGGATGAGGCAAATGCGAGTGCTGATAATCCAAACGCCTTAAGTTCGGTAACTGCGTCGGCAGATAAAATTGTAAAAGATGATATCGATTCTGTTCAGGCAATACAGACTCAGTTTGTATTGGCAAAATTAGCCTATGAAAAACAGGACTATGCTGCTGCTGAAAAAGCATTAAAGAAAGTTGAAAATTCAAAAGTAAAAGATGAAGGTTTGATTCAGGTTGTAAAATTGCGTTTAGCAGATGCACAATTGGCGCAAAACAAATATGATGAAGCACTAAAAACCTTGTCTGGTAACGTCGATCCAGCATTTAAAGCAACGGTAGAAGAGTTACGTGGTGATATCTTTGTTGCTAAGAAAGATGTTGATTCTGCTAAAAAAGCGTATCAGGCAGCCTGGAATTCGTTACTAGAACGTAAACAAGAGCGACAAATTTTACAAATTAAACTCGAAAGTGTTGGCGTTTTAGTTGAAGATCCACAGATTGAGCGCCCAATTTTGGAAACACAGGTGGAAGAGTCTTAATGAATCATAAATTCAAACTGCCTTTGGCAATTGCAATCGCATCGGCTGTACTGGTGGGATGTTCGAGTAATAAAGTAAAAGAAGTTAAACCTAATCCTCTACCGAAATTGACCGAGTCGAAAAAGACCTTAACGCCAGTGTTTTCGCGTAGTGTTTCTTCTACTGATAAGGCTGATCCATTACGTTTGCAACTTGATGCAAGCGACGGTGTGGTTTTCACTCTTGATCCAAAAGGCGAAGTAGCTGCATATCGTGGTAAACAACGCATTTGGGAGAAAAAAGTCAGCAAATTAGGCTTGAGCTCTGGTGTTGAAGCTGCTGAAGGACTTGTTGTTGTTGGTAATAGTAAAGGGCAACTTTTTGCACTAGATCAGGCAACAGGCGAACAGAAGTGGACTGCACAGTTATCGGGTGCATTGTTAAGCCCGTCATTGGTTCAATCTGGACGCGTTATTACCATTGCAAATGATGGTACTGTATTTGCGCATGATGCCGCTTCTGGTCAACAAGTTTGGGCTTATAAATTACCCAATGTCCAATTTAGTTTACGTGGTCAGGCATCACCGGTGAGCCTTGATCCTCGTACTGTATTAATTGCATCTGCGAATGCGTATGTTTATGCAATTGATACGATTAGTGGTATTCCACGTTTCCAACGTCGTGTTGCAGTAAGCGAAGGTCGTTCTGATATTCAACGTTTAATTGATATCGATGGTGATCCTACTGTAGCTGGACAGTTTATGGTAACGACCAGTTTCCAAGGTCAAGTGACTGTTACCGATCTTGCTTCTCAACGTGTAGTTTGGAGTGAAGATTCGAGCAGTACTAAACGTCCAGAAGTTTATGATAACAAAGTATTTGTCTCTTCAGCAGATGGTAAGTTAACAGCTTACGATTTAGCGTCTGGTGAAAAAATCTGGGAAAATGATAGTTTGTTAAACCGTCATTTAAGTAATCCGGTTGTGCTAGGACAAGATCTTGTTGTTGGCGATTTAGATGGTGTATTACATCTTGTTGAACCAGCAACAGGTAAATTAATTGGTCGTTCAAAAACAAGTGGTGAAGTTAATACATTACGTGTTATCGAGAACCAACTTTATGTTTCGACCAGAAAAGGTGATTTAAGTATTTGGCAGAATCGTTAATTTCGTTCGCTTGTGCTAAAATAAGCGCTTAACAAATTACGCTGTTAAAAATATCGGGGTGTTTGAATTAAATCAGTTCAAAGCCCCGTCTTTTATTATGGTCATCTCTGACCTTAAAATATATCTCCTGTACTGTTTTTAATGCTCATGCCATGAGATATGGCTGGTCTTGGATTAAGGTTATTGTATGAAACCCGTTATTGCGCTCATTGGTCGTCCGAATGTCGGAAAATCAACGTTATTTAACCAGATTACCAAGAGTCGTGATGCACTTGTAGCCGACTTCGCGGGCCTGACTCGTGACCGTAAATATGGTGATGCGACTTATCAGAATAAGTCTTTCATTGTTGTTGATACTGGCGGTATTGGTGAAAATGAAGGCGGTATTGATAACTACATGGCTGAGCAGTCAAAAACAGCGATCAATGAAGCAGATATCATCATTTTTGTGGTTGATGCGCGTGCTGGCTTATTGGCTTCGGACGAACAAATCGCCCGTGAACTGCGTACTTTGGGTAAAAAAGTTTACTTGGTTGCCAATAAAGTTGATGGTGTTCATGCAGAAGCTGCGTTGGTTGAGTTCTACAAACTTGGTATGGGTGAACCCTTACAAGTTGCTGCCAGCCATGGACGTGGTGTACAGCAAATGCTTGAGGATGTCTTAGTAGACGTACCTGAAGATGAAAATCCAGAAGAGCATGACAAAGCAACAGGTTTGCGTTTAGCGATTATTGGTCGTCCAAATGTGGGTAAATCGACTTTGGTCAATCGATTGCTTGGCGAAGATCGTGTAGTGGCATTTGACCAACCTGGTACAACTCGCGACTCTATTTATATCCCATTTGAACGTGATGGTCGTCAGTACACCTTAATTGATACAGCGGGTGTGCGTCGTAAAGGTAAAGTTGATGAAATGATTGAGAAATTCTCAATCGTGAAAACGCTACAAGCCATTAAAGATGCACATGTGATTGTGGTGGTTCTTGATGCCCGTGAAGGTGTGGTTGAACAAGATTTACATTTGATTGGTTACGCACTTGAAGCAGGTCGTGCCATGGTGATCGCCATTAACAAATGGGACAACATGACCGAATACGATCGTAAACAGTGTAAGCTGGATGTTGATCGCCGTTTTGACTTTATTCCTTGGGCGAAAGTCCATTTAATCTCGGCATTGCATGGCACTGGTGTAGGGGAAATGTACCCAACTATCCATCGTGCTTATGACTCATCACATTTAAAAGTTTCACCTGCGAAATTAACCCAAATTTTGAATGATGCTACAGATGCACATCAACCGCCAATGGTGGGTGGTAAACGTATTAAAATGCGTTATGCGCATATGGGTGGACAAAATCCACCAACGATCGTAATTCACGGTAATAAAGTCGACAAAACCCCAGCGGATTATCGTCGTTACCTTGAGAATGTGTTCCGCAAAGTTTACAAACTGGAAGGAACGCCAGTGCGTGTCGATTTTAAAACGTCGGAAAACCCATTTGAAGGACGTAAGTCACAAGTGGATGAGCGCGTTGCGGCACGTAAACGTCGTTATGTACAGAAATTCAAAAAAGCTGAGAAAAAGTTTAAACGTTAAGCTTTTTAAAGTTCAAAAACCCAAAGTCTTCTTTGGGTTTTTTATTGCAAATAAATGAGCATGTGCCAAGAGTTATGAAAAAGTGTGAATGATAAACGTAATTTTTTGTAAATTTCATAACGAATGCTATAATCAGCATCTTTATAAAATAATTTATATTTCGACAGAATAATGCTGCTTAGGGTTCACTTTTAGCATGGTAACATTACATCTTGCTCAGCTCACATTTACACATGCTCAGCCCTCATATACAGCCCTTGACTGTATTCCAGCTATGCAGCGTAGACGGTTATCGCCATTAGCTAAACTTGCTTTAAATAGTGCGCTTGGTGCATTAGATGGCAGTAAAGCTGATTATATAGTTTGGGTATCACGATATGGTGACGAGTGTAAAACGTTGAATATCTTGCAAGACGTTTTAAGTGAGCAAACCCCATCACCCACACAATTTTCAACGTCTGTTCATAATGCAATTTCTGGGCTTTATTCTATTTTATGTCAGGATGATACTCCCGCTACAAGCCTAAGCTGTTCATGGACTGAAAGTTTGATTGAGGCTTATGCACTTTTAAAGTCAATGACTGATATCAAGCGGGTATTAGTCGTTGCATATGATGAGCCATTACCTAATATTTATGCTGAGGCAGTCGATTTTCCTGCCTATGCGATGGCTGCGGTCGTTACTCTCGAGCAACCTAATTTACAAATTACTGCGTGGACGCATACAGATGAAGCAGATGCTCCTGCTTTTGCTCATTTTTGGCAGGATGCTGACCAGTTAACATCTGCATTTGGGTGGAACAAATGCTAAATCTTAAAAACCTCAAGCAAAAAAGTAATTATTGCTGGCGTGTAGCTGCAACTGGTTTTAGCTTTGCCAGTTTTGGGCTGGGCGGTATGGCAATTGCTTCAGTTATCGCGCCAGTACTAAAAGCAACAACCTCTGACTCTGAAAAGCGTCAGCAGCGTGCACAAAATGTGATTAAGTATAGTTTTAAAGGCTTTACCGAAATGATGGTTAAACTGGGCATCATGACTTATTCGGTAGACGGTTTGGAAAAGCTACAGAATAGTCGCCAAGAGCTAGTCATCGCCAATCATCCGAGTTTGATTGATGTTGTAGTACTAATTGGTATGATGCAGCAGGCTAATTGTGTGGTGAAGCAGTCTCTTTGGTCGAATCCCTTTACCAAAGGACCCGTACAAAGCGCAGGCTATATTTTGAACGCAGGCTCTCAGCAATTTGTTGAAGACTGTGTGACGCGTCTGAAAGAAAATAATGCGGCTTCTCTTTTAATTTTTCCGGAAGGAACGCGTACTGAAAAAGGGATGACCCTAAACGAATTTCAGCGCGGTGCAGCCAACATTGCCATTCGTGCAAATGTACCAATTCGCCCAGTAATTATTACCTGTACACCATCGACATTAACCAAGAATGAAAAATGGTACCACGTACCATCTCGACCATTTCATATCGAAGTGAAAGTACTCGATGCTGTACAAGTTTCAGATCTGTTAGATGATTTAACAGTAGGACCTAAACAAGTTCGTCAGTTAAGTCGTAGTTTTTATAAAATTTTTGATGAAGAGTTATCGTGAAATGAGCAATCTTGCTGATGAACTAAAGCAAATGATTATTGATGTTTTGGCACTAGAAGATATCACTATTGCAGATATTGATACAGAAGCTCCATTATTTGGAGAAGGTTTAGGATTAGACTCGATTGATGCACTGGAGTTGGGACTGGCTTTGAAAAAGCGTTACAACATTCATTTAAATGCGGAGTCGGATGAAACCAAACAGCATTTTAAATCAATCCAGAGTTTAGTTGCTTTAGTTGAAGCACAGCAGAAGTCATAAGGAGCGTGATGATGTTATCTCAAGAACAAGTATTAACTAAACTCCGCGAATGGATGGAAGATTTGTTTGAAATTGAACCAGAGTCTGTTCAACTCGATTCAAACTTATATTCAGACCTTGATGTAGACAGTATTGATGCAGTTGATTTAGTTGTAAAAATTAAAGAGTTAACGGGTAAGCAAGTAAAACCTGAAGATTTTAAAAATGTGCGAACTGTACTGGATGTTGTGACGGTTATTCGGAATATGACTGCTGAATGAAGCTCGTGATTAAAGGGTTGATTACAGCACTTTTTGTGTTGTATCCCTTTATTGTGGGTTGGAGTTTGACACGCGGTCAATTTGTTTGGGTGAGTATGTTACTCATCGGATTAGGTGTGGTCAGACTTTTTAGTAAAGGCAACTCATTATTATGGCCTTTAACTGGTTTTGCCATTGTTTGTGGCAGTCTTAGCTTGCTGTCACATAATCATGCTTGGTTAAAGTTATATCCGGTTGGCATGAGTTTGGGTGCATTGGTTATTTTTGCACTGACACTGATAAAACCACCGTCTATGATTGAACGCTTTGCCCGACTCGTTGAACCTGATTTACCTCCTTCTGGTGTGCAGTGGACCAGACAGATGACTAAGGTATGGTGCATTTTCTTTTTCTGTAATGCATTGATTGCTTTAAGTACTGTACTTTTTACATCGACTCAGGTTTGGGTCATTTATAATGGCTTTATTTCGTATGTACTAATGGGCATTTTGTTCGTTGGTGAATTTATTTTGCGTAAGCGACATCAGCGTTTACATTCTTCAAATCATTAATTAAAAATTATGCACTGTCATTTTCAAAAATTCATCGATTCAGCTCAGCCACTTTGTATAGATGCTGCTCTACATTCGACCAGTTTTACTCAATTTTGGCAGGATGTTGCTTTGCAAGCTGCTGCAATTGCTCAAATGGAAAATTTAACTTGGGCATTATGGGAAGCAGACAGCTATGAATTTCTGGTTTTATTCTTTGCTGCTTTGCTAGCGAAAAAACAAGTACTTTTACCACCAAATCGAGTACGTGAACTAGAACAAGATTTTGCAGCACAGCAGATTTATTTTTTAAAGCGTCAAGATGTTGAAAAAGTTGTTCCTTTATCTTTAATTTTGGATGATGACTTTTTAGAACATGCGCAACTGTATTTTTATACATCAGGTTCAACGGGGGAGCCTAAAAAAATCCCAAGAACACTCAGACAATTACTCAACGAAGTTCAAGGATTAAGCCAGAGCTTTAATTTCGATGAGCACGCAATTGCGATCGCTACGGTCAGTCATCAGCATATTTATGGTTTACTATTTAAATTACTGCTACCACTTGCGACGGGTCGAAGTTTTTATGTCCCTCAAATGGCATTTCCTGAAGATGTAGTACAGGCTCAAAAACAATTAGAAAAATTGGAATTAAGCAATTATTTGATCTCAAGTCCGGCATTATTAAAACGCTGGACCACAGATGTCATTTTACAACAATGTCAGGTGGTTTTTAGTTCGGGGGGCAAACTGGAAAGTGGGGTTCGTCCTTTATTAAATCGTCCGATTATTGAAGTTTTGGGAAGTTCTGAAACAGGTGGTATTGCCCATCGTGCTAAAGATGAGGATGCTTGGACTGCTTTTAGCAATGTAGCTATTCGTATTGAAGATCAACAGCTCATGGTGAAGAGTAATCATGCCTATGAGGATGACTGGATTACGACAGGTGATGGCGCAGCATGGACAGATGCAACATGTCAGACTTTTAAGCTGATGGGGCGTACAGATCGAATTATTAAACTTGAAGAAAAGCGTCTGAGTCTAGATGCGATCGAGCAAAGCATTCAAGCTTTAGATGCAGTACAGCAATGTCATGTATTGGTACTTGAACATGAGCATCGTCAAATATTGGGATGTATTGTTGTTTTAACAGAAGATGCAAGGGAACAGTTACAGCAACTAGGTAAGTCGGCTTTTGTTGGTCATTTAAAACAACAGTTGAAAGACAGCTTGGAAACTATAGCAATTCCTCGTCAATGGCGTTTCTTAAGTCAGCTACCGCAAAACTCGCAGTCTAAACTCAATAAAAGCTATTTGCAGACTCTATTTAAGCCTATGTTACAACCTGTGGTTTTGTCGCAGTCTCAAAGTTCAGATGACTATATTTTTAGCCTTGAATTTCCACCAGAGTTAGCTTGTTTTAAAGGGCATTTCCCAACACAGCCTATTTATCCTGGGGTCGGGCAAATAGGTTTTTTACAACATTTTGCTAGATCAATTTGGTCGGACTTAAATTGGTGTCAGGGTTATGAACAGCTAAAATTTCAAAATCTGATCCGTCCTTATGCAATTGTACAACTTAAGCTTTCTCGAAAAGAGCATAAAGTGAGTTTTGAGCTACGCGATTCAGAACAAATTTTGGCTTCTGGTCGTTTATTATTCGCTTTGCAAACGGAAGTAGAGGGTTAAAAATGCAGACCAACTATGGCTTTGTTATCCCCGTTTATAACCATCCCCATTATTTAGCTGACTTGATTGCCTATCTTGATCGCTTTCATTTGCCGATTGTATTGGTAAATGATGGAAGTGATGATGCTTGTAGCCAGATTTTACGGGCATTGGCCGATCAATATTCCCAAATTCATTTAATTGAACATGAAGTGAATAAAGGTAAAGGGCAAGCTGTGATTACAGGACTGCGTGCTGCACATGAGTTGGGTTTAAGCCATGCCTTACAACTTGATTCCGATGGGCAACACCACTGGGATGACATTCCTAAATTTATTGAACAATCCCAGCAACATCCCAAAGCCATGGTGATTGGTCAGCCGTACTTTGATGAATCTATTCCTAAAAAACGGTTGTATGGTCGTTACATTACCCATTTTTGGGTGTGGCTTAATAGTTTGTCTTTTGAAATTAAAGACAGTATGTGTGGGTTTAGAGTGTATCCACTCGAAAGCACCATTAAAGTTTTAAACAGCGCTAAGTTTCAACCACGTATGGGTTTTGATAGCGAAATTTTGGTGCGTTTAAAATGGGAAAATACCTCATTTATTAATGTGCCGACACCTGTTGTTTATCCAGAGCAGGGCATCTCCCATTTTCATGCTTGGCGAGATAACTTAGGGCTGAGCAAAGCGCATGCAACTTTGTTTATGGGTATGCTTATTCGGTTGCCAAAATTGCTCAAACAGAAGTTGAAAAACTAATCATGACACATTCAGCTTCACCAAAATGGAATGACATTAAAGAGCGAGGAGGCATGTTGCCCCTCATGCTCATGTTGTGGTTTTACCGTTTTGGTGGACGTTGGTTATGCAAGTTGGTGATGTACTTTGTCATTATGTGGTATTGGCTGTTTGCCGCCGCAGCACGACAAGCTTCCTTACTTTATTTACAAAAACTGCATCATTTTGCTGGAACACAGTCTCCATTTAGTCACCAACCAAATTGGACAAATAGCTATGCACATTTAATGCAATTTGGTGAATGTATTTTAGATAAGATCGAGGGCTGGTTAGGTCATATCTCAGAGCAAAATCTAGAAGTTTTTGGGCATGAAAACTTTTCTCGGCACTACCAAAAAGGGGCGCTGATTGTGGTTTCCCATTTTGGCAATATTGAATTGCTTCGGGCAATTAAGTCAGAACATCCCCAGAAAATTAATGTGCTGGTTTATCAAAAACATGCGACCAAATTTAATGAGTTTTTGAAAAAGCTAAATGATAAGGCTGATGTTTGCTTATTGCCTGTCGATGAGTTGGGTATTGAAACCGCTATGATTTTACAAGACAAAATGCAAAAGGGTGAGTGGGTGATTGTTGCTGCGGATCGTGTACCTGTGCAGTCAGATCGTGTACAGCATGTCGACTTTTTAGGGGAATCAGCAGCCTTTCCACAAGGCGCATGGATCTTGGCAAACTTACTGAAAGTACCTGTCATAGCTGTATTTTGCTACCGTGTGCAACAACAGTTTCAAGTTCATATTCATTCAATTGCCGAGCAGGTAAATTTACCCCGCGCTAATCGTATTGAAAGCATGCAAACCTTGACCAAAACTTATGTTGCCGTATTAGAACAGCATTGTGTACGTGCCCCTTATCAATGGTTTAATTTTTATAATTTTTGGACGAAATAACATGCGTGTGTTAACCGTAGGTGAACAGCCACTGAGTATTGAAGATGTCGTTTCGGTCGCAAGAGGCGAATGTCAGGTTGCGTTACCTGAGTCATCTTCATGGCGTGGCCTAATTCAAAAAGGTGCTGATTTTCTCGATCAGTTACTTGAAGAAGAAGGTGTCATTTACGGTGTGACCACGGGTTATGGTGACTCGTGTTTAGTTGAAGTGCCATTACATCAGGTCAATGAGTTACCACTGCATCTTTCACGTTTTCATGGTTGTGGTTTAGGTGAAAACCTAGATGTGATCACTGCACGTGCAGTAGTGGTGACGCGTTTATGTTCGTTGGCTCGTGGTTATTCAGGTGTGTCTTTGGCATTGCTTGAACGATTGGTTTGGTTGTTGAATGAAAATGTGATTCCAGTCATTCCATCTGAAGGTTCGGTGGGGGCAAGCGGTGATTTAACGCCGTTGTCTTACATTGCTGGAACGTTAATCGGAGAGCGTGATGTCTATATTGATGGACAAATTACCCCTGTTGCTCAAGTGTATGCCGAAAAAGGTATGCAACCATTAACGCTCAGACCTAAAGAAGGTTTGGCGCTCATGAACGGCACTGCCGTGATGACGGCGATTGCTTGTTTAAATTATAAAAAAGCAGAGCAGATTGCACTCGCAAGTACTTTGATTACAGCTCTAAATGTGCTGGCCTTGGAAGGTAATCCCAGCCATTTTGATGAAGTACTGTTTGCACAAAAGCCGCATCCAGGGCAGCAGCAAATTGCCAAGCAATTACGTGACTGGCTGAACAGTGAAGTACAAACAGCACATCAAAGTCCACGTTTGCAAGATCGTTATTCGCTTCGTTGTGCACCGCATATTATTGGTGTGTTTGAAGATTCAAAAGTATGGTTACGTCAGTTTATTGAAAATGAACTGAATTCAAGTAACGACAATCCCTTGATTGATCCAGTAGGTATGCGTGTGTTGCATGGTGGTCATTTTTACGGTGGGCACATTGCACAAGCAATGGATAGCTTAAAAATTATGATTGCCAATATTGCTGACTTGATGGATAGACAGATTGCACAATTGGTCGATCATAAAATGAATCATGGTTTGCCACGTAATTTAACAGGGGCAACGGCTGAACGTTTACCACTCAATCACGGCTTTAAAGCTGTGCAAATCGGGGTGTCGGCGTGGACAGCTGAAGCCTTAAAAAACACTTTAGCAGCGTCGATTTTTTCACGCTCAACCGAGTGCCATAACCAAGACAAAGTCAGTATGGGTACCATTGCTGCACGTGATGCGAGCCGCGTGATCACCTTAACCCAACAAGTGGTTGCAGCCCTCTGCTGCGCTAGTGTGCAGGCCATTCATTTAAAAGGTTTAACAGCACAGTTAAGCCCAACATTGCAGGCATTTATGCAATGGACCTTACAAAGTTTTGCATTTGTCGAAGAAGACCGACCATTACAAACCGAATTACAACAGATTGTTGATCGTTTAGACCAACTTGAATTGTTTAATCAACCAGAATTTATGGGATAAGGTGAGCCAATGCATGCAGATGTAATCATTGAAATTCCATTTCATGATGTCGATACCATGAATGTGGTTTGGCATGGACACTATTTAAAATACTTTGAGATTGCGCGCTGTAAATTGCTCGATCAATTTCATTACAACTATATGCAGATGAAAGAATCAGGCTATGCATGGCCTGTGATTGAAAGCCATGTTCGCTATGCATACGGTATTGAGTTTGAACAAAAGATTCGAGTGCGAGCCGTTTTAAAAGAATGGGAAAACCGTTTGAAAATTGATTATCTGATTTTTGATGCTGAGTCTGGGAAACGTTTAACTAAAGGTTATACCACTCAAGTGGCGGTGAATATCGAAGCTCGTGAAATGTGTTTCCAGTCACCTCAAGTTTTGTTTGATCGTTTGAATGCGTGGTCTGAGTTTCAACCGAAGAGGAATGCGTGATGTCTCAATTCATCAAAACTTTAGGTTTAGGTGCTGCTGTTTGGATGAGCAGTTTAAGTGTGGTCTATGCAGCACCAGCACAAATTACTCAAATTTTTCAGCAATTGTCACAGTCTCCTACGGTTCGTGCTGATTTCGAACAGCAAAAAAAACTGCCGTCGTTGAATAAAACATTTGTGTCGAACGGCTCGTTATTATTTGCTAAATCTTATGGCGTGGCATGGCAAATCAAACGCCCAGTACAAGCAGATTTGATTGTTACCCCAACGAAGCTAGTGCAAAAAACGCAGCGTACATTTAGCCAAATTCAAGTTGATCAATCACCTTATAGTTCTGTAGCAACTTTATTTTTGCAGTTAATGTCAGGTAATGAACAGGCCTTGGCAAAGAATTTTAATGTAGTGAGTGCGAACTATAGTCCAGCGGGTTGGAGCATGAGCTTAACTCCGAAAAGTAGTCTATTTAAAAAGCTGTTTGTGCGTGTTGATGCGCAAGGGCAACAGTACGTTAATCAAATTGTGATTACTGAAAAAGCCAATAATTTGACAACCATTCGTTTTAGTCACCAGACTTCTCAACCGACGACTCTAACGGCTGCTGAGCATGCGCTTTTCCAACTGGCAAAATAAGTTCACCGCACTTTGGTTAATTGCTCTGCTGCTTATTGCAGTGGGGCTTGGCATGACGTGGTTGAATAAAGATATTCATATTCAAACCAATATTTTTGCGTTATTGCCTAAAGTTCAGCAAGACCCAGAACTTGCACGTACTCAGCAGTACATGAATGAGCAACTTAACAATAAAGTATTTGTCGTTATAGATGCCAAAGATGAAGCTGCGATACAACAGGCAACCAATTTTTTAACAGCGCAAGCGAAGCAAAGTACGCTATGGCAACCACTCAAACCTCAGCTTGATTTTGAACAGTTTGCAAAGCAGTTGTATCAACATCGAGCAGGGTTGTTGAGTGTCCAAGATCAAGCCTTATTGCAAAAAAAGGATTATGCTGCACTGACTGAACAAAGCCTGATGCAGATGATGAGTCCAGGCATGCCTGTCACTGCTGAGTCACTTAAGCAAGACCCGCTATTATTGTTCCCTCGTTATGCCATGCAACTGGCAAATCCGTCACAACAAGATATTGAAATGGAGCAGGGCTTTGCGACCATTCACCATGAGCAAGGTATCTCTCGGCTTTTCGTATTACAGTTAACGCAAAGCCCATACAATATTGATTATCAAGAACAGGTAGCGAACTGGATTGAGCAAACTAAGCAAAAGTTAGCGGCAATGGGATTAAATTCTCATTGGACTGGAACTATTTTATTTTCAAATTTTGGGACGCAATCGGCTAAGCAGGAAATCTCAACCATTGGTGTTGGCTCTACATTGGGCTTAATTTTTCTGGTTTGGTTTGGCTTTCGTTCATTGCGACCTTTGGCAACCGAATTTATTGCTGTTTCGACCGGAAGCTTTGTAGCATTTGCAGTCACGCATTGGATGTTTGGTGAAATTCACCTCATGACATTGGTGTTTGGTGCGAGTCTTATTGGTGTTTGTGTCGATTTTTCATTTTATTTTATGGCGATGCAATCGCAGCATAGACAGCTTGGCGGTTTTCAAATTTTAAAACCACTATTGCCAAGCTTGTTCATGGGCTTAATGACCACATTGGTTGCTTACATCTTTTTGAGTTTTACTCCATTTCCTGGGTTCAAGCAGATTGCGGTCTTTTCAATTGTAGGATTAACCGCGGCGTGGATCAGTAGTGTACTGCTATTGCCAAGATTACCTGCGCTAAATGCTCAGCCAGCAATAAAAGCACTGTCGTGGATTGGACAAGCACGGTTATGGTTTCAACAACGAGCTAAAATACGTTATGGCTTCATTGCAGCCATTTTAGCAGTGGGTACGGTGAGTCTTTTCTATCTCAAAAGTAACGATGATATCCGTAACTTACAAGGTATGGATGTGAGTCTGAAACAGCAGGATCAAGCCGTTCGTGAACAATTTGGCCAGCAACAAAGCAGTGATTATTTTGTAGTACGAGCAGCCTCTGCAAATGAAATGCAGCAACAAGAGCAGCAACTGATTGGACAATTGCAACAGTTGCAAGCAAAAGGAAAAATCAGTGCATTTCAAGCTCTGGGACAATGGGTTCCACCATTGGCAGAGCAGCAAAACAATGTACAACTTTTAAAAAATATTCCAACAGCGACTT
Source organism: Acinetobacter sp. yr461 (assembly GCF_900110445.1). NCBI lineage: Bacteria > Pseudomonadati > Pseudomonadota > Gammaproteobacteria > Moraxellales > Moraxellaceae > Acinetobacter > Acinetobacter sp. yr461. The sequence continues at coordinate 150,683 of NZ_FODU01000004.1, forward strand.
TACAGCAATATGCCCAAAGCATGGGGCTAAATGTCACAGATGTTTTACAGTGGCAACAGCAACTGGCGACACAACCACTATTAGATTTTGCTGTATTTAAAGATCACCCTTTAGCTTTTTTACAACCTCAAGCCAATGAACGATTAGTGATGGTGACAGGGGTGAAACAACCTGAGGTGTTGAAGCAGCTTCAGAATGATCACATAAACTTCCAGCAACCGATTACTGCAATGTCGGAAATGTTTGCCGAACATCGAGTGCAGGCTCAGCATCTTCTCATTTATGCCTTAATTGGTCTGGCGGTTGGTTTAGCACTTATTTATGGTCTAAGTTCGATTGTGCCTTTGGTTCTGCCTGTAAGCTTGGCATTACTGAGCACTTTTGCTGTTCAGGCATGGTTAGGTGTCGAGATTAATCTGTTTAGTATTATGGCGACTTTCCTAATTATCGGGATTGGAGTCGACTATGCAATTTTCTACCGCCATGGACATGATCACCCGCAAGTGGTTGGAATGGCATTATTTTTATGTATGATGTCGACTTTACTTGGCTTTGGATTACTTTCATTTAGCCATACTTACGCAATTCATTGTTTTGGTTTAACGGTTTTATTCGGGGTTATTTTCTCGTTTATCTATGCGACTTTATTAACCCCCGCAGATGAAAAACATATCGTGAATTTACAAGACCATTCATAATTTGAATAAATTAAAAAGGAAGTTGTGCTATGAGCACTATAGAAAAAATTGACGTCGTAATTATTGGGGCTGGACCATCAGGTAGTTCTGCTGCGGCACTTCTTCGAAAAAAGGGTTATACCGTTACGGTCATTGAAAAACAGCATTTCCCTCGTTTTTCGATTGGTGAGTCATTGCTACCGCAGTCTATGGCATTTTTAGAAGAGGCTGGTTTACTCGAAACGGTCCGTGAGCATGTTGATCAATATGCTTTTCAATTTAAAAATGGTGCGGCTTTTTTACGCGGTAAACAACGCAGTTTTTATAACTTTACAGAAAAATTTACTGATGGGCCGGGGACCACTTGGCAAGTTCGCCGTGCAGATTTTGATAATTTGCTTGCAACGCAAGTTCAAGCTTATGGCGCAGATATACGCTTCGGACATGAAGTCTTAGGTGTTGATGTTGCATCTGAACAGCCCGTACTCACTGTGTTAGATGAAGAACAACAGCGTTATCAGATTCAAACCAAGTTTTTGTTAGATGCGAGTGGTTTTGGGCGGATTTTACCGAAGCTTTTAGATTTAGAGAGCCCATCAAACTTTCCAGTACGTCGTGCACTGTTTACTCATATTGAAGATGGTATTACAGACGATCCTGAATTTGACCGCAATAAAATTTTAATTACTGTGCACGAAAAAGATCATCGCGCATGGTATTGGCTGATTCCATTTGCAGATGGTCGCGCTTCTTTTGGTGTGGTTGCAGAACAAGATTTTTTTGACAAATACACGGTCGAAAATGCTGAAGATAATGAACCTGAGGCAATGTTTAAGCGTATTTTAGCCGATGAGCCAAGCTTGTCACATGTATTGCACCGTGCAAGATTTGATACACCAGTGCGCACCTTGGTGGGTTACTCAGCGAATGTAAAACACTTGGCAGGCAACAACTATGCACTATTAGGTAATGCAGGTGAGTTTTTGGACCCTGTCTTTTCATCAGGTGTGACGATTGCTCTTAAATCTTCAAGTTTGGCTATTCCTTTGGTTGAACGAGTTTTACAAGGTGAGCAAGTCGACTGGTTACAAGAGTATGAAAAACCATTACGTCGCGGTATTCAGGTGTTTCGTGCCTATGTTGAGTCATGGTACGAAGGCGAGTTCCAAGATGTGGTGTTCTCGCAAAATCAGAATGAAGGCATTCGCCGTATGATTTCTTCATTATTGGCTGGTTATGCATGGGATGAAAAAAATCCAATCCATAAAAATGCCAAACGTAGACTCACCACTTTGGCAGAATATTGTCGTGAAGGCTTGGCGCAAGAACAGGCACTTGAGGGCTAATCATGCAACGCAAATGGGCAACGATATTACTCAGTAGCTTTTTATTTTTAAATGGTTGTCAGGTCATGCCACATGCCAAAGGGCTACAAAGCCCACTATGGCAGGCACAAGCTTATCAACGACAAGATCAGGTTGAAGTTCAGTGGAAGCAGCAAAGTTTTAGCTTCTTGTTATACCAACAGCAAAAGGGTGCTGTACTGGATATGGTGGCTTTGAGCCTGACAGGCCAACAATTATTTAAGTTACAGTTTGATGGACATCGTGTTCATGTTGAACAGCGTATTGATCAAATGCGTTTATTGCCTTTTGAGTTTGTGGTACGGGATCTTCTGTTTGCTACATACCCTCAATTTTCACATTTAGGACAACAAGCAGTAGAGATGAAACAACAAGCTGGCATGCAAGTTGTCTATATTGAAAAGCAGCCTGTGTTGCAGCTTAAACAGGGACAAGGAAGCATTGAATTGATTAATCAACAAGTCCCTTATACCATGACGCTGAGTTCGATTGAAAATACGTTGCAGACAGAAGAAAGTCCTACACCATGAAACATTTACCTTCAGAAAATGCAGCCACAATGGCAGTAGGCATACAATTAAGTGTCGGTTTATCTGCATTAGGTTGCGAACTTAATCAAATCAAACAGGCATTACAACAGCCACAGCAAACCTTAAGTTTGCGAGATGATTTAATTGCTGATCGTAATGTTTGGGTGGGGCAATTTACACATCCATTATGCTCGAATGTACCAGACACCTTACAGTTTGTAGATTCACGTAATCTACGTTTTGCATTAACCGCATTATCCGAAATCGAGGCAGCGTTAAGAGACTATACGGCATCCTTTGAAAATAAACGTTTGGCCATTGTGGTAGGTACATCTACTTCTGGTATTGCAGATAATGAATTATTACTTAAGCAATATTTCCAAGGGAAAACTGATCTTTCAATATCTCACTATCCTCAGGAAATGGGCTGCTTAGCAAAAGCATTGCAGCAGTACTTAGGATGGGAAGGACCTGCATATACTATTTCGACCGCTTGCTCTTCAAGCGCGAAAGCATTAGCTGCAGGTCAGCGTTTACTTCATGCAGATTTAGCCGATGTTGTATTGGTGGGTGGCGTCGATACCTTGTGTCAGTTGACACTCAATGGATTTAATAGCCTAGAAAGTTTATCTGAACAGACTTGCCAACCCTGCGGCGTGAAACGTGATGGCATTAATATTGGTGAAGCTGCTGCATTTTTTGTATTAAGTAAAGCCACTGCTCCTGTGATGTTAATGGGTGCTGGTGAGTCGATGGATGCATGGCATATTTCGGCTCCACATCCTGAAGGCAAAGGTGCAACTTTAGCTATGCAACGTGCACTAGATATGGCTCATATTTCAGCTCAAGAGATTGGTTATATCAACTTGCACGGCACAGCAACTCCACAAAATGATGCAATGGAAATTAAGGCAGTACGACAAGTTTTTGGTGATTATCAGGTTGCTTTAAGTAGTACCAAACACAAAACCGGACATTGCCTCGGTGCAGCTGGCGCTATAGAAGCTTTTATTTGTGAACAGATTCTAAAAGATCAAAGTTGGTTGCCAGTGCATCAAAATGTTGAGATTGATCCAGATTTGGCTGACCAAAACTATGTACGAGATGCCGAGCTAAAACAACCCATCCGCTATGTCATGAGTAATTCTTTCGCTTTTGGGGGAAGTAATATTAGTCTTGTTTTTGGAGTGAAGCCCTGATGAAACTTGATGCAATTCAATATATTCCTCATGAGCAGCCTATGGTTTTTATTGACCATTTAACTGATGTTGCAGAAGGGCGGGCACAAGCCGAACTCACGATTACACCCGAGCTCATGTTCTGTGAAGCAGAAGGCTTGCCGACATGGGCAAGTATTGAAATTATGGCACAAACCATCAGCGCTTATTCAGGCTGGCAAGGTCAGCAGTCAAAACAAGCGCCAAAAGTCGGTTTTTTATTGGGAACACGTAAGTTAAATTTACCGATCCCTTATTTCGCTTTAGGTTCTCGATTGATCATTCAAATAGAACAACAATATTTTCATGAAGGACTTGGGCAATTTTCCTGTGAAATCCAATATGCTGAACACTGCATTCAGGCAACGTTAAGTGTATTTGAGCCAACAGAAACACCATTTGAATAACCACAAAGAATTAGGAATACATTGTGACAAGACGAATTTTAGTAACGGGTTCAAGTCGAGGAATTGGGAAAGCGATTGCATTACAACTTGCAAAGGCTGGTTTTGATGTAACTGTGCATGCCCGTTCGCGTCAGGCAGATGCAGAACAAGTCGTACAAGAGATTCAAGCGCTAGGACAAAATAGCCATTATTTAATGTTTGATGTAACTGAACGCCAAACCGTTCAACAGATTTTAGAACAAGATGTAGAACAGCATGGTGGATTCTATGGTGTTGTATTGAATGCTGGTCTTACCCATGATGGTGCTTTCCCAGCTTTAACAGATCAAGACTGGGATGAAGTTATTTCGACTTCCTTAGATGGTTTTTATAACGTATTAAAACCATTAGTTATGCCAATGATTCATTTGCGTAAAGGTGGCCGTATCGTCACGTTATCTTCGGTTTCTGGCATTATGGGCAATCGTGGTCAGGTTAACTACAGTGCTGCAAAAGCAGGATTGATTGGTGCGACCAAGGCCTTGGCACTGGAATTGGCTAAGCGAAAAATTACCGTGAACTGTGTAGCACCTGGTCTGATTGAGACGGAAATGGTGACAGATGAAGTCAAAGAACATGCACTTAAAATGATTCCGTTACAACGCATGGGACAAGTCGATGAAGTTGCTAGCGTGGTGAAATTCTTGTGTTCAGATGAAGCTTCTTATGTGACCCGACAGGTTATTTCTGTGAATGGGGGACTCATCTGATGAAACGTGTGGTTGTGACAGGAATGGCTGGGATTACCTCTTTAGGTGAAACCTCTGATGAGATTTTTGCTCGATTTGAAGCTGCCAAAAGCGGTATACGCTACATGCCGGAGTGGGAGCAATATGTTGACCTTCGGACCAAGCTTGCTGGACCTGTTGAAACTTTTAATGTTCCAAAACATTTTAACCGTAAAGTCACCCGTGGTATGGGCCGTGTTGCGCTCATGTCTGTGGTCTGTGCCGAAACTGCTTTGCAAAATGCTGGCTTGCTTGGACACGAAATTTTGTCTAGTGGTGAAGCGGGGGTTGCCTTTGGTTCTTCTGCGGGTAGCGTAGAGGCCGTGGGTGAGTTTGCAAGCATGTTGCTTCATCAGAGCATGAGTAAAATCAATGCAACAACCTATATCCGCATGATGGCCCATACAAGTGCGGTGAACATGACCGTATATTTTGGTCTAAAAGGCTTAACTTTACCGACATCAAGTGCATGTACCTCTGGTTCTATGGCCATTGGGCAAGCCTATGAAGCGATTAAATATGGCAAACAACAGGTCATGATTGCTGGTGGTGCAGAAGAACTCAGTGCAGCAGGTGCTGCGGTTTTTGATGTATTGTTCGCGACCAGTGGAATGAATGACCAACCAGAAAAAACACCACGACCATTTGATGCTAAGCGAGATGGATTGGTGATTGGTGAAGGGGCTGGCTGTTTAATTTTAGAAGAATACGAACATGCCAAAGCTCGAGGTGCCCATATCTATGCAGAAGTGATTGGCTACGGTAGCAATACTGATGGTCAACATGTCACTCGCCCCGAGTCAGAAATGATGGGTCGCTGTATGCAATTGGCACTTAAAGATGCATCTGTAGAAGCTAAAGACATTGCTTATGTAAATGCGCATGGCACCTCAACTGATCAGGGCGATGTAGCAGAAAGTCAGGCGACAGCAGCAGTTTTGGGACGTAAGCCGATCAGCTCTTTAAAAAGCTACTTTGGACATACGCTGGGGGCGTGTGGAGCTATTGAAGCTTGGCTGAGCATTGAAATGATGAATCGTAGTCGCTTTATTCCAACTTTAAATCTAGATGAAGTCGATCCACTGTGCGGCGATCTGGATTATATCGTTCAGCAGCCAAGAACTCTGGATGCTGACATTATTATGAGCAATAACTTTGCTTTTGGCGGAATTAATACTTCGCTTATTTTTAAACGTGTTAAACAATAAGGAACACAACAATGTTAAATAAAAAACTTTTATTTGTAGCAATGCTAAGTGCGGGTTTTACTGCCACTGTTCAGGCTGGAGATGAAGTACATCAGTTAAATTTTAAAGAAGCTGTAGACCGTGCAGTTGCAGATGGCACTTTAGATGGTTCAGTAAAGTTTTATTTAAAGGGTACAAAGTCTGGTGGTAAAGTCATTCAAAAAGATGCGGTGACCAATAAAAAGACCAATGGTTTTGGTAAGTCAGCTGCAACGTCTTGTGATTGGGTTTTACGTTCAGCGCTCATCCAAATGCAAAACAATGCTAAAGCACAAGGTGCAAACGCGGTTACCAATATTGTGAGTTATTTTAAAGCCAATGAAACCACGAGCACGACAACTTACGATTGCTATAAAGGTGCCATGATGGCGGGCGTTACCTTAAAAGGCGACGTGGTTAAATTCTAATTAATTTAAAATAAGGTCGGGATAATGTCTAAGCGTAATATTGAAGTCTACACACAGACATTGTCCCAGCTTCTTTTAAAATCTAAACAAGATTTCCCTGACTTTCGTACATTTAATCATTATAAAAAACAGCAAATACATAACATTAGAAATGAGCTAATAGCACAGAAATTACAAATTACAATAACGGATTTAGAGTTTACAAAGCATGAGCATGGCAAGCCATATTTGTTGAATCACGCTTTGCATTTCAATCACTCTCATAGCCAACAGTATTATGCTTTAGCAATGAGCCCGCATGTTAAAGATATCGGTGTAGATGTTGAAGAACTAGACCGTAAAGTTCGTTTGGAAGCTTTAGCCCAGCATGCATTTCATCCTAATGAATATGAAACGTGGTTAAGCTTAGAGCAAGACAGAGAATACTGGTTTAAAGTTTGGACGACTAAAGAGGCTGTTCTAAAAGCCTCGGGCCTCGGCATACGGCTAGATTTAAATACTTTAAATACTCAAGCACATCCTACAGACAATGGCGGAATATGTTCTCATCCACTTATTGGGACATTTGCTTATCAAAACTTCGTTCTAGGTAATATGATGCTAACAGTGGCATGGCGCTCAGAATTATCTTGCCGCGGTTTTCAGTTTCCTACTATTCAGCTTATTTCTCTTGATCATTAATTTTTAATTATTCAAAACATAAAAAAACCGCGATAAACGCGGTTTTTTACTCAAGGAGAAGCTAGAAAATTAAGCTTGACCTTCAACAGCTTGAGCACGTTGCATATTTGCTTCGAACTCTGCATCAAAGTTGATTGGAGTAAGAAGTAACTGTGGGAAGCTACCTTTAGTCACTAAATCATTTACCGCTTCACGTAAGAACGGGAACAAAATATTTGGGCAATAAGCGCCTAAAATATACGGTAAGCGATCTTCTTCGATGTTATCAATCAAGAAAATACCTGATTGAGTGATATCTACAATGAACGCTGTTTCGTTGTCGTTATCGGCTTGTACCACAACTTTTAAAGAAACTTCAAAATGAGTTGGATCAATTTTTTCTGCAGCAGAAGAAAGATTGATATTGAGTTCAGGTTGCCATTGTTTAGTAAAAACCTGCGCCCCTGGAACCTCAAAAGAAATATCTTTTGTATAAATACGCTCTAAAGCTAATTGTGGTTGAACTTGTTGTTCTTCGCTCATTGTTTTTTCCTTAATATGGATGCGATGTTAAGCCAATAATTCGTCGAGTTTACCTTCACGCTCTAAAGCATAAAGTTGGTCAAAACCGCCAATAAACTGATCGTTAATAAAAATTTGTGGGACAGTACGATGATTCGTGCGTTGCATTAATTCAACACGTACTTCCGGTGCTTCAACAGAAAGATTTACTTCTTTGTAAGCAATACCTTTACGCTCAAGTAACTGTTTAGCACGAACGCAATACGGGCATACAGAAGTTGAGTAAACAATGACATTTGCAGTCATAATAATTCTCCTTAAGCTTTTGGTTTGCTTTTTACAAGAGGTAAGCCTTGTGCTTTCCAGTTACTAATACCACCATCAAGACGATAGCTGTCATGGTGAGCAACTTTTTGCAAAGCACTCCCAGCAACTTGCCCGAGGTTGCAAATAAATACTAATGGGCGCTCACTTGCTTTTAATTCATCAGCATGACTTGCAATTTGGCTGAAAGGAATATTGCGGCTGCCACTAATATGACCTTCACGGAAGTCTTTACTATCGCGCAAGTCGATCAGTATGGCATTTTTCGCTTTCACTAAAATACCAAGCGACTGTGGTGAAATTTTACGACCGTTACGTTGACCTTCAAAAATGAAGAACAACACGACCAAGACTCCGAGCGTACCAAACAAAATGGGGTGATTCCCCATAAACTCTAACCAGCGTTCCACAAGTCACCTAAAAAAAATTAAAAACAAAATTGACCTAGAGTATAGCGTATATAGATGGTGATCAAAATCACCACTTCAAGTGCAAAGCGGACAGAAAATTAGTTTTTTTGCTGTGCTTCTTGAATCTCATCATTTAAACGCAAAAAGCTATCTAGGCGCCGTGGTAAAATTTCACCAGATTCTACAGCGTGTTTTAACCCACAGTTCTTTTCATGAGTATGGGTGCAATTACGGAATTGGCAAGAACCCAAATGTGCTTCAATTTCTGGAAAGCCCATACGAATTTTTTCTAAATCAAGATGCCAAAGCCCAAATTCACGAATTCCCGGTGAGTCGATTAACGCGCCATTTTTACCGAAATTCATTAAACGTGTAGAGGTTGTTGTGTGCTGACCAAGTGCAGAGTTTTCAGAAATAATATTTGTTTTTTGCTCTGCATCTGGAATTAATACATTAATTAAAGAACTTTTCCCTACACCCGATTGACCAACGAAAGCTACCGTTTCACCATCTAAACGTTCAGATAAAGCAGAGATATCTCCCTTTTTAGACTGACAAATCATCACCTCATAACCCAAAGTTTTATATTCTTCTAATAGCGTGAGAATTGGGTCATTTTCAGTGAGTAAATCTGATTTATTTAAGACTAAAAGTGCAGGAATGTTAGCGTCTGCGCAAGCCACTAAATAACGGTCGATTAATGTCGGAGCTGGCTCAGGAAGGGGAGAAAATACAATTACAATCAAACTGATATTTGCTGCAACTGGTTTAACCTTGTGATAACGGTCTGGACGGGTAAGTAATGAGTTGCGTGGATGAATGGCAGTAATAATGCCTAAACCTGTGTTCGGGTCTGCTTGCCATTTAACCCAGTCACCAGTCACAAGTAACTCAAGGTTAGTTCGAGTATGACATCGCCATACACTTTTGAGCTCGATAGGTTTCCAGAATGGTTCTGGCTCTCCTTCGGCAACTTGAGGTTTTTCTGGGTGATGCTCAGGTACAGAGAGTGCCTGTACTTCGAGTTGGCGGCCATAATGTTGTACAACGAGTCCGTCCAGATCTTGTGAAGTATCGGCCTCTTCTTGGCGAGTTTTGTGCTGTTTTTCAATACGACGTTGCTGCTGTTCAGTTAAACGACGCTTACGAATTAAAGCCATTCATATCCCAAAAAAACCACTGTTTGAAGATGGCAAAAATAGCATGAAGCGGCTATAGAATTACAGCGCAGATGCAAGAAATTTGCTACTATTGATGTTTTTACGGCATTTTAGAACGTACATACATGAGCAGTACTTTAAATACACGATTAATTTGGATTGATCTGGAAATGACCGGTTTAGATACCGATAATGACCAAATCATTGAAATCGCAACAATTATTACAGATGATAATTTAAATGTACTTGCCGAAGGTCCGGTCTTGGCTATCCATCAACCTGATCGTATTTTAAATGCAATGGATGAGTGGAATACCCGCCAACATGGACAATCTGGGTTGGTTGAGCGAGTTCGTCGTAGCAAATTGACAGCTCGTGATGCTGAGCTACAGACTTTAGAATTCCTAAAAAAATGGGTCAATCCAAAAGTTTCACCGATGTGCGGTAACTCGATTTGTCAGGATCGTCGTTTCTTACATCGTCTTATGCCTGAACTTGAGCAGTATTTTCATTACCGTAATCTTGATGTGTCTACCGTAAAAGAACTTTCAAAACGCTGGCGCCCTGAAATCATGAGCGGTCTGAAAAAGAATGCATCACATTTAGCAATGGATGATATTCGTGACTCAATTTCTGAGTTGAAATATTACCGTGAATATTTCTTTATTATGAATACTGATGGTAAAGATTAATTCCTTGCCGAAATAATAAAAAGGGGGGCTGTTGCTCCTTTTTTATTATTTAAAGGACATTGTTACAATAATATCGAGAGCCTGATTTGGCTTTCATATTCATTTTGCTTAAAATGATGTTTTAAATTTTTTATTATAAAAAGAGAGTATTTATGCAAAGTAATAACCCGATACTGACGCGTGTCGAAACGGTCAGTGACTATAGTCAACCAATGACCGTGCAAGGTGCGATTCAAAAATCTATTATGCTGACAGTCATTGCAGCGGCTGTGGGCATTGCTTTATTTTTCTACGCAGCTTTTACTGCAAATTTTGGTATTGCCTATGCAGGTGCTATTGTTGGTGCAATTGGTGGCCTGGTTTTAGCTTTGATTGCCACATTTAAACCGACGACTGCACCAACCTTGGCAATTCCTTACGCACTCTTTGAAGGTGCATTCTTAGGCGGTATTTCATTTACTTTTCAAATCAAGTACCCAGGTGTGCCTTTACAAGCATTACTTGCCACTTTCGTGACAACATTGGTGATGTTTGGTCTATATAAATTTCAGATTGTACGTGCAACAGAAAAATTTAAGTCAGTTGTGATATCTGCATCTCTGGCTATTTTTCTTGTGTTTATCGTGCAGATGATCATGCGTTTAGCATTTGGTTCTAGTGTTCCTTATATTTTTGAAAGTAACTGGTTAGGCATTGGCTTTGCTGCATTTATTGCGGTGATTGCGTCACTTAACCTGATTTTAGATTTCGATTTAATTGAAACCAACGCAGCTTATCGTGCTCCAAAATTCATGGAATGGTTGTGTGGTATCGCATTACTCTCAACTTTAGTTTGGATGTATATCTCTTTTTTACGTTTGATTGGTTTGTTATCTGACGACTAAAATTATATTCATTTAGAAGTCGCTCCTCATGAGGGGCGATTTTTTTTCGTGCGATTTTTGAAAAAAGATGCATTATGCAATTTCGAAAACCGCTGAATATTGGCATTATGCTTTAAATTGTTTTGAGTGAGATCGGCATGACACAAGGACTTTTAGCAGGTAAACGCTTTTTGATTGCAGGCGTTGCTAGTAAATTATCAATTGCTTTTGGTATTGCCCAAGCATTACACCGCGAAGGTGCAGAGCTTGCGTTTACTTATCCAAACGAAAAATTAAAAAAACGTGTGGATGAATTTGCTGAGCAATTCGGTTCTAAGCTTGTGTTCCCATGTGATGTTGCAGTTGATAGCGAAATTGACAATGCATTTGCAGAACTTGCAAAACATTGGGATGGTCTAGATGGCGTAGTTCACTCTATCGGCTTTGCTCCTGCACATACACTTGATGGTGATTTTACTGACGTGACTGACCGTGACGGTTTTAAAGTTGCTCATGACATCAGTGCATACAGCTTTATTGCGATGGCACGTGCTGCAAAACCATTACTACAAGCTCGCCAAGGTTGTTTATTGACTTTGACTTACCAAGGTTCTGAGCGCGTTATGCCTAACTATAATGTTATGGGTATGGCAAAAGCTTCTTTAGAAGCAGGTGTTCGTTACTTGGCATCAAGCTTAGGTGTTGACGGTATTCGTGTAAACGCGATTTCTGCGGGTCCAATCCGTACATTGGCTGCTTCTGGTATTAAATCTTTCCGTAAAATGTTAGATGCCAATGAAAAAGTTGCACCGTTAAAGCGTAATGTAACCATTGACGAAGTGGGTAATGCAGCATTATTCCTTTGCTCACCATGGGCTTCAGGTATCACTGGTGAAATTCTATATGTAGATGCTGGTTTCAATACTGTTGGTATGAGCCAATCTATGATGGATGATGAATAAGTTTTAAAATTTATTCAGACATAAAAAAAGCCGTAGTTGAAGGACTACGGCTTTTTTACTGGGCGCAAGTTATTGAGGAAGTTCTTTTACAGGTGAACCACCTAAAGTTTGCATGAGGGTGACATACGCGTTGTATTGGCTTTGTTTAGTTTCAACAAGGCTTAAGCGTGCAGTACGTGTAGTTTGCTGGGCATCAAGAAGTGTTTTTAATGCGACAGCACCATAACGATAACGGACTTCAGTTAAACGCTCAGTTTTCTCTGCAAGTTCAACATTACGTTCTTGTAACGCTACTTGTTTGTCGAGTTCGGTCCGGCTTGATAAAGCATTTTCGACATCAGCAAAAGCCTGATAAAGCGTCTGGCGATATTGAATAATCGCTTTTTCATAATCCAGATTGCTAATCGCGATATCTTTTTTCATATCGTTATATTGCAAAAACGGTAAGCTTAAACTTGCACCTAAAGTTAGGGCAGGGTTACGTAACAGTTCTGTCAACGATGTACTTGTTGAACCCAAACTACTGGTTAAGCTAATCGATGGATAGTAGCTCGCCTTAGTAGCATCTTTAGTCGCGAGCGCCTTTTTCAAACGAAGCTCAGAGGCTTGTAAATCGGGACGGCGCGATAAAATATCGGCAGGTAAGCCTGCACCAATTGCTGGTAGTGCATTGCGAGGCAAACGTTTGGGTTCTTGAATGTTTAACTGTTGCAATGGTTCATGTAAGAGCACTGCAATGGCAGTACGTGTTTCAACCAGTTGTTGCTCAATCTGGCTTAGGCTCGCTTTTTGACTTTGTACAGATTGTTCTGCTTGAGTAAGATCTACACCTGAAACCGCACCAGCTTTATACTGAATCTGTACCAGTTGATAAAGCTTTTGTGAGGTTGCTAGACTCTGCTGAGCAGTCGCATAACGTTCATTTAAATAACCGAGTTGCCAATATAATTTAGCCGTGGTTGCAATTAAACTTTGTCCAGTGGCTTGTAGGTCTTGTTCAGTCGCTAAAGCTTCCCATTTACTTGCTTCAGTTTGGCGTGCAAGCTTACCAAACAAATCAACCTCATAGCTTACGCCAGCACTCATTGATAGACCTTTAGCGCTGTCATCTCCTGAGTTCAAATCAAAAGAATGTCCCGTTGAAACACTAGAGCTAGTACGTAAGCCTTGCTTATTTGCGGTTAGGTCAGCTTGTAAACGTGCTTGTTTTAAGGTAATCCCTGCGACAGCTAAGTCACTGTTACGTTCTAATACATTATTTACGAGCTGATTAAGCTGTGCATCACTAAAAAGTGTCCACCAACGGTCAGAATATTGATCGGCAGACATGGTTTTTGCTTTTGTGGCGTCATACTGAAAACTACCCGGAACTTGTACCGCAGGTGTTTCATAAGGTGTTTTTACCACAGCAGCACATCCAACAAGAGAGCTTGTGAGGAGAAGTGCTGTGCTAAGTTTAGTCATAGAGAAAGACATGCAATTTTCCTTATTCTCGTGATAGTGCTGCAACTGGGTCGAGTTTTGCGGCATTCTTGGCTGGTAAGAAACCAAAAACGACACCAATCAGTGTTGAACACACAAATGCTGCAATAATAGAAGTGCTTGAATAAGCCACGCTAAAGTTACCGCCAGCAAATTTATTAATAAGTTGTCCAAGGCCTAGGGATAGTAAGACACCAAGCACACCACCAATTAAACAGACTAAAATTGCTTCAATAAGAAATTGCTGCAAAATATCACTTTGACGTGCGCCTACAGCCATACGTACACCAATTTCCTGAGTACGTTCAGTCACAGAAACCAGCATAATATTCATTACCCCAATACCACCAACGACCAGTGAAATTACAGCAATTGCTGAAACCAGAAGGGTCATTGTGCTGGTCGTTTTCTCAATGGTTTGACGGATACTGTCACTGTTCATAGTGAAAATATCTTGTGCACCGTGGCGCTGGGTTAATAAGTTTACAATCGCGTTTTCTGCGGCTGTAGTTGAATATTTGTCATTAATACGAACCACGATATTGCGGACATTAGACTGACCTAACATACGGCTCATTACGGTTGTATAAGGCATATAGACATTTAACGTGTCGTCTGAGCCCATGCCGCTTGTTTGCGGTTCTACAACCCCAATGATGCGCGCTGGTACACTACCGAGTAGGACTACTTGGCCAATTGGATTGCTACCATCGCCAAAGAATTGTTTTTGCGTATTGGTATCAATCACCACATCTTGTGAGCGATCACGCACACTACGTTGATCAAAAGTTTGCCCATCTTTAAAGACCAAACCTTTTACATCGAAATAATCATTACTCACACCATTAATGGTGGCGTTTGCTTCATTCTGTTGATAGCGCATAGTCTTGGATGTACTGACCATCGGACTGACTGCGCTAACATAAGGTTGAGTCATTAATGCATCAGCATCGGCAGGAACCAATGTTTTAAAGCTTGCGGTTTTAGAGTTGTCACCAAACCCGCGGCCCTGAAATACGGTAATCGTATTGGTTCCTAGACTACTAATATTGCTTAAAATTTGTTGTTGAGAGCCTTTACCTAGAGCGACCACCGTAACAACAGATGCAATACCGATAATGATCCCAAGCATGGTTAAAAAAGTACGCATGCGATGAGCATTCATAGACAGTAAAGCCATTTGAAAAGCTTCGGATAAACGGTCTAAAGTAGAACGCCATGCAGAAATACTTTTGCCTTTCTTCTGTTTACCTTGTAAAGCAGGAGCGGCATCAGGATCAGACTTGATCGGTTCGGCTGCTTGATCTGGAATATTAGGACGGTCACTAATAATTTCTCCGTCACTAATCTCGATAATACGAGTTGCATTTTTTGCAACTTGCATATCGTGTGTCACCAGAATAATAGTATGACCAGCAGCATTGAGTTCACGCAAAATACGCATAACCTCAACGCCACTATGAGAGTCGAGTGCTCCTGTTGGTTCATCCGCAAGGATGACATCTCCACCATTCATGAGGGCACGGGCAATAGAAACACGTTGTTGCTGACCACCAGAAAGCTGACTTGGTCTATTAAGTGTTTTAGTGCCTAACCCTAATTCAGTAAGTAGAGCTGTTGCGCGTTGTTTACGCTCAGAAGGGGTAACACCTGCATAAACTGCTGGAACCTCAACGTTACCTTCAGCAGATAAATCACCAAGCAAATGGTAGCGCTGGAAAATAAAACCAAAATATTCACGGCGTAATCGAGCGAGCTGATCTGGCTCTAACTTACCAGTCTCTTGTCCACTGACTTTGTAACTACCACTAGTAGGGCGGTCTAAGCAGCCCAAAATGTTCATGAGCGTTGACTTACCCGAACCAGACTGGCCGACAATGGCAACCAGTTCACCTTCGTAAATGGTAAGGTCAATGCCTTTTAAAATTTGTATTGTGCTTTCGCCAGCAGGGAATTCCCGGACCAGATTGCTGACTTCAAGCAAAGCTTGTTTTGTCATGCTTACATTCCCATTGGGCCACTACGGCGACGGTTATTACTACTATTTGCTGATGCAGCAGAAGTATCTGCACTATCGGCAATCACAACTTGATCACCTTGTTTTAAGCCCGCAAGAACTTGCGCATTTACCCGGTTGTTAATGCCAACCAAAATCTGAGTCGGTTTAGTTGTGCCATCGGCTTGTAATATGCGGACAACGCTTAAAGTTAATTTACCTTGTTCAATTAACTGTTTTTGCTCAGCAGTTAGGTTAAGACGCTCTAAACGAGCCCCATTTCCTTGAGATTTTTTAGCTGCTTCAGGTGTAGAGCTTGCTTTATCAGAAGACTGACCTGATTTTCTTTGACCTGAAAATTGTTTAGAGCTGAGCGCTGATGAAGGAACGAGCAAGGCATTTTTAGCCGAGTTTAATACGATATAAACTTGTGCAGTCATATCAATACGCAATTTACCATCCGTGTTTGGCACATCAAACAAAGCATTATAGTAAACGGCTGAGCTTGTAGTTGAACTGGTGGTATTTGTTGATTCGCTAGAAATTGAATCTGGAGCAGGCTCAATTTGACGTAAGGTTGCGTAACGCTTAGTGTCTTCACCTAAGGTAGTGAAATAAACCTGTTGGCCTTTCTCAACTTTCATAATGTCAGCTTCACTGACTTGAGCCTTAATCGTCATATTTTGTAATTTTGCAATTTTGACAATTGTTGGCGCACTTTGGTTTGCGTTTACCGTTTGACCTTCTTCAGTCACAATTGCGACAACCGTACCATCAGTTGGAGCAAGAATACGTGTATAACCAATATTGGTTTGCGCCGTAGATCTAGTCACTTTTGCAGATTCAATTTGCGCATCTAATGCTTTGATTTGTGCTTGAGCTGTTTTATAGCTTGCTTCAGCTGATTCTAAATCTGCGCGTGGTGTTGCATCTTGCGCATACATTTGTTGCTGACGGCGGTACTCAAGTTGTTTTTCATTCAAAGAAGCAACTTGTTGAAGACGCTGCGCTTCTAAATTCTTAATATTCGCATCAGAAGTTTTTAAACTATTTTCTTGGGTCGTTGAGTCAATTTGCGCAATAAGTTGACCTTGCTTAACCTGATCGCCTAGTTGTACATACATCTTTTTAACCTGACCAGATACCTGTGCACCGACACTAATCAGTTTGGTTGCATCAAGTGTACCCGTTGCAAGTACATTATTTTCAATATCCCCGCGCGTTACCTCGGCAGTAATATATTGTGGCTGCTGCTGTTTTGGCTTGAAAAACTTCCAGGCTAATACAGCAATAATGACTATACAGACGATGATAATAACAAGTTTGATTGGCTTTATTTTTGGCATGGCGAGAGGTCGAAAAGTTTAAAATTTAATTTAGTATAAAAGCGAAATGAGGATAAAACGTGAATTTTTATGATATTTCAGGAATGATGAAAAATGATTGAGCCGAATTATTGTATAAATAGTGTTTTCCCACATAATTCAGCAATCGCTTGCTGCATTAAATGTTCTGCATTTTCGTTCGACATTCCTTTAATTGCTGCATCAATTTGCAATAGAAGGGTAGACCAGCCTAGAAACTGTTGCGGATTTAGTCTTCTTAAGGCTTGTTGATATAAACCAACCTTTGTTTTCCATATACCAAGCTGTAGGGCGTTATGAGGTTGTTCAAACAATTGCATCAACAAGCGCATTTCTTTACTTAAAGTCCATAAAATCAGACTATCTGGTTCGCCTGCTGCAATTAAATATTGAAAAATCTTAATAGATTGGCCAAGGTTGCCTTCTAATAAGGCATCACTTAAATCATAGGTGGTATAACGAGATTGATCTTGTAAACAAGCATACAATTGCTCAATTTGAATAAGTTTCTGATCTGGGAAAGTATCTCTTACACGCATCAAGCTGTTTTTAGCTGCTAATAAGTTGTGCTCATGATGTTGCATTAACCACTGCCAAGCATCATTGTCGAGTTGGATCTCTAACTTTTCTGCTTCTACGTTTAAAATACGTTGACGGTCTTGTGGGTAGTTTGCCGTTAAGGAAACAACAACACCATTTGCTTCAACAACTTGAAAAAAAGCAGATTTTAAGCTGCTACTATCTTGTTTGGGTAAAACAATTAACAGCAGATTATGTTCATTATGTTGTATATAACTTTTAAGTTGTTTTAAGCCATTCGCATCAGGTTTTATATTGCCATGTACTTCAATAGCAAGCTGTTGAGAAAATAAAGATAAGCTATTAAGTGCGTTAAAGACATTTTTCCAGTCGCTCACGCTACTAATATCATAGCGCTGTCTTTCAACTTCTTGTTGTTGCCAGCTTTTGCGAAAGGCATCTAATAAATTTTGTTCTAATAAGGGCTCTTGCCCATGCAAAATCCACGCACCCCGAGCTTCCGGAGTACGTTTTAAGGCTTGTAAATAGTCAATTTTCATTGCAGGCAAAAATACAGATTAAGGCTGAGCTTTTGGTAAACGATTTGCTGAAATCTGACGAGTAATTTGTTGTGCAATATCATCAATCACAATATGTTGTAAGTAAGTTTCTTGCTGATTTTCAGTGTTGACTGTTGCCAAGTCATATTGATAACTACGAGATGCAGTTAATGAGCGTGGTTCAGTAATTTTATTACCCTGACGATCTTCAATCTGGAAGGTTACGGTTAGGCGTAATAATACTTCTGTCAGTTTTCCATTTAAAAGCTGACGACGTGGTGTGTATTCCAAAACACGAAGTACATAGGCATCACTATCATTACTGAATTGAACACCATTGGCAGCCAAATACACTTTTAACTGCGTTTCCAAATCATCAGTTTTAGCTGGTAACTCAAGGCTTAACTTTTTATAAACAAGCGGAGTCGCAGTCGGGTTGGTTCCTTTTAAATGAAATCCACACCCGACTAAGCCTGCACTAAGGCCTAAGGTTAAAACAACAGCGGCTAAACGTTTGGCTAAGTGCATGCTTGATCCTCTCATTAATAACTTTAATTAAACCACGAGGTTAACTAGTTTATTTGGAACCACAATTTCTTTTTTTGTTGGTCCGGTTAAGAATTGTTGAACTTCTGGTAGAGCTTTAGCTTGAGCTAATAGATCTTCTTTAGAAATATCAACAGAAACTTCAAGTTTACCGCGAAGTTTACCGTTAACCTGTACAACAATCGTTTGTGTATTACGTGTTAACGCAGAAGCATCCACTTCAGGGAACGTTGCTGCTGTAACATCTGTACCAAATTGAGCCAATAAAGTTTGGCTTAAATGTGGTGCAAACGGTTCGAGCAAAGTTAAAAGTGTAGTGATCGCTTCACGTTCTACCGCAATGTCGTTGTCATCTTTTGCTTCAAACTTGTTGCTCGCATTTAATAACTCCATTAAAGCAGCAATAGCGGTATTGAATGCATGACGACGTTCAATATCATCACTTACCTTTTGAATGGTTTCGTGTGTTTTACGACGTAAATCTTGAGCATCCTTAGACAAGTTTGCAGTATCGATTGTAGAAGTTGAGTTTCCTTTTTCAAGGAAGCCTGCTACAAGACGCCATACACGTTTCAAGAAACGGTTTGCACCTTCAACACCTGCATCAGACCATTCTAAAGATTGATCTGGTGGTGCAGCAAACATCATGAATACACGAGCAGTATCTGCACCGTATTGATCAATAATCGCTTGCGGGTCGATACCGTTGTTTTTCGACTTAGACATTTTTTCTTGTCCGCCGATGACCACTTCTTGACCATCACCTGAATATTTTGCAGAAAGAATACGACCTTTTTCATCGCGCTCTAACTCAATATCAGCTGGGTTAAACCAAGTTTTCTTACCATTTTCTGCTTCACGGTAGAAGGTATCTGCAAGCACCATGCCTTGAGTTAACAAGTTGGTAAATGGTTCATTACCTTGTACAACGCCTTCATCACGCATTAATTTGTGGAAGAAACGTGCATAAAGTAAGTGAAGAATCGCGTGCTCAACACCACCGATGTATTGGTTCACAGGAAGCCAGTTTTGAGCTGCTTCAGGTTTAACCATACCACCAGTAAAGTCTGGAGAAGCATAACGTGCATAGTACCAAGATGACTCTACGAAAGTATCTAAAGTATCTGTTTCACGACGTGCATCGCCGCCACAACAAGGACATTTAGTTTCATAGAATTCAGGCATTTTATTAAGCGGATTGCCTGAACCATCTGGTACAACGTCTGTTGGTAATACAACAGGAAGTTGATCTTCAGGTACTGTGACTTGACCACAAGTGTCACAGTTAATCATTGGAATTGGACAACCCCAATAACGTTGACGAGATACACCCCAGTCACGTAAACGGAATTGAACTTTAGAATTTGCCAAATTTTGTGGTTCTAATTTTGCAAGGAATGCATCAAAAGCAGCTTGGAATTCTAAACCGTCAAACTCGCCAGAGTTAACAAGTTTACCTTCTTTAGAACCGTACCATTCTTGCCACTGGGTTGCAGAGTAGTCTGCATCGTCAGCGCCTTTAGCATCAATGACTTGCTTGATTGATAAATTAAACTTGTTAGCAAATTCAAAATCACGTTCGTCATGTGCAGGCACAGCCATAACAGCGCCAGAGCCATAAGACATTAATACGTAGTTTGCAATCCAAACAGGAAGCTCTTCACCAGTTACAGGATGTTTTACAAACAAGCCTGTTGCCATGCCTTTTTTCTCAGCTGTCGCCAAGTCCGCTTCTGCAACTGAACCCATGCGGCATTCTTCATTAAATGCAGCCAATTCAGGGTTAGTTTCAGCAGCTTTAAGTGCAAGCGGGTGTTCTGCCGCAACGGCAACATAAGTCACACCCATAAGCGTGTCGGCACGAGTTGTATAAACAGTTAAACCGTCAGCATAAATTTCAGTATTGGCAGATGGGAACGTAATTTCCATGCCAGTAGAGCGACCGATCCAGTTACGTTGCATGGTCAACACTTGTTGAGGCCAGCCATCTTGTAGGGTGTCAAGATCGTCTAATAATTCTTGTGCATAATCCGTAATACGGAAGTAGTACATTGGAATATCGCGTTTTTCAACCAATGCACCTGAGCGCCAGCCACGACCATTTTCAACTTGTTCGTTTGCCAAAACTGTTTGGTCAACCGGATCCCAGTTTACTGTTGAAAGTTTACGGTAGATCAGGCCTTTTTTATAAAGCTGAACAAATAACCATTGTTCCCAGTGATAATACTCTGGTGTACAAGTTGCGAACTCGCGATCCCAGTCTACAGATAGACCCAATTTTTTTAATTGGTCACGCATGTAAGCGATGTTTTCAAATGTCCATTTTGCTGGAGCAACTTTATGAGCAATTGCTGCGTTTTCAGCAGGTAGACCGAATGCATCCCAACCCATAGGTTGTAGCACGGTTTCGCCTTTTAAACGGTAGAAACGGCTAATTACATCGCCAATTGTATAGTTACGCACATGCCCCATATGCAGCTTGCCGCTTGGGTAAGGAAACATTGAAAGGATGTAGCGATGTTTACCTTCGACAGTGTCGGCAACTTTAAAGACTTTACGATTTTCCCAATCTTGTTGAACTGATGGTTCAATCGTGTTTGCTTGATATTCGGGGTCAATGTGAGAAATAGTCATAGACGTAAGCTATACAACGAAAATTGAAATGAAAGATTGCTGCACAGCATAGCGCAAAATAAGGGGAAATGTCAGTTTTTAGATCAGGATTTTATCTTTTAATATGAGCAATAAACATTTCTCAATCTATTCTTCTTTATTTTAAATAATAGAAGAGTAGTGAAAATATTCACCACTCTCATTGTGGTTACCGTGCTGCTGCGGATGGGGCGGGCGGAACTGGTACAGCGGGTACGCCTTTTTCCTGTTCTACCTTAGCTGTTTCTTGCACTACTTTATCTGTTTTATCTTGAGGTTGTTGTTCTGAGGTGGGTGTCGAATTTTTTACGGATGGTTGGCTGCCGTAAGTCGAAACTTTGTTCAAATGTTTTGCACTCTTAGGTGGCGGAGTCGTGGTGTAATGTGTAGAGCCACTTTTATCCATCCATTTATAATATTGCTGTGCCTGACTTTGACTTGAGCAAATTAAAATTACTGTTGTTACTGCTGTATACAAGCTTGTTTTTAAATAAGATAAATTCATATCAGATCTTCCCCAAAAAACTGACTATATTTAAATAAAGTTTATAAATAAGCAATTTACAATGTATGGTTTTATATAAAAAAGAATAATTATTTTTAATAAAAGGGATTGGAACTACCAAATTTATGATTTAATTTTAGATTAAAAAAGAAGCAGCTAAAAATTTTTATGGAAAAACCTTTTCTTTAATCTTGACTTTAGTGAATTAAACAACAAAAATGCTTCCTTTAGTTTTATATGCGATTATTTGATCACCCTTCGAATAACCGTCATGTTTTGTAATAGACATTCTCTCTAGCCGAGAGATTGATTTTACTTAAAGTATGTATATCCAGACATGCTTTATTAATGTTAAAAAAGCTTATACGGCTGAAAAACAGAAATTTTTCTATTGCAACGAAAACTAGACAATATGTGTGCTATAACAGTGCAGACAATTCAATGAATGAAACACTATTTGTGCCTTCCATAAATAGTGATAAAGATTTTAGGGTGAATCACGTTGGAACTTTTATCTGGTGGTGAAATGCTCGTTCGTGCTCTTGCGGACGAAGGCGTTGAACATGTTTTTGGTTATCCAGGCGGCGCTGTATTACATATTTATGATGCGCTATTTCAACAAGACAAAATTAATCATTACCTCGTACGTCATGAACAAGCTGCTGGTCATATGGCAGATGCTTACTCGCGTGCTACAGGTAAGACTGGCGTAGTACTGGTCACTTCTGGACCTGGCGCAACTAATACTGTGACTCCAATTGCAACAGCTTATATGGACTCAATCCCAATGGTGATTTTGTCTGGCCAGGTTGCATCACATCTTATTGGTGAAGACGCTTTCCAGGAAACGGATATGGTGGGTATTTCACGTCCTATCGTGAAACACAGCTTCCAAGTTCGTCACGCAAGTGAAATTCCTGCAATTATCAAAAAAGCATTTTATATTGCATCAAGTGGTCGTCCTGGCCCAGTTGTAATCGATATTCCAAAAGATGCGACAAATCCTGCAGAAAAATTTGCGTACGAATATCCTGAAAAAGTGAAGATGCGTTCTTATCAGCCACCTTCACGTGGTCATTCTGGTCAAATTCGCAAAGCGATTGATGAGCTTTTAAGTGCTAAACGCCCTGTAATTTATACTGGTGGCGGTGTTGTTCAAGGTAATGCATCTGCATTATTGACTGAGTTGGCTCATTTGTTGGGCTACCCAGTGACAAATACACTTATGGGTCTTGGTGGCTTCCCTGGCGATGATCCACAGTTTGTGGGCATGTTGGGTATGCACGGTACTTATGAAGCAAACATGGCGATGCATAATGCTGATGTCATTCTTGCAATTGGTGCACGTTTTGATGACCGAGTAACCAATAACCCTGCAAAATTCTGTGTGAATGCCAAAGTTATTCATATTGATATTGATCCGGCGAGCATTTCAAAAACGATCATGGCGCATATTCCGATTGTAGGGGCGGTTGAGCCTGTACTTCAGGAAATGTTGACGCAATTGAAACAATTGAATGTGTCTAAGCCTAACCCTGAAGCAATTGCTGCATGGTGGGATCAAATTAATGAATGGCGTAAAGTTCATGGCTTGAAGTATGAAACACTGGCTGATGGCACGATGAAGCCACAGCAAGTTGTTGAAGCTTTATATAAAGCGACCAATGGTGATGCCATCATTACTTCGGATGTGGGTCAACACCAAATGTTTGGTGCGTTGTATTACAAGTACAAACGTCCACGTCAATGGATTAACTCAGGCGGATTGGGCACCATGGGCGTAGGTTTACCTTATGCAATGGCAGCCAAGTTAGCTTTCCCAGATCAACAGGTAGTTTGTATTACCGGTGAAGCTTCAATTCAGATGTGTATTCAGGAGCTTTCAACTTGTAAGCAATACGGTATGAATGTGAAGATCTTGTGCTTGAATAACCGTGCTTTAGGTATGGTTAAACAGTGGCAAGATATGAACTATGAAGGCCGTCACTCAAGCTCATATGTTGAATCATTACCTGATTTTGGCAAGTTAATGGAAGCATATGGTCATGTGGGTATCCAAATTGATCATGCTGATGAACTAGAGTCGAAGCTTGCTGAAGCAATGGCAATTAATGATAAATGTGTATTCATTAATGTCATGGTTGATCGTACAGAACATGTTTATCCAATGCTGATTGCAGGTCAGTCAATGAAGGATATGTGGTTAGGTAAAGGGGAGCGTACATAATGAGACATATTATTTCTGTACTCGTTGAAAACGAAGCTGGTGCGCTTTCTCGTTTGGTGGGTTTATTCAGTCAACGTAACTACAACATTGAAACGTTGAATGTAGCTCCAACCGAAGACCCAACTTTATCACGTCTGACGTTAACTACTTATGGCGATGACCATAAGATTGAACAGATTACAAAGCAGCTCAACAAACTTGTTGAAGTTGTAAAAGTAGTAGATTTATCAGAAGGTTCACACATTGAGCGTGAACTGATGTTGATTAAAGTAAAAGCTTTAGGTGCTTCACGTGCTGAAATTAAGCGAACAGCGGATATTTTCCGTGCGCAAATTGTAGACGTGACACCAACTACCTATACCATTCAAATAGCAGGGACAACTGAAAAATTAGATGGTTTTATCGATGCGCTTGCAGAAAACACTATTCTAGAAGTCGTTCGTTCAGGTGTATCTGGTATCGCCCGTGGCGAAAAAGTATTAGCCATTTAATTTTTTAAAAGTATTTTAGCGGAGAACACAAATGCAAATTTTTTACGATAAAGACTGTGACTTATCAATCATCCAAGGCAAGAAAGTAGCGATTGTTGGTTACGGCTCTCAAGGTCATGCTCATGCACTTAACCTTAAAGACTCAGGCGTAGACGTAACTGTAGGTTTACGCGCAGATTCAGCTTCTTGGAAGAAAGCTGAAAATGCTGGTCTTAAAGTTGCAGAAGTTCCTGCTGCTGTTAAGCAAGCTGACCTCGTAATGATTTTGACTCCAGATGAATTCCAATCACAACTTTACCGTGACGTGATTGAGCCAAACATCAAAGAAGGCGCAACTTTAGCATTTGCTCATGGTTTCTCAATTCTTTATAACCAAGTTGTTCCACGTAAAGACTTAGACGTAATCATGGTTGCTCCGAAAGCACCTGGTCACACAGTTCGTTCAGAATACCAACGTGGTTCAGGTGTTCCTGACTTAATCGCAATTCACCAAGATGCTTCTGGTAATGCACGTAACGTTGCTCTTTCTTATGCTTCAGGTGTAGGTGGCGGCCGTACTGGTATTATCGAAACTTCATTCCGTGAAGAAACTGAAACTGATTTGTTCGGTGAGCAAGCAGTTCTTTGTGGTGGTGCGGTTGAACTCGTGAAAATGGGCTTCGAAACTTTAGTTGAAGCTGGTTATGCACCAGAAATGGCTTACTTCGAATGTTTACACGAACTTAAATTAATCGTTGACTTGATGTTCGAAGGCGGTATCGCTGACATGAACTATTCAGTATCTAACAATGCTGAGTATGGCGAATATGTAACTGGTACTGAAGTAATTAACGAACAGTCTCGTGAAGCAATGCGTAATGCATTGAAACGTATTCAATCTGGCGAATACGCGAAGATGTTCATTCAAGAGGGTGCATTAAACTACCCATCTATGACTGCTCGTCGTCGTCAAAATGCTGCGCATGGTATTGAAGTAACTGGTAATAAGTTACGTTCAATGATGCCTTGGATTCAAGCAAACAAAATCGTAGACAAAGAAAAGAACTAATTTTCTTTTTCTAAAAAAGCTTTAAAAGAACCCTGCATTAAGCAGGGTTCTTTTTTTATACTGTTTTTATTTGAATATGAAAAAGAGCCATTGAGTCAACTTGACTGGATTTAATAAATTCTATATTTTTCATATAATTGGCTGCTTATTTTTTATTTAGTCTATTGATTTATAAAGTAAAAAATACTTGACCAAAAGATAGATAATGTTATTGTTTATAACTGACTGAATAAGTCAAATTTACTAAAATTTCTTTAACATGTTTAATTGTATTTTGGGCAATGAGTTGAACAAAATAAAAAAAAGTATTGAATAATCATGGAAGTCCATTATGGGTCATGTTGATTACGATAGCACATTGATCGTCGGCTCTTTTATTGCAGCTGGCCTCATTTGCTATCTCGTGATTTCCATGGAACAATTAATATTCAAGCAAGTCTATAAAAAATTTGAGTTTTTAATCTTATTTATCAATGGATTATTGCTGGCATCGGCAATTAGCATTGTTCATATTATTGGTATACAAGCTTATCATTTGTTTGAAACAGTCAACTCGAATATTCCTTTAATTACTGTTTCATTTGCCATTAGTGCTTTGCTATCGTGCATTGCCATGTGGTTGACTTCACGTTTTACGCTACCTTTATTCCGGCTCATTTTAAGTTCTATTATTATGGGAATCGGAATTTCAGCTTCATATTACATTAGTATGTTGGGCTGGAATATTAATATCTATAAAAAAGATTACACCTCTTTCTTGCTATTATTTTCTGTATTAATTGCGATGAGCGGTTCAGGGCTGGCATTTTTATTAGCCTATAAATTAAAAGATACCGAACGTCATCGCTTAACTTTAAAAATTGCCTTTTCGGTTATGATGACCTTAAGTATTATGGGAATGCACTATACGGCGCTCATTGCGACGAATATTACTGATAAATTTATTAGCCAATATCAGGCTGAACATGACCTATTATTATTTACGATTATCTTGGTCACATGTTTGGTACTGGTCGCAAGTTTTATTGTTGCGATGTTGGAGCAGCGCCTCACTCAACAAAATTTAGAGTTGCGTAAGGCAAATAAAGAATTAGCAAACCTCTCTATACAAGATAATTTAACTAAACTGCCAAACCGTCTTTACTTGGTTGATTATGCAGAAGTATTACTTTCAGATCATCGTTATAAAGACCAGAAAATTGCTTTTTTATATATTGATTTAGACCGATTTAAATCGGTTAACGATGCTTTTGGGCATCATATCGGTGATCAATTACTCATTCAAATGGCGAACCGTTTGCATTGGCAACTCAATGAAAAATGTAAGCTGCTTAGGATTGGTGGTGATGAGTTTTTGCTTATTGCAGAAAATACAAATGCAGACGAAGCAGTTATTTTGGCCGAGAAAGTTTTACAACTGATTCAGGAAAGCTATCAAATTTCTGGTAAGGAAATTAATATTTCTGCAAGTTTGGGCGTAGCACTCTTTCCTGAGCATGGACAGAATGTTCAGGACTTACTCATGAATGCTGATGCCGCCATGCTCATGTCTAAGGAACAAGGCCGGAATACGTATACCATCTTTAGTTACTCAACCCATCAACAAGAAACCAGAAGTCAGTCGAAACTGATCAATGATCTTTATAAAGCCGTAGAAGAAAAACAGTTCATCTTATATTACCAACCAAAATTTAATACCAATCTTGAAGTTTGTGGGGTTGAGGCATTAATCCGTTGGAATCATCCAGCCTTAGGAATACTTACACCGCATATGTTCATTGAAGGTGCGGAAAAAACGGGTTTGATCATTCCAATGGGGTATTGGGCGCTTGAGCAAGCTTGTCTGCAAATTCAGGAGTGGGAGCGCAGTAACACGCCATTTTATCCAGTCGCTGTGAACTTATCGGCACTACAATTCGAAAATAAAAAGTTATTTAGTACACTCGAAGCATTATTAAAAAAATATCAAATTCAACCTCATCACTTAATTGTTGAGATTACTGAATCAACTGCAATGCGGCATATAGACTTGAGTATCCGAGCTTGTGAGCGGTTACGTGACATGGGAATTCGTGTTGCCATTGATGATTTTGGAACAGGGCATTCGAGCTTCTTATATTTAAAAGACTTACCTGTAGATGAATTGAAAATTGACCGTGGCTTTATTGTTGATTTAAAACCGGGTTCAAAAGAAGAAGTTATTCTAGAAAGTATTATTCATTTAGCGAAAAAGTTAGGTTTAACCGTAACGGCAGAAGGCGTGGAAACCCAGCAGCAGGTTGAGATTTTAACCCGTTTAGGATGTCAGCAATTCCAAGGTTATTTATTGGGAATGCCTGTTCAGGTTGATCAGCTCATTGAGTCTCAAGGTGCTCATTCGGCTTAGTCTTAATGGATAGATTAGGCTACTCCAACTTTCTAAACGACTGATGACTGATTTCTCAATAACTTTTCAATTTAAATTATTTGATTATATATAATATTTAAAATAATAATTAAGTTAATCTAATGAAAAACAATAAGAAATTTAATAACTTGTCATAAAAGCTACATTGACACCTGTAAACTCTCAGATTATCCTTTGCAAGCTGGCCTACATTGCCAGTCGGTTTTAGCAGACCGTGATGAAAGATCGCATCAGAGTTATTCCGTCTGAGGGATAGTCTTATGCGTAAACTCCTCGTCTCCTCCCGTAGCGGTAGGACGGGAGAGGGACACCCTCGGGTGTGCTGGTTAAATCTTTCACCAGTCTGCTAACCCTCTTTCGTTCTGCCACCATAATTCTTAATTAATGCTTTGGCAGAACTCCCAATCTAAAGGAGTTGGCTATGCATTCTATTTTTATACCTCCACACTAGTCTATAGCGCGGTTTGATGACCTTTGGGTTTTCAAGCAGTAGCTCTCACGACCAAGAAAATCATATCAACAATAAAACTTGAGATGCGCTGAGGCAGTCTTTAGAGGGCCTTTGCATGCCTTTTTTTGCTTAAAACAAGAGCCTAGGCAGTTTTATCTCATTGAGACACAACAAGAACTTATTTTTATAACGGTAAAACTATGCAACATTTAGATCTCCCATTTCGTGCTTTAAGCGTGCTTCATTCTGCAAGATATCTTTTTAATAATTATGGTTTTCACAAAGTCGGGGTAGACCGAATTATTGAAGCAGCAAAACTCCCCAAAGCTACCTTTTATAATTACTTTCACTCAAAAGAAAGGCTCATTGAAATGAGCTTAACCTTTCAAAAAGATGGTTTAAAAGAAGAGGTACTTTCAATCATTTATGTTCAGAAAGACTTAACCGTAATTGAAAAACTCCGCAAAATTTACTTCTTACATGCAGATTTAGAAGGCCTTTATCATCTGCCATTTAAAGCTATTTTTGAAATTGAAAAGCATTACCCAAAGGCCTATCAAGTAGTGGTTGAGTACAGAAACTGGCTCATTAGCGAGATTTATAGACTGCTTTTAACAAAGAATTCAGAGGCCTCAAAAGAAGATGCACACATGTTTTTATTTGTGGTGGATGGGGCTATGGTTCAGCTTTTAGGTGAAAACAGTGTGGATGATAGAGATGTATTATTGGAGTATTTCTTAAAGAATATCACGGTGGATTAATAATATATAAATGTGCATAGTTATAAGTGGTAAAGGTTTAGTTATTCTTAATAAAACTCTTATTTTAACTCCTTAAATTTATATAGATTATAAAATTAAAATAAAGAAAATGAGAGCAGCTCCTGTGTTTAAACTAGCAGGGGCTTTGCTTTTATAGGGTTGTAACAAAAAGTTAGATAGATTTTATCAGTAGAGCTGTAATTTATGCTCTACTCGTTTTTTTAATGATATTTTAATTCTTCTACAAAACACCTAAAACTATTAAATTGATATATTAAGCGGCGGAACACGCTTGAGTTTCTTCAAAATTAATAAGCTTTGTTATATAAGACCATGTTTGTTCAGAATTAATTTTTGATTTATTTATTGTGCCATCAATAATGATGCCATCAATAATATTAAGAAAAAGACTGGTAAGTGTATGGGCATCTTTAATTTCTAATTCTAGAAATGTTGAGAAAACCAATTTGTAAATCCATTCTCGATATTTATTAACCTGATCTTTAATAGATGGGTACAGTTGTAGAACTTCAATGGTGGCTTTTTTAAATAAACAACCATTGAAATCCTCTGTATTAATCCAGTCGATATACCAGTTAAAAATGCTTTTAAGTCTAATTAAAGGATTGTTAATATTATTAATTTTTCCTAATATTGAAGATTGTATTTCTAAATTTCTTTCATGAAGACACTCTTCAATTAAGTTTTCTTTAGAAGAAAAGTACTTATAAAAAGTCATTTTTGCCACATTGGACTCAGCAATAATCTTATCAACACCAACAGATGTATAGCTCTTCTGGTTAAAAAGGGATGTTGCTGTTGTTATAATATTTTCTCTTTTTGTCATCGGGTTCACCGTCGCGAATATTTTTGATTAACTTTGCTATTGTAAGTGTTAAAGCTTAAATAAAACTTATTTTATAATATTTAAAAAACTATATTTATTCAATAGTTTGGTTAACCTTAAAAAATAATATTTTATGTATTTAGTTGGCAATAATTTACTTTTTTAAATATTATTAATTAATCCATTGATTTGTTGAGTTAATAGACATAATATCAGGTTGTTAAGGATGGGTATATGGATTTTATTTTAGCAACTGAATGCAAATTGAAATAAAGGGAATTCCCAACTTAACTATAAGAAAAAACTTTTTATTGAGAATGATTATGTCAAAAAAATTTGAAGATTTTAATAATCCACGAGAAAAAGCATTGCAGGGGATGAAAAATAGTATTCCTGCAAAACAATGGGAAGAAAATTTAAAATTTCTCAAACAGTTAAGAAATAAAATTGCAGAATTACCAGTTTGTAAACATCCTGCAATTGAAATGTTAAATCATGGTTATCTAGATAAGGATACTTTAATTCATATTCATTTAGAATATCGTCATGCAATTGTACAGATTTTTACTGATGCTTTATTACAAGCGCAGTTCCAAACAAAACAACTGGAACCAAAACTCCATTCTGGAGCTAAAATGTTTCCACGGGTATTATTAAGTTTAAATGTACTTGATGAATTCGGTTTTAGACCGGGATTAGGTAAAGATGATTATTATTTGGGGAATCCTGAATATGCTCATTATCCATTGTATGAAGATTTACTTAATGATTATGGTCTAACGGAAGATGATCGCCGTAATTATAAAGCTTCACAAGCCGCAGATCAGGTTCGTTCATTTTTAGAATCTTCTTATGATAGTTATATCAATGTAGTTGCATTGTTAGCAGTTGCCGAAGAAGAGGTTATTCTTTTTAGTCCTCCATTACGTGAGGCGACTAAATTTGTGAATATCGATGTTGAAGGTGGTGGCTATTACCATGTGCATGGTGTATCTACTGATGAAACGTCTGAGGCAGCTGATGATGACCATCAGGATGACCTTTGGTTTGCGTTAGCACAAGCAATTACAAAAGATGATTATGAAGGCTTAACTAAGCTATGTATTGATTATTGTGCATTATGGAATGAGTTCTGGGATGTACAAATTGCCGATGTGCAATTTATTGAAGAAAAGAAACTAGCTTAAGATATTCTGCTAAGTCCTAAGAAAGCCCATCCACAATCGGATGGGCTTTTTTGATTGTAAAATCTCTAATGAGCGAAGTTGTATTCTCAAAAAATGTTCAAAAATCTTATGAGTGACTGATGGCATATCAACAATCATTAAACACTTCTATAAATCTGCTACAATTACGCCAATTTTTATTTTGATCGACTTTAGATCTTTGGCACTGCAATCTCCGCAGTAGGTGTATTTCATGAGTTTTAAAGATGAGTTAGCGGCACAGGTTGCTCAACGCCGCACATTTGCCATCATTTCCCACCCCGATGCCGGTAAAACCACCATGACAGAGAAATTACTGTTATGGGGTAAAGCAATTCAGGTTGCAGGGATGGTAAAAAGCCGTAAATCTGACCGCGCAGCTACATCTGACTGGATGGAAATGGAAAAAGAGCGTGGAATTTCTATTACCACGTCTGTTATGCAGTTTCCATATAAAGGTCATACCATTAACTTACTCGATACACCGGGACATGAAGATTTCTCGGAAGATACGTATCGTACCCTCACCGCAGTTGACTCTGCGTTAATGGTGATTGATGGTGCAAAAGGTGTCGAAGAACGTACTATCAAATTGATGGAAGTGTGTCGTATGCGTGACACGCCTATCATTTCATTCGTAAACAAGATGGACCGTGAGATTCGTGAGCCACTTGAGCTACTTGATGAAATTGAAAATGTCCTCAATATCCGCTGTGTACCTATTACATGGCCATTAGGAATGGGCCGTGATTTTGCTGGTGTATACAACATTATTGAAAATAAATTGTATGTCTATAAAGCAGGTTTTGGTTCAACCATTACAGATATTGAAGTACGTGATGGCTATGATCATGCTGATATTCGTGAAAAAGTAGGTGATTTGGCTTGGGCATCTTTTGAAGAATCGCTTGAGCTCGTACAAATGGCGAATGAGCCATTAGACCGCGAACTTTTCTTACAAGGTAAACAAACTCCGGTTCTATTCGGTACGGCATTAGGTAACTTTGGTGTTGACCATGTACTAGATGCTTTCATGGGCTGGGCACCTGAACCTAAAGCGCACCCTACACAAGAGCGTGTAGTTGATGCGAAAGAAGAAGGTTTTTCTGGTTTTGTATTTAAAATTCAAGCCAACATGGACCCGAAACACCGTGACCGTATTGCCTTCATGCGTATTTGCTCGGGTAAATATGAAAAAGGTTTAAAGATGAACCACGTGCGTCTTGGTAAAGATGTCCGCATTAGTGATGCTTTGACATTCCTTGCTGGTGAGCGTGAACATTTAGAAGAAGCATGGCCGGGCGATATTATTGGTTTACATAACCATGGCACGATTCAAATTGGTGATACTTTCACAAGTGGAGAAAATCTGCACTTCACAGGTATTCCTCACTTTGCGCCAGAGATGTTCCGTCGTGTGCGTTTAAGAGATCCATTAAAGTCAAAACAATTGCAAAAAGGTTTGAAAGAGTTGTCTGAAGAAGGGGCGACTCAGGTATTTATGCCGCAAATCAGCAATGACTTGATTGTTGGAGCGGTAGGTGTGCTCCAGTTTGACGTGGTTGCTTATCGTTTGAAAGAAGAATATAAGGTTGACTGTGTTTATGAGCCTGTAAGCGTTAATACAGTTCGCTGGATTCACTGTGATGACGAAAAAATTCTGAATGAATTTAAGAAGAAAGCACATGACCAACTTTCTATAGATGGTGGTGGACACTTAACGTATCTTGCTCCAAGCCGAGTGAACTTGCAGATTATGCAAGAGCGTTGGCCTGATATTCAGTTCCGTAATACACGTGAACACTGATCATTTTAATGTGACAAACAGCTTCGAATAGAAGCTGTTTTGTTTTGAAAAATAAAAAAGGATGATGAAATGAACTTGAGTAAAAAGACAATTATTGCGCTGGTGGTTGCAGTCGTAACATTAATTTCTGCTATTTCTATTTTTGTCTGGAAAAGCTCTCAGTCTTCATCATCTTCTCAAACGAAACTAGCAGGTACCCAAACTCAAAATATTGAAAAAGCTGAAGTATTACCATTTCTTAACTTGCAACAAGTAAAAGCCGATTATGCTTTGCCATTTTGTGAGAAGAAAAATTGTATTGATGTTGATATTCAAACGATAAAGACCCAAGACGCGTGGATAAATGACTGGATCGCGAAAAGTCAGACAAAAGTGATCCAAGATCAAATTGATTTGAAAAAAGACTTAAGCTTGCAGCAGGCGATTAATGCCTATGTAAAAAAGTCTGATGAATGGCAAGATAAATATTCAAAGAATCGGGCTTACGAATTACATCTTCATACACGTATTGCTTCGCAGCGTAATCAATATGTTTTATTGCAACTGGGGCTTGATACCAAGCAAGAAGAGCTCACGATTAAAGATCGTTATTACTTTTTTGTTGCCGATCGAAAGCTTCATAAAAGTTTAAGTTTGTTAGATGTTTTAAAAAAAGATCAACAAACAGCTATGCATCAAATCGTGCAGATTGCCTATCAGGACTGGTTGAAAAAGCAGCCTGTTGAGGTAAGAAAAGAAGCACCCAAAACTTTATATTGGGGACAAGCTGATTGGTTCTTTGATGGTGAAGGCATTGGACTGCATTATCAGGCAAACCAAATTACAAAAGAGGCACCACAGCTCGATATTTATTTATCTACAGAACAAACAAAAAAAATATTACAACCCGAGGTTTATGAACAAATGTTTTAAGATGGTAGCAGAATTTGCAACCTCTATTTATATGCGCTAATTTCTTAGAAAAGGCACTGCGTAATCTCCTTAGAATAAAAGGCAAAATATGATGTTATCTTCTAAAGTTTCACTGCGATTAACTTTGCTTGCTTCTGCTATGTTTTTGGTGGCATGCCAACCTAAAGCCGATCCTAAGGATTCTCAAGAGCAGCAGAAACCAGCAGTTGAAGAACAAAAGCCAGTAGAGCTGACTTTGAAGGGCGAAACAGTTCCGAGTAAGGTTGCTTTACCTGATTGTGATGGTAAAACTTGTCCCGAATTTACAGTTGAGCGTTTACAGAGTAATTTTCCATTTATTGATAAAATTGTAGATCAGCAAATCTTAAAGACTCTAGATCAAATTTTAGAAATTGCTGAACCCGATGCTAAAGTGAAGCAACAAGATCAAAAAACAGAAGCTTCAGCAGTTGCGGGTGCAGAGCAAAAAAATAGCTTTGATGCACAGGTTCAACGTTATGCGAATTCATTTATTGGTCTGGACAATGAGTTAAAAGCTTTAAGTAGTAGTCATCAAATTAATCTTTTAGTTAAACCTAAGATTTTGCAGGCTCAAGGTAAAGTGGTCACTGTTGTACTTAATAGTAGTAGCTATTTGGGTGGTGCTCATGGTTCTGCTGCACAGCATTACTATAATTTTGATTTAAAAGAACAAAAGCAGATCAAGCTTGAAGACTTGTTGCGTCCACAGCAAAAAGCAGCGTTAGAGAAGTTGGCGCATGAAGCCTTTAAGACTTGGGTTACAGACTCTAAACTGGCTGATAATGTCGGTGATTATGAACAAGCTTGGCCATTTAAATTATCCGATAATTTCTTATTGGGTGAACAAGGTTTAATTCTTCAATATGGTGAATATGAAATTGGACCATATGTGGTGGGATTACCTCGATTAGTCATTCCGTATGATCAATTACAGGAAGTCTTGAAAAAAGAATATTTGCCGCAGCCTAAGTCGCAACCAGCTTCAGCACCTGTTGCAAAAAGTGGAAGCTAATGCATCTGTTTGATACACATACGCATTTTGATGTTGCCGATTTTGATGAAGATCGGCAACAGTTAGCGCTTAATGCCAAAAAAGCTGGGGTTGATGCACTGGTTTTAATTGGTTTTGTGCAGTCGCGTTTTGATGAATTGCTACAAACGCATCATCAGTTAAATAACTGGGAAAATGTACCG
This sequence comes from Acinetobacter sp. yr461, assembly GCF_900110445.1. Classification (NCBI taxonomy): domain Bacteria; kingdom Pseudomonadati; phylum Pseudomonadota; class Gammaproteobacteria; order Moraxellales; family Moraxellaceae; genus Acinetobacter; species Acinetobacter sp. yr461. The sequence goes on from NZ_FODU01000004.1 coordinate 185,887, forward strand.
ACTTCATATTTAGCACCCGGCTTACACCCTTTTTATATTGAGCAACACCAGCCAGAACATCTTTCTCATCTTGAGCAAATTTTGCAGAAAGAACAATGTGTGGCAATAGGTGAAATTGGTTTAGATACTTTCTTAAAAGAGCATAAGCAGCCAGATATCTATGCGAAGCAAAAACAATATTTTGCCGATCAGTTAGAGCTTGCAACCCAATATCAAAAGCCAGTGCTTCTCCATATTAGAAAAGCACATGGCGATGTACTCGCAATATTAAAAGCTCAGAAATTTAAACTGGGTGGAATTGCGCATGCTTTTAGTGGTGGCATAGAGGAAGCAAAAGGTCTCATTAAACTGGGGTTCAAAATTGGTGTGACTGGGCAAATTACTAATCCGAATGCAAAAAAACTTCATACGGTTGTGCAGGCTATAGGTGCAGAGCACTTGGTGATTGAAACGGATTGTCCCGATATGACCCCACTTTGTTGCCAAACCACAACTGAAGAGCGTACCCGTAATACCCCAGTTAATTTACCTTATGTTTTGCAAAGTTTGGCAGAAAACCTAAACATATCAGCGTCAGATTTGGCCGTACAGCTTTGGGGAAACTCGCTCTCGGCGTTGAAATTATCGTAATAAAAATCAAAGATTAGAAATAGTAACTAAAACAAAACACAGCGATTAGAAAAGAAGCTTAAAGTAAGAAAACAACATGTAAAAACGTGAAAAATAACATTGCCAGACATGGGAGGATAACCCAATGGCTAAGTATAGCAATATCAATAGTTTTAATGCTTTACAGACGCTAACAGTAGGTTCCAGCAATTATCAGATTTTTAGCTTAGCCCAAGCAGAGAAAACGCTAGGGGATATTGCCAAACTACCGAAATCTTTAAAAGTATTATTGGAAAACTTATTACGGTTCGAAGACCAACTTAGCGTTAAAACTGAGCACATCTATGCCTTAGCAGAATGGTTAAAAACCAAAGGTTCTGAACAGGAAATTCAATATCGACCTGCTCGAGTTTTAATGCAGGATTTTACAGGGGTACCCGCTGTAGTCGATTTGGCAGCAATGCGAGCAGCCATGGCTCAAGCTGGTGGAGACCCAGAGAAGATTAACCCCTTATCTCCTGTTGATTTGGTGATCGACCACTCGGTGATGGTTGACTATTTTGCCGATGATCAGGCTTTTGAAGAAAACGTACATATTGAAATGCAGCGTAATGGCGAACGATATCAATTTCTACGTTGGGGACAGTCTGCATTTAATAATTTTAGTGTAGTGCCGCCAGGTACGGGGATTTGCCATCAGGTCAATTTAGAATATTTAGCCCAAGCAGTATGGTTAGGAGAAGATGAAGGTAAAACGTTTGCATTTCCTGACACCTTAGTGGGAACAGATTCGCATACGACCATGATTAATGGCTTGGGTGTTTTAGGCTGGGGTGTAGGCGGTATTGAGGCTGAAGCTGCAATGTTGGGCCAACCTATTTCTATGCTTATTCCTGAAGTTATCGGTTTTAAACTTACAGGAAAATTACCAGAAGGTATCACTGCAACTGACTTAGTACTCACTATTACTCAAATGCTTCGCCAAAAAGGTGTGGTGGGTAAATTTGTAGAGTTCTATGGAGATGGTTTGGCAGATTTGCCTCTTGCTGACCGTGCAACAATTGCCAATATGGCACCAGAATATGGTGCAACCTGTGGTTTCTTTCCAATAGATGAAGTGACTATAGGATATCTGAAACTGACAGGGCGTCATGAAGACCGTATTGAGCTCGTTGAAGCCTATAGTAAAGCTCAAGGTTTATGGCGTAATGCTGGTGATGAACCTGTTTTTACAGATACTTTAAGTTTAGACATGACCACGGTGCAAGCAAGTTTGGCTGGACCAAAACGCCCGCAAGACCGAGTGCTGTTATCTGAAGTGCCTAAAACGTTTAATGCGCTCATGGAGTTAACGCTAAAACCAGCAAAAGAAGCAAAAGAACGTCTAGAAAATGAAGGTGGTGGTACTGCTGTAGAGGCAAAAAAAGCAAATATTCAACATGAAAGTCCATCTTGTGTGATCGAAGGGCAGGAATACCCTCTGACTCATGGGGATGTTGTTATTTCTGCGATTACCTCTTGTACCAATACCTCTAACCCAAGTGTTATGTTGGCGGCGGGCTTGCTTGCTAAAAAAGCTATTGAAAAAGGCTTACAACGAAAACCATGGGTGAAAAGCTCTCTTGCACCTGGTTCTAAGGTCGTGACTGATTATTTGTTGGCTGCTGGGCTTACGCCGTATTTAGATGAATTGGGTTATAACTTGGTGGGGTATGGCTGTACAACCTGTATTGGTAACTCAGGCCCATTACCCGAGCCAGTCGAAGATGCAATTCAATGTCATGATTTGAATGTTGCATCTGTACTTTCTGGTAACCGTAACTTTGAAGGACGAGTACATCCATTAGTTAAAACCAATTGGTTAGCTTCACCGCCTCTAGTGGTTGCTTATGGTTTAGTTGGGAATATTCGAACCGACCTGACAACAGAGCCTCTTGGTGAGGGCAAAGATGGACAGCCCGTCTATTTAAAAGATATCTGGCCAAGTCAGGCAGAAATTGATGTTGTCTTGCAGAAAGTAAATACAGAGATGTTCCATAAAGAATATGCTGCGGTCTTTGATGGTGATGCGAGTTGGCAAGCGATTCAGATTCCAAAGAGCAAAACCTATGAATGGGCTGATGACTCGACTTATATTCGCCATCCTCCTTTCTTTGAAGGAATTGGAGAGCCACCGAAACCAATTAAAAATATTGAACAGGCGCGTATTTTGGCTGTTTTAGGTGACTCGGTCACAACCGACCATATTTCACCAGCGGGAAATATCAAAAAAGATAGTCCTGCGGGGCGGTATTTACAAGAGCAAGGGGTCGATCCAAAAGACTTTAACTCTTATGGTTCTCGACGTGGTAATCATGAAGTGATGATGCGAGGAACTTTCGCCAACATTCGTATTAAAAATGAAATGCTTGGTGGTGAAGAGGGTGGTAATACTATTTACATTCCAAGTGGTGAAAAGCTTGCCATTTATGATGCAGCAATGCTTTACCAACAAGAAAACACACCTCTTGTGATTATTGCAGGTAAGGAATACGGAACAGGTTCTTCACGGGACTGGGCTGCAAAAGGAACAAATTTATTAGGTGTGAAAGCAGTGATTGCAGAGAGTTTTGAGCGTATCCATCGTTCAAACCTAGTTGGTATGGGAGTATTACCATTACAGTTTGTTGATGGGCAAACTCGTCAATCTCTTAATTTAACTGGTCATGAAGTGATATCAATCCGTGGTTTACTGGACGGGATTCAACCTCATCAAATTCTTGAAGTTGATGTAAAAAGACCGGATGGGGTAGCGAGTCACTTTAATGTGTTGTGCCGAATTGATACGTTAAATGAGGTCGAGTACTTTAAGGCTGGTGGTATTTTGCATTATGTACTTCGAAATTTGATTGCAGACTAATTGAAAAAGAAACCCTGTAAATTACAGGGTTTCTTTTTGGAAACTTAACTAAACTTAAATAATTTCTTCCAGCTAAATGACGTAGTCAGCATCCAAACATCGAGTGGATTAAAATATAGTGAATCTAAATCAAAGAAATCGCTAGATGCTTTTAAGGAAAGCTTTAGTGGTTCTGATTCTTCATCAGCCGAAAAAGTTTGATTCTCTAACAACTCTGGATTTTCGATAAGGATATATAACAAGAAATGATTCAGAATATAGGATGCTTGATCTACTTTTAGATTTATACATCCATCTGGTTTACCGAATTGATGCATTCCGCAAGAATAAAGTAAATTATCGTCGGAAATAATAGGAATAAAGCCTTTAAACAGATCTAGGGTATTTTCAGCACTATAACTAAGCCAATCACTTTTAATATGTGTAAGTCCAGAAGTCTCAACTTTAATTGCTAAGCCACCTGCTTTGATGAGGGCTTGTCCTAACAACAGAGCTTGTTGTGCTAACTCTATTGATCCACCCTCACAAACAACATAAATAACCATATTATGTCGATCAATTTTTTCTAATTCACTTTCAGAAAAACGGCCCATACTCAATGACCTAAAAATCTGACTTACATTCGGATCATTTTCATACTCTTCAATTTCAGCATAATGCTCATTTGTTAAAGACTTAATAATTGAGCCTGCGTAAATATATCCTGTTTCATTAGTGAGGAGGGCATGTAATAGAGCTTGATGATTTTCCCAAACACCTGGGATACATAAGACAATTTTTTGATTAAGTTCTTGATTCATTATTAATAAATTTTAAGGGACTTTTGCTATTTATAATATCGTAAAAGATATCCTATGCCTAATTGATTCAGGTAAAATAGCCACCGTGTTTTATATCCCCCCAAAGAGTAACAATGACCGATCTCCAACAAGATGAATATGAACGTCGTTTTGCAGGTGTAGCCAAAGTTTATGGTGATTCATCGTTTCAACATTACGAGCAAAGTCATGTGATGGTGATTGGTATTGGTGGTGTTGGCAGTTGGGCTGTAGAGGCTTTGGCTCGTACAGGAATTGGTGAAATCACATTAGTGGATATGGATGTTGTCGCGGCATCAAATGTAAACCGTCAGCTACCAGCGATGACCTCTACATTAGGCTGTGAAAAAGTTGAGATTATGGCGGAGCGCTGTCGCCAAATTAACCCGCGTATTAAAGTAAATATTATTGATGACTTCTTAACACCTGAGAATGTCACAGAGCTTTTAAATCCTGTACCCAATATTATCTTAGACTGTATTGATGACGTTAAAGCGAAGTTGGCTTTAATGCTGCATTGCCGTTTTAACAAAATTCCTTTGATTGTTTCTGGTGGAGCAGGCGGTAAGCTCGATCCGCTTAAAATTCGTGTGGCGGATTTATCAAAAACCGAACAAGACCCGATGTTGGCGAAGTTGCGTAGCCAACTTCGCGCTCGTGGTATTTGTAAAAAACCAAAAGAGAAATTTGGAATTACCTGTATTTATTCGATTGATAACCCATTCTCAAGTGCAGATGTGTGTCCATCGGCTGGTTTACGCTGTGGTGGCTATGGTTCAGCGGTGGTTGTGACTTCAAGTTTTGCCATGATTGCAGTAGCTGAAGTTTTAAAGAAACTTGATTTAAAGAAAGCTTAGTTTAAATATTAAAAAGGCATGCTCTTAGGTTTGAGTATGCCTTTTTCTTTTTTAGTCATATAACTCTATCGTGTCGTGTTTGGGCTGTGTTGGAAGCTGCTGATCGTAAAATTTAAAGCACCATAAAATTAAAATAACGACAGTGAATATGGTGAAACCTTTTAAATACTTCATGAATAATTCAATCAAGTGAATGGTCTTGATAAAATTCTAGCGAAGGTAATCTATCTAATCTAATATAGAAAATAGGCTTAATGATCTAATTTTGAGATGGGAATGCTCACTTTAAAACAATTTCAATATTTTATAAAAATTGTTGAAGAAGGCAGTTTTACGGCTGCTTCAGAAAAGCTCTTTATTGCTCAATCAGCTTTGAGTAGGCAGATAAAATTATTAGAGGAAGAAATTAACTTTCAACTATTTGATCGTACTGACAAGAAAGTAAAGCTTACAGCAGCAGGAGAAGTCTTTTATAAGAAAATAAAAGATAACATGCTCTACTTAAATGAAATTATTGATCTTTCTAAAAGTGTTTCGGAAGGAAAAAACCGCCAGATTAAAATTGCTCACTCAAGCAGTATTGTCATGGATCATAAAAAGATTCAGATATTAAAAGAAGTTAGCTTAGCTAAGCAGATAAATTTTGAGGTGAATACCTTGTCATCGGAGCAGCAAATCTTAGCTTTAATGAGTGGAGAAATTGATATTGGTTTGATAAGACCACCAGTATTGCATAGCCTTGAAGAAATAACGATTTTGAAATTATATGAACAGCCCTTATTTGTCGCTGTCTATATTGATCACCCTAAATTTAAACAAAAACAAAGTATCCAGATAAGAGATTTAGTAGATGAATATTTTGTTTCAACTCCACATCCAAAGCGGGGAGGTTTGAGCTATCTAGTCTCAAACTTGTGTGTAGGAGCTGGTTTCTTGCCTAAAACAGCGGTAGTCCAATCTCGTAAGATAACCCAATTACAATTAGTCGCTGCAAATTTGGGTATTAGTATTGTCCCTCAAGAATTTGAACAAATACTACCCAAAAATGTAAAACTGATTCCGCTGGAAAATAAGAACCTTTTCTCTGAAGTGGTTTTAGCTTATAGAACAGACCAAAGTGATCTGATTCAATCTTATGCTGAACATATCTACGAACTGCTACAAGCGTGAGTAGGAGATATCTTTAACCATATGCTGAAATAATTATTGTAGCCCGGTGTGCTCGCTAATAAGAAACGTATATTCGCTATCACCGTCTAACTGACGCTCCTGAGACATAATGTCTATTTTAGGGCGTTTATGTTGATAGAATTCTAAATTGATGCAACCACTATTATTAATTGCATAGCGAATATAGTAATTATCTGGCTCTAGAAAGATTGTTGCTTCTTCAAATGAGTGCAGAGATAGAATTTTTTTCTTATCGTGAAAAATCACAGAAGGACAATCTAGTAATCCATTTAAATATTGCTTTCGCATGACATGGATTCGAGCTTGAGGAGCCGTTCCTTTCAATAAATATTGTGGTTGATAAATCCTTTTTTCTGGTACTTTTTTGAAAACTTCTATAACGTTTGTATCGGGAATGGCATACGCCAAACTAAACGACGTCAGTAAGTAACCGCCTAAGAGTATTTTTTTCATAAAGTTACATCATCATTTTTGACAAGTACAATATGAAAATCATGCAAAAAAGAAGCCAAGCCTGATTTAAAAAGTCTGTCTGATCAACTGCTTGGCATATTTGAAAAGGATTGAAAAACCCGATGCCTTAGGTAGGTTGCCCTAAACGATAGTAAGTATAAGTGACGCTATCATCTTTATAGACATCATAACTATTTTGTTTGAAGTCAGAGACCCATTCACTTCCTGTGTATCCAGCAATATGTCCATAAACATGGTTACGGGTTCTGTGAATGATATAGATGTCACCTTCTTGTGGCTCATCAAATGATGGATTTATCTCTTTATAGCCAATCTTTTTAAGAGTATCTCCCCAGTCTGAAGCTGCAATGGGGTGATTCCGAATATCTGCACCAGCAGATTCGAGAGCAAGGCGGATACTACGTGCACAACGGGCTTTGCTGCGTCTTGAGGTAATACTTTCTAATTTAGCTACGAATCTATCAACATCTATTGCTGGAGTATCGGAAGTTTCAGTTTGATGATTACTAGGTTTCATGGTGAAAGGATAAGGGAGACTTGGAGTGCTGTGGGATACAACAATGGCTGCTTGATTTGAATCCTGATACATATAATTATCAGCTACTTGTCCGTCATAAATAATCATCGTGAAATCTCTACCGTACTATCTATATCCATATTAAAAAAATCACCACCTACCTGTGGCGTTCAGAGATACTAATAGGCGTACCTTAAAAGTTTTGTTTATGTTATGTAATAACGTATCTTTTTTCCAGATATTGCTACTTAGATATAAAAAGATATTTATTAAAATGAAACACAAAAACAATTTAACTTAAGTTGTTGATATTTTTATTTAAAAATAATTAATCAGAGCTTAAATTTGAATATTTTAATTCAGTCATTGCGAATATACTCAAAATCTAAGTCCCTGATTTAAAATGCCACATTTTCTTACAATTTAAGAAGCCATCGCATGCTTAAGCCTGATGTTCTTTTAAATATTCCTCAGTACGAATTAAAGCTGCTTGCATGTTGCTAATAGCCTGTTCAACATCGCCTAAAGTTTTTGCATTTCCGCCACTTAGCGCCTGACGCCATTTACGCGCACCTGGTAAATTTTGGAATAAGCCTAAAATATGACGTGTAATGATGGAGAGTGGAGCACCTTCAGCCATACGCTGTTCAATATAAGGTAGCATTTGTTCCATAATCTCGAATCGATCTGGAGCTTCCAAATTCCAAAGCTGACCCATTTCCGCGAGTAAGTACGGATTATGGTAGGCTTCACGGCCAATCATGACGCCATCAACATGCTGTAAATGTGTTTGAGTTTCAGCAAACGTTTTAATCCCGCCGTTAATTTCAATGGTGAGATGGGGGCGCTCTTGTTTTAAACGATAGACATCTTCATAGCGTAAAGGTGGAACTTCACGGTTTTCTTTTGGTGACAGGCCTTTCAAAATAGCAATACGGGCATGAACTACAAAATGAGTGCAACCTGTTGCTGCAACTGTATCTACAAAATGAAGCATCTCTTCATAAGAGTGCATGTCATCAATCCCGATACGGTGTTTCACCGTTACTGGAATGTTTACTGCTTTTTGCATAGTGTGAATGCATTCAGCAACCAAATCTGGTTCTGCCATTAAGCAAGCACCGATTTTATTGTTCTGTACACGGTCACTTGGGCAGCCTACATTGAGGTTAACTTCATCATAACCCCAGTCTTCAGCCATTTTTGTACAGGTCGCAAGCTCTTGTGGGTTTGAACCGCCTAACTGTAATACGATAGGGTGCTCTTGTGCACTGTAGTCTAAATGACGTTTTGCATCGCCAAAAAGAATCGCACCTGTAGTCACCATTTCGGTGTATAGCACAACATTTGGGTTAAACAAGCGAGCAAAGAATCGATAATCCTTCGTTGTCCAATCCATCATGGGTGCGACAGAAATACGAGGTTGTAACGATTGAAGTGATTGCATAACCAATAGCCCAAAAGTCGCTAAATTAATGAAAGGGCAGCATTATACGAGGTTTATGCTTGAATCGACAGAGGCATTTAGCCGAGTAATTTATAACCACCCTTGTGTTGAATATAGGGAGATGATTTATAACAAGTTACCTTATTGGGAAATCATTTTCTTTTTTTGTAAGATAGCATCAAACAAGCTAAACAAAATACAAAGTACAACTAACCCAATACCAGCAAGGCAAGTCATGGTCCATCCGCCACGGTTCCATGCAAAAATTCCTAATGCTGAACCTCCTGCGCCACCAATAAAGTAAGTGGTCATATAGATGGCATTAATACGAGATTTTGCATCTGGTCGTAAACGGAAAATAATACTCTGGTTGCTTGTGTGTACGAGAGCGAGTGCTAACTGAATTAAAGCAAAACCAGCAATGTAACTCGCAAGCAAAGTTTGTCCATAATAAAAGCAGAGCCAGCTTAATAGGAATAAACCACAGCCCATCCATGTGAGGAGAGTAGTGCGTCCCTGATCGGCATATTTACCAATATAACGGGTTGATAAGGCACCAAAGATACCGACTAAAGGCACTAGTCCAATAAACAGATCAGGTAAATGATGTGCTGAGGTGAGGAGTAATGCGATGGTGGAATATAAAATACTCACAGATGCGAAGGCAAAAGCACCTGTAAGCGCTCTTAATAATAGTCTTTTCTCTTGCTTTAAAAGCTGCCCCATGGAACTAAAGATCTGTCCATAGTTCATTTTCATGCGTAAAACATAAGGCAAGCGACTTTTTAAGGTATATGCCAACAGAAGCATTAATATGCCGCTTACCACATAAACCACTTTCCAATGAAAAAGGTTAGAAAATAGGCCAGCCAGACTGGTAGAGAGTAAAATACCTACCAATAAGCCACTCATTAAAAAACCAATGATCTCGCCAGTTTTTTCAGGTTTTACAGTCATTGTAGCAAGTGGAATAAGCACTTGAGCTGCAACCGAAAATAATCCCGCTAAAATTGTGCCGACCCATAGCATGGGTAAGTTAACAGCAAAAGCAGAAATAAATAGGCCAACTGCACAAAGCACCATCAAAAACGGAATAGCCTTGGCCTTATTGACAATATCACCCATCGGAACAATAAAGAGTAAACCGAGGGCATAAGACACCTGAGCAAATGTAACGGTCAATGCGGCTTGTGCTTGAGTAACAGCAAAGTCTTGTTGAATGGAGTGAATAAGAGGCTGGCAATAATAATTCACACCTGCACATAAGCCACATGCTGTTGCCATCAACCAAAGTAAAGGTTTATTTTGACTGATATCTTCAGGGGTAGACATGATGTTCTCTCGATTTTATTAGGTGTATGCGGTTGCTTCGACTTCAATGAGCATGTGCTCTAATGCAAGGCGTGGTACAGGAATGAGTGTACAGGCTGGAAAAGGATGATTTTTCCATAAATTTTGCATAACTTTAATTAAAATTTCATGTTTTTCGACTGAATGGTCAACAACTAAAACTCTTAATACGGCAATGTTGCTAAGTTCAGCATTGGCAGTAGTTAAAGCATGTTTAACATTATCAATAGCTTGGGAAACTTGTTCTTCAAAGTTTGGGCTTAATTCACCTTTTGAGTTTTCGCCACCTTGACCTGCAATATGAATAATCTTTTTAAAATTTTCTACCACAGCAACATGACTATAAGCATTTGGAGTAGGGTCGTATAAAGTTGATGGATTTATTATTTTAAAAGTTTCTTGATTCATGGAACTCAACCGTTCAGTAAAATTTAGATGAGTATCCAACCTCAACTTAAGTTGAGGTCAAGAGAAATTAGTATTTTAATCTTTTCTTTCTGAGGGTAATTATCATGACACCTGCAATATTTAAAATACAGCCCACCCATTGCCACATATTGAGATGTTCATTTAAAAAAGTAACCGCGAGCAAAATAGTTAAAACCGGTCCTATCGAAGCAATCATGGCAGATTGAGAGGCACCAAGTCGCTCAATACTTTGCATGAGCATAACGGTAGGTAAAACAGTGACCAAAAAGCCAAGTCCGACGCCGTACCAAATTACACTAGATGGAAGTTGTAATAGAAGTTGAATAGGCTGAGGAGTGCTTAATACATAGTGTGTTAATGTACCTATACAAGCCACAGTTAAAGCTAACCCTGTGAAATTCCAAGAACCAAATTTTTTAATTAATGGTGGGGTTAGTAGTAAATAGCCTGCAAAAGCCACAGCACTCGCAAACACGAGACTTGTGCCTAACCAGAAGTTGCCCTGAATTGGTGCATTGTTGTGCTCTTGAAGCATGACCAATACAGTTCCACCATAACTAAGAAAAATGGCAAATAAACTTTTTGCATCTAATTTTTGTTTGTAGAGCAAGCTTGAGACAATGACTGTGAGTGTGGGATATAAAAATAGAATAATTCGTTCGAGTGAAGCACTAATAAACATCAGACCCATAAAATCGAGCCAGCTGGCAAAGTAGTAGCCTAATAGACCAGCAAAAATTAAAATTAGCCAATCCTTCTTTTTTATGCCCTGATTATGATGCCTGTTAAACCAGCAAATTAATAGAAAGAACGGTAAAGCGCTTAACATGCGTAAAGCCATCAGGACTGTAGCGTCTACTAATGGAGAAAGGGCATAAGTCTGTTTAATAAATATTGCTTTTGTACTGAATAGAAAAGCAGAGCAAAGAGCAAAAAAAGACCCGATTTGAAACGAAGATAAAGAAATTTTCATATACAAGACTGTATAAGAGAGACTGTTGTCTGCAAAAAAAGAAAAAGCTTCCTATATTACACCTCAAATCAAATATCGTGAATCATCAGTTCAAAATATGGGTATTTATTAAATAAATATTGGGTGGTATTTTAAAAAAGTTCAATTAGAATCCAAATTCTGTACAAAGAATACACATGGGGGAAACATTGCAGGTTGCAATGTTTTTGACAATGAGAAATTAGCTTGAGGAACGCTCATGCAAATCGGAATCCCAACCGAAACTGTCGTCGGTGAAAATCGTGTAGCTGCTACGCCAGAGACAGTAAAGAAGTTGATTAGCGCTGGTCATAGCGTTGTGATTGAACGTGGTGCTGGTGTAAAGGCTGCGTACATTGACAGTGCTTATGAACAGGTCGGTGCAACCATTACGGATGATGCCTATACGGGTAGTCAAATTATTTTGAAAGTTCGTGCGCCACAAGGCGGGGAAATTCAAAAACTTCCAGCAAATACTGCTGTTGTAGCAATGTTTGATCCTTATCGTAATACCGAGCTAGATCAGTTTGCGAATCAGCAAGTTTCTGCTTTTGCATTGGAATTGCTTCCTCGTACGCTTTCTCGTGCGCAGAACATGGACGTATTGTCTTCTCAGGCAAACCTTTCTGGTTATAAATCAGTTTTGCTTGCTGCCGCTGAATATCAACGTATGTTCCCAATGCTTATGACTGCTGCTGGTACTGTAAAACCTGCTCGTGTTGTGATTATGGGCGTGGGCGTTGCAGGTCTTCAGGCAATTGCAACGGCAAAACGTTTAGGTGCAATTGTTGAAGCAACTGATTTGCGTCCTACAGCAAAAGATCAAGTTGAATCTTTAGGCGGTAAGTGGTTAGACGTACCAATGTCTGAAGAAGAGCAACAACGTGCAGCTGACGCCGCTAAAAATGGTTATGGATGGATGCCGGGTGAGCAATACATCAAAGACCAAGCCGCGATTGTTGACAAGGCTGTTTCTAACGCTGACATCGTAATTACAACTGCATTGTTGCCAGGTCGTGATGCGCCGCGTCTGATTAAGGCTGAAACTGTTGCCAAGATGAAACCAGGCTCTGTCATTTTAGATATGGCTGTTGAAACTGGTGGTAACGTTGAAGGCTCTAAAGTTGGCGAGACTGTGTTTACAGAAAATGGCGTGAAAATTTTGGGTGTTCCAAATATTCCGGCAACTGTAGCGACAGAAGCTTCTGCACTATATGCGCGTAACGTATTCAATTTCGTAGAAACTTTATTCGACAAAGAGAAAAACTTTGCGATTAATCAAGAAGACGAAATCCAAAAAGCCCTATTGGTCACTCATGGCGGTCAAGTACTGCTTAAGCGTGGTTAAGGAGATTTCTCATGGTTGAAACTATTACAATTTTCGTCCTTGCCATCTTCGTAGGTTATTACGTAGTTTGGGGTGTTACACCAGCTTTACATACACCACTTATGGCAGTAACCAATGCGTTGTCATCTATTATTGTAGTGGGTGCAATGTTGCAAACTGTGGGTCTGCCTATTTTGGGTGTAGATGCTAACGTTGCATTTCAAAGTGTGAATGTGGTGAGCGTACTGGGTGCGATTGCGGTATTTTTGGCAAGCATTAATATTTTCGGCGGCTTTGCAGTAACTGCACGCATGTTGGAAATGTTCAAGCCTAAGCAAAAGAAATAAGAGGGCTTTGACATGGAATTTATTCAAGCAAATGCAAATTGGTTGTACCTCGTAGGCGCAATTCTCTTTATCTTGACGCTTCGTGGTTTGTCTGGCCCTAAAACAGCAATTCAAGGTAACCGTTACGGTATGATCGCGATGGCGATAGCTGTAGTTACGACCTTCTTTGTTGCGAATAACCCAGTTATCTGGATGATTGTTGGTGCAATGGTGTTGGGTGCAATCGTTGGTATTGCCCGTGCTCGTACTGTGCCAATGACTCAAATGCCTGAAACTGTTGCATTGATGCACTCGTTAGTTGGTTTGGCTGCTGTCCTAATTGCAATTGCTGCAATTTTACACAACAACCAACTCACTGAATTGTTTGCTCAAAATGAGGCGGCTTTAACCGCGGCTGGTGTGCAACATGTGCACATGAGCAGTGTTCACTTATTTGAATTGTTCGTAGGTTGTTTTGTTGGTGCGATTACCTTTACTGCATCTGTGTTTGCGTACGGTAAATTGGCTGCAAAAAAATGGGCGAAAACAATTTCTGGTGCATGGGTTAAACCTGTTCAAGCGCTTATCTTTATTGCGATGTTGGCTTGTGGTTTCTACTTCTTTACCACTGGCAACATGACTGCATTCTGGGCAATGACAGCACTTGCACTTGCATTTGGCTGGGTATGGATTGCACCAGTTGGTGGTGGTGATATGCCTGTAGTGGTATCGCTTCTTAACTCATTCTCGGGTTGGGCTGCGGCAGGTATTGGTTTTACACTTGAAAACAACATGTTGATCGTTGCGGGTTCTCTCGTGGGTTCATCTGGTGCGATTCTGTCGTACATCATGTGTAAAGCAATGAACCGTTCAATCATCAATGTATTGTTTGGTGGTGCAATGGGTGGCGCGGCAGTTGCTACAGCTGCTAAAGGTGAGCAAGTTCAGCGTAACCACCGTTCTGGTTCTGCTGATGATGCTGGCTTCTTGATGTCAAATGCCGACAGCGTTGTGATTGTACCGGGTTATGGTATGGCGCAAGGTCGTGCACAAAATGCTGTAAAAGAATTGTGTGAAATTCTAAAAGAGCAAGGTGTTCGCGTTCGTTTTGCGATCCATCCAGTTGCTGGTCGTATGCCTGGTCATATGAACGTATTGCTTGCTGAAGCAGACGTAGCATATGAAGACATCTTGGAAATGGATGAGATTAACTCAGACTTCCCTGCAACTGATGTGGTGCTTGTAATTGGTGCAAACGACGTAGTAAACCCTGCTGCGAAAGATGATCCAACTTCACCAATTTATGGTATGCCGATCCTTGAAGCACATAAAGCACGTACGATCATGGTGATTAAGCGTTCTATGGCAACAGGTTATGCAGGTCTGGACAACGATTTGTTCTATAACGAAAAAACAATGATGATCTTTGGTGATGCCAAGAAAGTTGTTGAAGATATGACTAAAGCAATCAATGGTGGCGGTCACTAATCTGACCTCAATCAGGATTGTAAAAGCCACCCTCGGGTGGCTTTTTTATTTGGTCTATTTGTTTAAAAAAATTTTTCTACAAGGTCCATTGACTGTTGATAGAGGTCGCGTGCCAGTTGCTGGTTTTTTGCGTGTGAAGATTTCCAGTCTGGCATATGTGCGCTGACATACTCTCCATTATGATTCTGCCATGCATCTCCGGTTGCCATTTCTGTAATGAGATTTGCTGGAACTGAGGTTGGGACTAAGCCTAATTTCATCGCTGCATAAACTGGTTTTGGTAAGTCACGATAAATATCAGAAGCGACACCGCCCGGGTGCAATGCATTGTTGGTAATAGAACTACCTGCTAGTTGTTCTGCTAAAGCATTGCTGAATAGTAAATTCGCAAGCTTCGATTGCCCATAATAGAACAGGGGATTGTAAAAACCTTCTGCTCGAAACTTGTTGGGTTTAATGGAGCCCACCCAGTGTGCGATGGATGCGAGATGAATAATCCGTGCTTCAGACGATTGTTGTAAAACTGGAAGTAATTTTTGAGTTAGTAAAAAATGACCTAAATAATTAACGCCAAATTGCTGCTCGAAACCATCGACAGTCAGTTGTTTGGTTTTGGAAAATAACCCTGCATTGTTAATGAGTACATCAAGGCTACCATAGCGATCTGCAATCTCGTCGGCTGCCTTTCGAGTTAATTGAAGACTGTTTAGATCGAGAGAAACTAAATCGACTTGTCCTTGGTTAAGGGCGCGTAATTTGTTTTGCGCATCTTGAGCTTTTTCTGGATTTCGGCACGCTAAAATAACATGTTGCCCTTGTTTAACGAGTTGTTCTGCTGTGGCAAAGCCAATCCCTGTGTTGGCACCCGTAATTAATATTCTCACTTTCTGTACTCCGGTTATGCTATTTATTGGTGGGGACTTCAAGAGTTTGTATATTGCTGCAAATCTGACAATTTGTCATGTCAAATTTAAAAGTGCGCGATGATTGGCTTTTAATGGCTAATAAAGCATTCGATGAAATTTAAAGATTTTGTTATTTAAAAAATATAAATACCACTTTATGAAGGGGCATACTTTTTCTAAAGAATTAAAAAAGCGGCTCAAAAGAGCCGCTTTTTTTAAAAGCAAAATTTTAAGCAACCGACTCTGGAGCGGTACGCCATAAGCTTTCTAAATCGTAGAATTTACGAGCTGTTGGTAGCATCACATGTACTACAACAAAGCCGAGATCAATCAAGATCCATTCTGCATCTCGTTCACCTTCAACGCCAATCGGGCGGAAACCGGCTTTTCGAGCTTCTTCTGCAACATTGTCAGCGAGTGCTTTGACATGGCGAGTAGAAGTACCACTTGCAATTACAATAGCATCAGAGACATTGCTAATTGAGCTAACATCTAACTGGAGAATATCTTTTGCTTTTACATCAACTAAAGCGTCATGAACAACTTTGAGACAAGTCTGTACGTCTTTATTTGAGGTGTTCATTGCGAAATCGTGAGAATTAGACACGCTGGGCGATGGTTCTAAATTCATATAGGGTATATTTTCCTGACAATTACTCACTATCTAATATAGTGGTTTTCGCGCTAAATTTCAATCAGAAGTCGTAACAGTTTATATATTTACATCATCCGAAAAATACTTTTTCTTCCAAGTAAATGACTGATTTGAAGTATTTTCAGGCTTATATTCTGCTGCAATATAGTTCTGATAAGAGCTTTGCTTTAACCAAGAAAAAATTTGTTCATAGGGAATTTGGGCTGTATCTGGTTCATGACGACCCGGACAGTCCGCAAATTGAATATGTCCAATTAAGTTAATATTTTCTTGCAAACCTTCAAGTACATCTTCGCCCATCATCGCCATGTGATAGCAGTCATATTGCATTTTTAGAGCAGGATGATTGACTGCTTCTAGCATTTCTTGTCCCTGCGCAATGTTCTGCACCAAAAAGCGTGGCATATCGGTACCGTTAATCATTTCAAAAACGGGTTCTATACCGTGTTCACTAAGTAAGTTACAGGCAAGCTTTAAATTGGCTGCTAATGTTTTTAAACAAGGAAGTAAGTCAGCATCTAGAGGCTGTTTTCCTGCCAAAATATTAACACGGGGAACTTTTAAAGCAGTGGCATAGCTAATTGCTAATTCTAAAGCTTCACGAAAAGCTGTTTCTTGACCGGGTACACCAGCTAAACCATTTCCGCCTTGCATAAGATCACCAGCAGGCACATTGATTAGGCAGAGGCTAAGATTGTAGCGTTCGAGTTGAGTTTGAATATCTGGAATAGCCAATTCATAAGGAAATTGAATTTCTACATATTCAAAGCCCTGTGCATGGGCCAGAGCAAAACGTTCAATTAAAGGAACTTCGGTAAAAATCATGGATAAATTGACTGCAAGACGACCCATACTCAAACTCCGTTTATTTTTGCTCTATTAATTGAATCATAGTAGCTAAATCTTTCTCAGCAAAGCCATTTTTTTGGTGAGTTTGTAGCTGTAGTAGAGCTTTTTGTGCAACTGGGATGTCTAAATTAACATTGTTAGCCAATGTTACTGCGTTGTTAAGATCCTTAGATAATGTTTGAACTTTCCACTGAACTGGTTCAAATGTATGAGTTGCCATGCGTGGAGCTAGAATTTGAAAGGGTTTAGAGTCAGCAAATCCACCAGCTAAGGCAGGAGCAAGCAAAGTTGTATCTACACCAGCTTGATCTGCAAGTGCGACAGCCTCTGCAATAAGAGCACTGTTAGCTGCAACAATAAGTTGATTACAAATTTTGGTGGCTTGGCCGGTTCCTATATCTCCCATGCGAGTCACACGTTGGGATAGAACATTATAAATAGGAGTTAATTCTGTAATCGTTTTAGCATCACCGCCTGCAAAAATGACAAGTGTGCCTTGTTCTGCACCCACTGTTCCACCTGATACAGGTGAGTCAATCCATGTGACGTCATGGGTAGTAGCTGCTTGAGCAAGCGTTTTCGTTGCGGCAACAGATAAACTCGAGAAATCCACAATAACTTGTTTAGCTTTTAAGTTAGGCTGAATTTGCTCAAATACAGCTTGTACTGCTTTGTCATCTGCCAGACAGATTAAAATAACTGGATATTCACCAATATCTGAAAGTTCTAAAGGTTGTGCACCGATATCAATAAGTTCGTCACATGCAGAGGCGGTTCGATTCCAAACAGCAACTTGAAAGCCAGCTTGAATAAGGCGGGTTGCCATCCGACTTCCCATAAGCCCTATGCCTAAAAAAGCAATAGGGGTGTTGCGATCAAAATTCATAATCTAAGCTCTTATTTATATTGGCGTGGTAAAAAATTAACTTCTGGATGTTTGTCTTTTTTACGAGCAAGTTTGCTATTTTTACCAAGTAATAATTTAAGTTGCCAGATTTTTTCTAGACGTAATGATTTTTCTGGTTGATGTTCCATTGCGTCAAGTACACGTTTTGCCGCAGTGAGGGCATCAGGTGAGCGCTGCAACATTTCAGAGGCAATCTCATTTGCTCTTTGTAAAGGAGAATCACTTAAATGAGTTACAAGACCAATTTCTTTTGCATAGTTTCCATCAAAAACACGGGCAGTTAAGGTGAGTTCTTTTGCAAGGTCAACACTAATTAAACCTTTTAATGAGCGAGTAAGTCCCATATCAGGAACTAAACCCCAACGGCTTTCCATAATCGACATTTTTGTTTCTGGATGAGAAATTCGGATGTCAGCAGCCAAGGCGAGTTGCATGCCAGCGCCGAAACAATATCCTTCTAATGCCGCAATAACAGGTACAGGTAAATTCTGCCAAGTCAGAAATGCTTTTTGAAAAAGGCTTTGTCCGGGTTTTACAAGTTCCCAAATGGCAAAAGCAGAGTTTTTGGGATTGTTGAGGTCAGATAAATCAATACCAGCACTAAACACATTTCCTTCGCCTGTCAAAATAACACAGCGAATATCTCTATCCTTTTTAATTGCTTTTGCAGTTGAAACTAACTCTTTTAATAAGGCAAAACTCATCGCATTGCGTTTGTCTGGACGGTTTAAATATACCGTTGCAATGCCATTATTTTTTTCAATACGTAAGAGTGCCATGAGATTCCCGCTTCTTTTTTTATAGATGAACGGAGCATAACATGGCTGTAATCTGGAAACATGACAGCTCAGTCATACCTATTTGGTAGGTATGTTAGTCAGGTATCACCAAGATCTGGAGAGCAGCACTTTCTACCTCTTTAACCACAAGACCTAATTCATCAAAGCGCTGTATAACTTCTTCAATGAAGCCTTCATCTGCTATACGGCGTTCTTTACGTAGCGTTGAAATAAATTGCTCAAAGTCACCTGTTACTTGCTGTAGTTTCGGGGCACCTACATAGCGAGTGGCACCATACAGGCGATGTAAAACATGCTCAAGTTGAGGGAAGTCTTCAAGCTCAATGAGCTGCTGCATTTCGTCTAGCTCAGTTGGAAAACTATCAACTAACATTTTGAGTAGATCTTGTGCTAAGTCTTCTTTATTTGCTGCAAGTTGCAAACTTTGTTGCCAGTTTAAAATTTGTGGGTCTAAAGCTTCTGCAACTACATGGTGATCTTTATCTATGGCTTTTGCTGTAAAGTTGTTTTTAGTCCATTGCGTTAAGATCTGGATGATTTGCTCCATTTGAATTGGCTTGGTGACATAGTCATTCATGCCTACTTTAAGAAGCTTTTGCTTTTCATCGGCAAGGGCGTGGGCCGTTAACGCAATAATTGGAAGCTGCATTTCTCCATCGAGCGTTGACTCTAAAGAACGGATAGCACGTGTGGTATCAATGCCCGACATAACCGGCATTTGGATATCCATAAACACCAAATCAAATGGTTTAAGTTTCTGATCAATTCGTTCTTGAATAAGGTTAAGCGCTTCTTGGCCACTTAATGCTTTAGTTGTTTTAACGTTTAATTCACCCAACAAAGCTTCTAAAACAATTAAGTTTGGTAAATGGTCATCTACTGCCAGAATGTGTAAACCCTGACCATTAAAATCTTGCTGTTCTTCTTCAAAAATAGGTTGGTTGCTTAATAATTGAATGAGTCCACTACGGCTTAATGGTTGATATAGAGGACGAGCGCGATATTCACTGAGCATGTTTGGCTCAAGCGTCATTTGATAACCATAGACGGCTAAATTGCCTTGATAACGGCTACGGATTTCTTTTAATAACGCTTCTGTATCACCGCTATGGTCAACGATAAGCCATGTATTATCTTTCTGATCAAGATGTTTTAAACGGCTAAACAAGTCCAGAATCGATTGTGTCTCGATATGAGGAACATGATAGTTTTCAAGGTAATAACGTAAAACACTTGCTGTAGCAGGATGAGCAAGATAAGACACGACTTGTAAATGCTCAAAATGCGGGTGTTCGATTTCGTAATCTTCATCTACCACAAATTGTGCGGTAAACCAGAACGTAGAACCTTTTTCTGTTGGCGCACGTTCCTGATTATCCTCAAAGCCAATTTGACCATGCATCAGATGAACAAGCTGTTTAGAGATAGCAAGACCTAAACCTGTACCGCCAAATTGACGTGTAACTGATGCATCGCCTTGCGAGAATGATTCAAATAACTTTTTACGGTCTGTACCACTTAAGCCAATACCACTGTCTTGAACACTAAAATGAAGCAGACATTGCCCAATATCATCATGTTCCATACGAACACGAACAATAATCTCACCATCTGGAGTGAACTTGATTGCATTAGAAATCAAGTTGGTCAGAATTTGCTTGAAGCGTAAAGCATCACCAATGACTTGTTGTGGAATGTTGTCCGCATAGTAAAAAGCCATAGCGATATGTTTTTGAGCAGCCAATGGAGACAGCATATCCATGACATCAAAAATGGCTTCTTCTAAGTCGAATGGCGCTGTTTCAAGCTCTAACTTACCCGCATCAATTTTTGAGAAATCTAATACATCGTTAATTAATGCCAATAAATGGGCAGATGACTTGCGAATGGTTTGTAAATAAAGATTTTGTTCGTTATTTAAATTTTGTTGACGAAGCAATAAATGAATAAAACCATCAATACTGTTGAGAGGCGTTCGAAGCTCATGACTAATATTCGCAAGGAAAACTGACTTTGCCTGATTTGATGAAATCGCTTGGTCACGTGCTTGACGATAGGTAATGTTTTGGACTTCTAAGGTATCTAATGTTCTGCGTAAGTCTTCTTCTGTTTGTTCAGTGTGTTCTTTTAATTCTAAAAAGCTAAAGTGCAATCGCTTAACAACGTTTGCGATGTCTCGCTGTAGTAAGCGTAGCTCGCCAGTACTATTAATGACTAGGTGTTGGTCTAAAGTATCTGCATTTAGACGTTGTAACTGCATGCGAATTTCATACATCGGCGCAATCCAGCGACGAGAATAAAAATTCAAGCAAAGTAAAAGTAACAGTAAGGTCATTAATCCCGTAATGACGAGAGCAATCATAATGCGATAACGTGCCAATTCTAGAGGCTGGTTATCCATTTCAATCACTAACCAGACTGGTGCTTTTCCAGCTTTATTACTAATCTGTAGTCCATAAATATTGTTGTGGTTATAAGAGATTGGACCAAAAAAATTATTACTACTTGGAAAGCTAGGCCAATAACGATTATCACGATAACCAATACTTAAATAAGTCTGTCCGTTGTTATCGATGAGTACTGCGCGTTTCAGATTTTTTTCGCTAAACATGCTTTGCATGATGTGCTGGGCATGATCGTATTCATCTGGCTGTAGTTCGACCAGCGTATATAGATCTTTCGCAATTTGATTGTAGCGAGCTAAAATTGCTGAGGCGTGATGTAGCTGTTGTTGTTTTACCGAATGTGACGTTTCAGTTAAAACCAGAAAAGCACCGACCCCTGTTAAAATCATAATCGGCACAAAAATTAGAGCAATCAATTGCCCATATGCATGATTCAGACGTAAGCGTTTCGATATGGTTTTATTGAAATTAGACATGGCTACATCAGATTTATCTCTCTGTACGGCATCTTATCACGCTTTATTTTAAAACAGACGGCATTTTATAAATGACCGAGCTTTAATCGCTTTCATGAAAAAGCATATTGAAATGGGTGCAGTACCGAGCATTTTTTCATACAATAGGCCCACCTCGATATAGGTGTTGATCATGAGTAATACACAACCTGACTTTTTAGCCGACGAATTTTTGTTAGATCACTATGTAGGTAAGACACCTCTAGTTCGTTTGCAGCGATTAGCTTCTCATACGCAAGCGACAGTTTTAGCAAAGTTGGAAGGTAATAATCCGGCAGGTTCTGTAAAAGACCGTCCTGCATATAACATGATTATGCAGGCAGAAAAACGTGGTCAAATTAAGCCAGGTGACACTTTGATTGAGGCAACCAGTGGGAACACGGGTATTGCTTTGGCAATGGTTGCTGCAATGCGCGGCTATAAAATGAAACTTATTATGCCGAACAATATGAGTCAGGAGCGTAAAGATGCGATGCTGGCTTATGGTGCAGAGCTGATTGAAGTAACACCACAGCAAGGGATGGAAGGTGCACGTGATTTAGCCTTGCAAATGGAAAAAGAAGGTAAAGGTCACGTTTTAAATCAGTTTGGTAATCCCGACAATGTTGAAGCTCATTACTTAACGACTGGTCCTGAAATTTGGAAACAAACAGGTGGGAAAATTACCCATTTTGTAAGCTCAATGGGTACAACTGGTACCATCATGGGTGTTTCTAAATATTTAAAAGAACAAAACCCAGATATTCAGATTGTTGGTTTACAACCAGCAGATGGATCAAGTATTGCGGGTATTCGCCGTTGGCCAAAAGAATATTTACCTACTATTTTTGATAGTAGCCGTGTGGATCGTACTATTGATATTCCACAAATTGATGCTGAAAAAACCATGCGTAAATTAGCACGTATGGAAGGCATCAGTGCGGGTACATCTTCAGGTGGTGCAGTATGGGCATCCATCAAAATTGCAGAAGAAAATCCAGATGCTGTTATTGTTTGCATTATCTGTGACCGTGGCGATCGCTACTTGTCTACAGGATTGTTTTCAGTACAGGACGATAACTCATAATTGAGAGAAATAATGCGTTTCCCAACCTTAGTTTTTGATATTGAAACTTTAACTGATTTAAAAGCGGGAGCGCATTTATATCATCTTGATTTGCCAGAGGCTGATGTAGAGCAAGCGTTGACTAAACTGCGCCGTCAAGAATCAGGCATGGATTTTCAGCGCTTACCTTTGCATGAAATTGTTTGTATTTCTGGTCTTTGGATTGATGAGTCGGGTTTTAGATTGTTTTCTTTTAGTCGGGAACAATATTCTGAAGCTGAGATTTTACAGAAATTCTTGTCAATTTTTGATAAACGTCATCCGACTTTAGTGAGTTGGAACGGCTCGCAATTTGATTTACCCGTCATTCTATTCCGCGCGATGTATCATGGGCTTTCTGCACCGGGCTTGTTTGATCAAGGTGAGATTGATAGCCAAAAGCGTTTTAATAATTACCAAAACCGTTATCACCATCGCCACATTGATTTAATGGATGTGATGGCAATGTTTAACGGGCGTAATTTTCAAAAGCTTGATGATATTGCCTGCATTTTAGGTTTGCCGGGTAAGCGCGGTGAGTCGGGTTATCATGTGCCGGAATATGTCCGTACGCAGCAGTGGTTAAAACTGACCAGCTATTGTGAAGGAGATGTACTTAATACATGGTTCGTCTATGTACGTTGGTTGTTATTAAAAGGGCAATTAACTGTAGATGAGCATAATGATTGGGTAAACTCTAGTATTGATTATTTGAAAAATATTCCTCAGCAAGCAGATTTTCTTGAGGTATGGAAACGTACTTCGAAACATACTGAATTTACCTCCCATTATTTTAATCCTTTAGATTTTTAGGTTCATCCTTTGAAACAACAAGCCAAATCTCGCAAGCCCCAACAACCTGAATATATTTTTCAGGTTGAAACACTTTCTCATGAGGGGCGGGGAATTGCGCATTATGGTTCTCATCCTGATCATCCCGCAGATAAGCATGGCAAGAAAGTTTTTATTCGTTATGCATTGCCTGGAGAAACTGTAAAGGCCAAGATTACCCATCAAGCGAAGCGTCTTGAAGAAGCTGAGATGGTGCAGTTGTTAGGAGAACCTTCAACTCATCGTATAGATGCAATTTGTCCTCATTATGGTATTTGCGGTGGCTGTAGCATGCAGCATATCCATCCTGATGAACAAATCCGTTTAAAGCAAAGTGTGCTCCAATCACATTTACAGCATTTTGCAGGTATTCAACCTGAACAGTGGCTAGAGCCGATTCGATCTTTACAGAGTGATTATCGTCGTCGTGCACGAATTGGTGTGCGTTATTTGCCGAAGCCAGATCGCTTAATTATGGGGTTTCGTGAACATCATAGTAATCGCTTAACTTCTATCCATAGCTGTAGTGTTTTGGATGAAAAACTATCAAATAGCTTGCCTGAATTGC
The DNA here is from genome assembly GCF_900110445.1 of Acinetobacter sp. yr461. Lineage (NCBI taxonomy): Bacteria > Pseudomonadati > Pseudomonadota > Gammaproteobacteria > Moraxellales > Moraxellaceae > Acinetobacter > Acinetobacter sp. yr461. Next base: position 210,129 of record NZ_FODU01000004.1, read on the forward strand.
GTCTTTTACTCCAAAGTCTAAAAGGCAAAGCACACATTGGTCATGTAGAATTAGCAAAAGGTGATCATGAAATTTCTTTATTGGTTCGTCATGTAGAAAAATTAAACAATTCTGATGTCAACCAATTAAAGCAATTTGCGTTAGACAAAGGGTGGCAGTTGTATTTGCAACCTAAGGGTCCTGAAAGTATTCATCGTATTGATGATGAAAAAGGCGCTTCACGTTTACATTATGCCTTAGAGAGGTTTAATGTAAATTTTGCTTTTTCGCCATTGGATTTTACTCAGGTCAATGCCACAGTAAATGAACAAATGGTTCAATTGGCATGTGAATTGCTTCAATTGCAACCAGGTGAAAAAGTACTTGATCTATTTTGTGGATTAGGCAATTTCTCGCTCCCGTTAGCACGATGTGTTGGTGAGAGTGGGCAGGTTGTTGGTGTGGAAGGGAGTGAAGAAATGGTTCAACGGGCAACAGCTAATGCAAAATGCAATAGTTTGGTGCAGGCAACCTTCTTTTCACAAGATTTAACAAAAGATTTTTCGCATCATTCTTGGGCAAATCAAGGATTTGATGCATTATTGATTGATCCTCCTCGTGCTGGTGCATATGAAATTATGCAGTATGTATCAAATTTTGGAGCAAAAAGAATCGTTTATGTATCATGTAATCCAGCTACACTGGCAAGGGATGCAGGTGTTTTGGTCCAATATGGCTACCAGTTAAAAAAAGCAGCGGTAATGGACATGTTTACGCACACAGAACATGTTGAATCCATTGCACTATTTGAAAAAATTCAAGAGATAAACGATTAAAAACATGAGTTACATATTGAGGAGAATGGTATGGTCACAGTACGTGAACAGTTACCTGAACAACTAACTGAGTTGTCCGAGGAAACGACTGTAGAGCATGCCGCCGAAACGCAAATCGGTTTAGCCTCATGGTTGGATCGGGTGCGTGAAATATTAGATGGGGCGAAGCTTGAACAGCTTGAAAAGGTTGCGAATGAAACCCTGCAAAAAGAGTTAGAATCAACGGTTAATCATCGGTCCAATACTTTCGCTACTGGCGTTGGAATGGCCGACATTTTGGCACATCTCCATGTAGATGAAGATACTCTATCGGCAGCCATGCTCTATCGTAGTGTGCGTGAAGACATTACTGATATAGAAGAAGTAAAAAAGAAATTTGGAGATCAGGTCTATAACCTTGTCAAAGGCGCTTTGGCAATGGGTAAACTCTCGGAACTCATTGAAAAAAATAAGCGGTTAGAAGACCACTTCAATAACAATCAACGAGAACATTTAAGTGGCATTTATAAAATGCTGATTTCGGTCACCGAAGATGTTCGTGTTGTTTTAATTAAACTTGCTGAGCGTACCTATTCTTTACGAGAGCTGGCAAATTCATCTCGTGAACGTCAAGAACGCGTAGCACGTGAAATTCTTACTATTTATTCGCCATTGGCACATCGACTCGGTATTGCTCAGCTTAAATGGGAACTTGAAGATTTAGCTTTTCGCTATTTAGCTCCAGACCGTTATAAAGAAATTGCGTCATTACTGAATGAAAAACGTTTAGAGCGTGAACATTATATTCAGTTCGTCATTGACCGTTTAAAAAGTGAATTGGCGTCTTACGGAATTGAGGCAGAAATTACAGGTCGAGCAAAGCACATTTATTCGATTTATCGAAAAATGAAAAGCAAAAACCTGAGTTTTGATCAGCTCTACGATATTCGTGCCCTACGTGTGTTGGTCAATAGTGTCCCTGAGTGTTACCACTCTTTGGGTATCGTACATCAAATCTGGCGTCATATTCCGCATCAGTTTGATGACTATATTACCAACCCGAAAGCAAATGGTTATCGCTCTTTGCATACCGCTGTAATTGCCGAAAATAAATCGCTTGAAGTACAAATTCGTACTCATGAGATGCATGACGAAGCTGAATTAGGCGTATGTTCGCACTTTAACTATAAAGAAGGTTCAAAGAATACCGACCATTCCTTTAACCATCGTTTGCATTCATTGCGTGCCGTTCTAGAGCACTACCAAGAACGCAATGAAACGACGGTACATCAAAACGAAGATGAAACAGAAGGCTTTGATCAACTACAAGATTTTGAAGGTTTTGAGAAGATTTACGTTTTCAGTCGTGATGGTGATATTAAGGAATTACCTCGTGGCTCGACAGTTTTAGATTTTGCTTATCATGTGCATACAGAAGTAGGGAATAAGTGTTACGCAGCGCGAGTTAACCAGCGTTATGTGCCATTAACCTATACTTTAAAAACTGGCGAACAGGTTGAGATTTTAACTAAAAAAGATCGTGATCCAAACCGAGATTGGTTGGTAAATTCTTTAGGTTATATTAAGACCTCTCGTGCCCGTGACAAGCTGCGTCATTGGTTTAGACAGCAAGATCGTAGTAAAAATCTTGAAGTAGGCCGTGAACTTCTCAATAAAGAGTTAGCTCGTCTTGCGATTCACCCAAAAAGTATCGACCTAAATGATTATTCATCACATTTTAATGTAAAAACAGGTGATGACATTTTGGTGAGTCTGGTAAGCGGCGATATTAGCTTACATGCCTTGATTAATCAGGTGAACCGTCAAATGCATCTAGATCAGGATGAACCTGAACTAGTGCTTAAACCAGCATTAAATCCGCGTGCCAGCCATACGTTATCGGCCCACGGAATTTTAATTGATGGTTTAGACAACGTAGAGTTGCACATCGCTCAGTGCTGTCAGCCCGTACATGGTGAGTCAATCGCTGGATATATTACTTTGAACCGTGGTGTCAGTATCCACAAAGTCATTTGTTCAGATTATCAGCGTATGATTAAGCAGGAACCAGAGCGTGCTGTTGAAGCCGATTGGGAAATGCAGCCAACGCGTGGTCAAAGTGTTCAAATTGTAGTTGAAGCTTATGATCGTCGTGGTCTACTAAAAGACTTAACTCAAGTAATTTTCTCTGACCAAATCAATATTCGGCAGGTCAATACAATTTCTGAAGCAGATGGTATTGCCAATATGAAATTGTTAATTGAGGTTAAGGGTTTAGCACAGCTTTCTCGTTTGTTGGCTCGCTTAGAACAGCAACCTGGAATCATTAGTGCGCGACGCATGATCCAAGGTGTTTAACTGAATTGAGTAATAAAAAAGGCTGTCAAATGACAGCCTTTTTTATTATGGATTACTTTCTTGATAAATAAATATTAGTGAGTCGATTTAAAAACTGAGGGCTTAAAGTCGAGAGTTGATAAAGCAGTTTGGTTTTTATGCCAACAGGTGTATGAGTAGGCGTCCAGAAATGAGCCTTTTTCTCTACAAGCATAAGCACCTGCTGAGCAATATCATTCGGTGTTAAGTCGATTCCCATATTTTGAATAGTGCCAGCATCCATATTGTTGACCATTGCTGTTTGTACAAATAGCGGCATCACATCTAAAACACGAATACCGTATTTCTTCCATTCCACATCTAAACCTTCAGTAATTCCGCGAACAGCAAATTTACTGGCTGAATAAGAAATCAAATCAGCTTGCCCATAAATTGCAGAAGCTGACGAAAGATTGATGACACGTGCAAAAGATGCTTGCTTTAAATAGGGGAGCGCAGCGTGACAGCCATTGATCACACCGTTTACATTAATATTTATTGTTCTTTGATGAGCTTTAATATCAGTTGTTTCAAATGCACCAGAATATAAAATACCGGCGTTATTTACCAAGATGTTGAGTTCGTCAGCCCATTCAGTAAACTCTTTTAATATGTGTTGCCATTGGTTGTAATCACTTACATCTAGATAGCCAGCATATGCATTTGGCCCTAAGTCACTTGCCAGTTTTTGAGCAAGCGACTCATTAATATCATAAATGCCTACTTTATATCCCTGTTGGTAAAATACACGTGCAATTTCTGCCCCAATACCTTGAGCGGCGCCACTAATCAGAATACTGTGTCTCATCTTTTTTTCTCGTTGTCAGTACAATAGTGCGACTGATTTAATCGCTTTGATTTTGATCATAACAAATTAAGATCTTAGTTTTACTGACCGACTTTTTGAACTTGAGGGTTACCATGGATAAGTTGCTTAAAATCATGCAAGAGTTACGAGAAAAATGTCCATGGGATCAAGCTCAAACCCCCATGACTCTTACCAAGTATGCGATTGAAGAAGCATATGAAGTTGAGGCTGCCATTCGTCAGGACGATATTAATGAAATTCGAAATGAGTTAGGTGATTTGTTATTACAAGTCGTGTTTCAATCACAAATGTTTAGTGAACAAGGTGCTTTTAACTTTCAAGATGTTGTTGAGGCAATAAGCGAAAAGTTAATTCGCCGTCATCCACATGTTTTTCAGGCAGATCAATTTAATAACTTAACGCCAGAACAAGTAAGTGAACTTTGGAAACAAATTAAACAACAAGAAAAACAAGGCAAGCCGCAATCACGATTAGATGAACTAAAGCATGGACCAGCACTATTACAAGCACAAGAGATTCAAGAAAATGTAGCAAAAGTTGGGTTCGATTTTGAAACCGTAGAAGATGCTTATACAAAACTAGAAGAAGAGTTGGATGAGTTCAAGCAGGCACTAAAAAATCAAAATATGGATGAAATTCAAGATGAATTTGGAGATTGTCTGTTTTCATTAGTCAATGTTGGACGTAAACTTGCAATTTCAAGTGAAACATCACTTTTATCAACAATACATAAATTTAGAAGCCGTTTTGCTTTTATTGAAGATCAAGCGCAAAAACAGCAAAGAACATTAGAAGACATGACCTTGTCTGAAATGGATGAATTGTGGGATCAGGCAAAACAGCAGTTAAAATCAGGGGAAAAAACACATGCCGCTCAGCATGAATCTTTGGAAGAGTAAGTATTATATTTTTATTGTTTTATTTTGGAGCCTGATTTCATCAACACTGATTCAGGCCCAATCTTTCGATCAAAATTTTAAGGAGTGGAAAGCTAAACAGCAGATGTATGATCAGAAGTTAAGCATCCAGCACTCCTCTCATTCTAATGTCCCAAAAAGTTCAACAATGACTGATTCGTCTGGGCAGGTGCACTTGAATCAAGCCAATGTTGATGAGCTTCAAAAGCTAAAAGGGATTGGTGAGAAAAAGGCTCAGGCGATTGTAGAATACCGCCAAAAGAATGGTGGTTTTAAAAATATTGATGAATTTAAAAACGTAAAGGGCATTGGCCCAGCCATTTTTGAAAAGAATAAAACACGGTTGAGTTTATAAATCATGTGTTTGTCAATTGTCATTTCATGCGCAAACTACAGAGAATCAAATTGCCCTTTGTGTGCGTTAGAGCTATGATTAGCGACAACTTGTTATTTACGTCCTGACGTAGGAGACAGCGTCTTTTGCAAACCTTGCGAGCGTCAAAATGTGGTTTGTCCACAGCCCAACTTCCTTCTTCGATTTTAGATGTGATCGATAGCCTGACTAAAGCTGGCTATGAAGCTTATATTGTTGGGGGTGGTGTCCGTGATTTAATGCTAGGGTTTAATCCTAAAGATTTCGATGCAGTCACCAATGCGACACCTGCTCAAATTAAAGAAGTTTTTGGCCGACGTTGCCGAATCATTGGCCGTCGATTTGAATTGGCACATGTCTATTCAGGGCGTGAGCTTATTGAAGTTGCAACATTCCGTGCCCCTCCTAAAAAAGCAGTTACGAGTGCCTCAGGCATGATTTTACGTGACAATAACTGGGGTACCATCGAACAAGACTTTGCTCGACGTGACTTTTCTATCAATACCTTATATTACCAACCGCGTAAGGCTATTGTGCTCGATTTTTGCAAAGCAATTGACGATGTTAAAAACAAAACTTTGCGTTTATTGGGTGATCCAACACAGCGTTTTGAAGAAGACCCTGTGCGTATGCTGCGAACTCTACGCTTTGCAGCCAAGTTAAATTTCAAAATTGATTCAAATATTCTCGATATATTTGATGCTGAAATGACGCAATTATTGCGTGATGTCTCTCCGCATCGTTTATATGATGAATCTCAGAAGTTGTTCACAATGGGACATTTGGCGCGTGTTCTGCCAATGTTGATTGAGTTTGGTGTTTGGAAGCAACTTTTTGCCGATGTTCAGCCTAATCTCACCCCATTTATTCAAAGAGCAGCAAAGAATACAGATCAACGTATACAAGTGGGTAAAACAATTAACCCTGCATTTTTCTATGCAGTTTTATTGTGGCAGCCGTTTTTAGAGCGTTGTGAATTTTATTTATCTAAAGGTATTGTGCCAGCCGAAGCGCGTGCACAGGCTGGTTTAGACGTCTTAAAACGCCAAGCAACACGTACAGTTATTCCTCGTTTTGCAGAAACTTTTATTCGTGAAGTTTGGGAAATGCAGACTCGTTTGCTCAATCCAAAACCACAGCAAATAGAAGCATTGGCAGGGCATGCTCGCTTCCGCGCTGGTTTTGACTTCTTATTACTCCGTGAAAAGTCAGGTGATGACACAACACAAGGAATGGGAAGCTGGTGGGAATCCTACCAAGAAATGTCAAATGACGAAAAAGAAGCTGCTATTAGCCAATATAATCGTCAGAAAGCTAGAAACCGTCGTAAAGCTGCTGCTGAGCCTATTGAAAATAATAAAGTTGAGACGGAAATTGAACCTTTGGTTGATATTCCGGAACCACGCACTCGCCGTGGGAAAAAAGAACGTACTAGACAAGATCAGGCAGTAAGCCGATTTGTTGAAAAAGCGACTGCTTTGGACGCAGGCGTGACGGGCGATCATCCAATTTTAAAACGTAAGCGGGTACAACGCGATTTAAGCCAAGTTGTTTTTGGGCCAACGCAATGACAATAACCACTTATATTGGTTTAGGAAGTAATTTAGGCGATTCCCGTCAAATTTTATCTGAAGTCATTGCCAAGCTTAAAACCTTAGGAATGGTTAAAGTTTCTAGACTTTATCAAAGTCCACCTATGGGGCCTCAAGACCAGCCAAATTATTTAAATGCAGTTGCAGAATTAAATACAGATCTTGCGCCTTTAGATTTGCTCGATCATTTACAACGTTTTGAGCAAGAGGCGGGTCGTGTACGACTTCGCCGTTGGGGTGAGCGAACCTTAGATCTGGATTTGCTTATATATGGCAATGAAAAAATTCAAAATGAGCGCTTAACTGTGCCGCACATAGGAATTCTACAACGAGATTTTGTTGTAATTCCCTTATTAGATTTAGATGCAGATTTACAACTGAATGGTCAGCCACTCAAAGATTTAGAGCTGATACAGCAGCCGACACTGACTGTACTTGCTGATGAGTCTTGGGCTTAAGCTTTCGATTCATTATGTTCTGCGAACTCCTGTAGAGGATATCATCATGATTAGTCTAAGTGACTTAAGAAAATTTAAAACCGAAGGACGCAAGTTCTCTTGCCTGACTTGTTACGATGCAAGCATGGCAAAAGCAATGGAACTTGCTGAAGTTGATACAATCTTAATTGGTGATTCTCTTGGAATGGCAATTCAAGGGCGAGATTCAACTTTGCCAGTAACCGTTGAAGATATGGCTTATCATACAGCAGCGGTTCGTCGCGGTAATCAGCATGCATTGATTATGACCGACTTACCATTCATGAGTTATGCAACCTTAAATGATGCTTTGCAGAACTCAAGAACAGTCATGCAGGCTGGCGCTCAAATGGTGAAAATCGAAGGTGGTGCATGGTTAAGTGAAATCGTGCAGGTTTTAACCCGTAATGGCGTACCTGTTTGTGTACATTTAGGCTTAACACCTCAATCTGTACATGTATTTGGTGGCTATAAATTACAAGCGAGAACACGTGAAGCGGCAGATCAACTCATTGCTGATTGTACAGCAGTAGTTGAGGCGGGTGCGTCGGTGTTATTGCTTGAATGTGTACCTGCTCAGTTGGGACAAGAAATTGCTGAATTATTCCCAAATACACCTGTAATTGGTATTGGTGCAGGTAATGCAACTGATGGCCAAGTATTGGTTGTACAAGATATGTTAGGTTTAACCTTTGGTCGAGTTGCTCGTTTTGTACGTAACTTTATGAAAGAACAATCAGGTGAAACTGCTATTTTAGATGCGTTTAAAGCTTATCATGCTGCGGTACTTGATCAGTCATTCCCTGCTAAAGAACATACTTTTCACGTTGAGCTGTAATTCATGAAAACAGAAACCACCATACAAGGTCTTGCAGCTTCTTTAAATCCTGCTAGAGCTGCACGTAAAATTATTGGTTTTGTCCCAACAATGGGAAATCTACATGAAGGACATCTCACCCTTGTTCGTGAAGCGAAAAAGTTATGTGATGTTGTGGTTGTGAGCATTTTCGTAAATCCGACTCAATTTGGACCGGGTGAAGATTTTGACAACTATCCTCGTACTTTAGAGCAAGATAGTCGCCTGCTTGCCGATGTGGGCTGTGACATTATTTTTGCGCCATCAGTTGAGCAAATGTACGGTACACAACCGCGTTTAACGAACATAAGTGTAAACCAGATTACAGATGCTTTATGTGGTAGTTCACGTCCAGGGCACTTTGATGGTGTAGCTTTGGTGGTAACTAAGCTCTTTAATATTGTGCAACCTAACTACGCTTTCTTTGGACAAAAAGATTACCAGCAGTTAGCAGTTATTCGCCAGTTTGTACAAGATTTAAATATCCCTTTAGAGGTGATTGGTGTACCAATTGTTCGTGCAGCAGATGGCTTGGCTCTTAGCTCAAGAAATGGTTATTTAAGCGATGAGCACCGTCAGGTGGCTCCTGTTATTTACCAAAGTTTGAAGCAGGCTGAACAGCAGTTACATCAAGGCAAAGATTTGCAACAAGTTGTAGAAGATATCAAAACTCAGTTGACAGATAATGGTTTTGTTGTGGATTATGTCGAAGCTCGTCAGACAAATCTGTTACCTGCTACTCAATTTGATCGTGATATTGTGTTATTTGTCGCGGCAAAACTGGGTGCAACCCGTTTGATTGATAATTTAGAAGTTGCCTTTACACCCCAATAAAGAGATCAAAGGACAGCCATGCCATGAAGCGTATACTTATCGTGACAGGACAGTCTGGTTCAGGAAAATCTTCAGCCCTTCAAGTATTAGAAGATTTGGGCTATTACTGTATTGATAATTTGCCTTTGGCATTGCTGCCTGAAATTGTGGCAAAGCTAGATCATGAAAATAACCTAGAGCAATTGGCTTTAGGTGTGGATGTAAGAAGTACTCGGGCAGATATGCAAGAGTTTGATCATGTTTTTGAGCAATTACAAAGACATGGGACGGTTGATGTTATTTACCTTACTACGCAAGATCAGGATCTGATTGCGCGTTTTAGTGCATCGCGTCGCCCACATCCATTAGCCAACCGTTTTAAAAGTCTGTTGCAATGTATTCATGAAGAAAAGCAGTTACTGCTTCCAATTCAGTTCCGCGCTACGGTTCATATTGATACAACAGATAAAAGCGTTCATGATTTAAAGCATATTTTACTGTCTAAATTGGGGCAGTCAGATAAGCTTATTGTCATATTGCAGTCCTTTGGATATAAACATGGCATTCCTTTAGATGCCGATTATGTTTTTGATGTACGGCATTTACCAAATCCGCATTGGGATTTAGAATTAAGACGTTTTTCTGGTTTGGATGAGCCAGTAAGACAATTTTTAGAAGCAAGCCCACAAGCAAACGAAATGTTTGATGATATTCTTCACTTCTTAAAAAAATGGCTTCCAGCATTTGCTGAAGGGCATCGTCACTATATGACGATTTCTATTGGTTGCACTGGAGGTCAACATCGTTCGGTTTATATCGTAGATAGACTAAAACAAGCACTTGAGGCAGAATGGTCTGTTCAGGTCTTACACAGAGAAATGAAGCACTGGTCATGATAGACACAACTGTTGATGTAATTAATAAACTCGGTTTACATGCTCGTGCATCAGGAAAACTGATAGAGGTCACTACAAAGTTTCGTTCGTCGATCCAGATTGGAAAAGGCGATCATTTGGTAGATGCAAAAAATATTATGTCTTTGCTGATGTTAGGTGCAGGTAAAGGGACCACTTTGCGATTGGTCATTGATGGTACCGACGAAGAACAGGCATTAAATGAAGTACTGGCGTTATTCGCAGCAAAATTTTATGAGGCAGATTAATCGTGGCACGTGGTTCCCAACGTTATACTGAAGAAGATTTCGGTTCTTTAGAAGGACGTGCAAGCAAAACCGAACAGAAAAAAGCAGTGCAACGCATGGCTGCTTTAGGTGAGCAACTCGCACAACTTTCTATTAAACAAATTCAGAAACTTCCAGTTGATGAGCGTTTAATTGATGCTTTAATGGAAGTGCAGAACATTAGTTCTTTTGAAGCACGTCGTCGCCAATTTCAACGTATTGGTAAGTTATTGCGCAATGAAGATGAGACCGTTATTTTGTCTTATTTAACCCCACAGCAAGGCGCAAAAAGACAGGCTCAATTAATGCGTTGGGTTGACCGCATGATTGAACAGGGTGATCCTGCAATTACTGAATTTAGTAAAATTTATAATGCATCGGAACGTCACACCTTGCGTCAGCATGTGCTGAGAATCAACCGCGATAAAACTCAACAGGCGAGTGAAGCAGATATCGAGGCATCAAAAGTTAAATTTGTTAACTATGTACAGCAAATTGCATTATTGTCTGATCAAGGCTAAATGCAGTTAAATAAAAAAAAGCGACGCTTAAGGCGTCGCTTTTTTTATTTATATATTCTCAGCGCGTTCTTTTGCCCATTCACGCAGAATAAACTTCTGTAATTTGCCGGTCGATGTTTTTGGAATTTCAGTAATAATCACATCTTTAGGAACTTTAAAGCGTGCTAACTCTTTTTGGCAATGTGCAATAATTTCTTCAGGTGTTGCTGTTGCACCCATCTTTAATTCAATAAATGCACATGGTACTTCTTGCCAACGGGCATCGGGTTTAGCAACCACCGCAGCGGTTAAGACAGCAGGGTGTTTATACAAAACATCCTCTACTTCTAAAGATGAAATATTTTCTCCACCAGAAATAATAATGTCTTTCGAACGATCAGTAATTTTTGCATAACCATCGGGATGGCAAACTGCTAAGTCTCCCGTATGAAACCATCCACCAGCAAAAGCTTCTTGGGTTGCTTGGCGATTCTTTAAATATCCTTTCATGACAATATTGCCACGGAACATGATTTCTCCCATGGTTTGTCCGTCGTTCGGTACAGGTTGCATAGTTTCTGGGTCTAATACACGCATACTGTCTTGTAATGGATAGGGTACGCCTTGACGAGAATGAAGCTGAGCTTGTTCGGCAATTGAAAGCTCATTCCATCCCGATTGCGAAGCACATAAGGCAGAAGGCCCGTAAGTTTCAGTTAAACCATACACATGGTTTACGTTAATCCCCATATTGCGCATACCTTCAATAATAGCAACTGGAGGAGCGGCGCCGGCAACCATTACTTCAACATGGTGATCAAAGTCAGTTTGTTTTTCTTTAGGTAAGTTAATAATCATTGAAAGAACAATAGGGGCACCACAGAAATAATCAACTTTATGTTTTGCAATGAGTTGCATGACTAATTCTGGGTCGACCTTGCGCAAACAAATATTGGTTCCACCGCTGGCTGCGATACTCCATGCAAAACACCAACCGTTACAATGAAAGAGAGGCAATGTCCATAAGTACACAGCGCGAGGTTTCATTCCGCAGGCCAATATGTTACTTGCAGCGTTTAAATAAGCGCCTCGATGATGATAAACAACGCCTTTAGGATTACCTGTTGTGCCTGAAGTGTAGCTTAAGCTAATTGCATCCCACTCATCATCTGGTAAATGCCATACAAAATTAATGTCGCCTTGAGCTATCCATTCTTCATATTCAAAAGAGCCAATAAACTGATTCTCGCCCTCATATTCATCATCAGCTACATCAATCACAATAATGTGTTGGTCAGGAATAAGAGAAAGTGCTTCTCTTGCTAAATTAACAAATTCAGGGTCAACCAAAAGCACTTTACTTTCAGCATGTTCTAACATGAAAGCTATTGTTTTTGCATCTAAGCGTGTATTGAGCGTATTGAGCACTGCTCCGGTCATCGGTACTGCAAAATGTGCTTCTATCATGGCTGGCACATTCGGCAATAAAACTGATACTGTATCATTTTTACCAATTCCGAGTTGTTTGAGCTGAGAAGCAAACTGGCAACAACGTTGGTAAGTTTCTTTCCATGAAATTTGGCGTTTACCATGAATAATCGAAGCTTGATTTGGATAAATATAAGCTGCACGCTCTAAGTAGCGTAGAGGTGATAATGCAACAAAGTTTGCGGGTGTGCGTGGTAATTCATCATAAGCACTAGCCATGTGAAACAACTCCGTGTTCTATTTTTAATTCATTCTTTGAAAATATGACTTAATACTCATCAAAGCATCTATGCTTTAGTCTTAAAGGGAAATACCCTCCAGTCAGAAAATGAGCAGAAATGCTATTTTCTTCATCTTAAACCACTTGTGTTGAACATGTTTAAAAAATCATCTCAATATGTTTTTAAGTCATTTAATGCTGTTTACCTGATAAGCAAAATGTATTTATGATTTTATGGGCTCAAAGGTTTTCACTTTGCTTGAACAAGTGTAAAATCTTTCAGGTTTTTTAATTTTGATTTACACCGTTTTTATATTTTGAGGTTCGCCTCGATCATAATCTCGCGGTGAAATGCTCCTTCGTATAGGGCATCACTCCTTAAGGATTTTTTTATGCCAATTATCACATTGCCAAATGGCGATCAAAAGAATTTTGATCACGCTGTATCTGTTATGGAAGTTGCCCAAAGTATCGGGCCTGGTCTAGCAAAAAATACTGTTGCTGGACGTGTGAATGATCGCTTAGTTGATGCATGTGACTTAATTACCGAAGATTCGACCTTACAAATTATCACTCCAAAAGATGAAGAAGGTCTTGAAATTATTCGCCATTCTTGTGCACACCTTGTCGGACATGCTGTTAAACAGCTTTTCCCTGAAGCCAAGATGGTGATTGGTCCAGTCATTGAAGAAGGTTTTTACTACGACATCTGGATGCCACGTCCTTTTACTTTAGACGATATGGCTGCTGTCGAAGAGCGCATGAAAAAGCTCATCGATCAAGATTACGATGTTGTTAAAAAAATGACACCACGTGATGAAGTAATTGCTGAATTTACTGCACGTGGCGAAGAATACAAATTACGCTTGATTGCAGACATGCCTGAAGAAACACAAATGGGCTTGTACTACCATCAAGATTATTTAGATATGTGTCGTGGTCCACACGTACCGAACACTAAATTTTTAAAATCGTTTAAGCTGACAAAAATCTCTGGCGCTTATTGGCGTGGTGATGCGAAGAACGAACAGCTTCAACGTATTTATGGTACTGCATGGGCTGATAAGAAACAGCTTGCTGCATACATCAAACGTATTGAAGAAGCTGAAAAGCGCGACCACCGTAAAATTGGTAAAGCTCTAGACTTGTTCCATATGCAAGAAGAAGCACCGGGTATGGTGTTCTGGCATCCAAACGGTTGGACGATTTACCAAGTTCTTGAACAATACATGCGTAAAGTTCAGCAAGATAATGGTTACCTTGAGATTAAAACGCCACAAATCGTAGACTTTACGCTTTGGGAAAAATCAGGCCATGCAGCGAACTACGCAGACAACATGTTTACGACTCATTCTGAAAGTCGTAATTATGCGGTTAAACCAATGAACTGCCCATGTCACGTGCAAGTTTTCAACCAAGGTTTGAAGTCTTACCGTGATTTGCCAATTCGTTTAGCAGAGTTCGGTTCTTGTCACCGTAATGAACCATCTGGTTCTTTACACGGCATTATGCGTGTACGTGGCTTTACACAAGATGACGCACATATCTTCTGTACTAAAGAACAAATCGGTCAAGAAGTTGCAGATTTTATTAAACTGACGCTTGATGTTTATAAAGATTTTGGCTTTGAAGAAGTGCAAATGAAACTTTCTACACGTCCAGAAAAACGTGTGGGTGAGGATGCACTTTGGGATATGGCTGAGAAATCTTTAGCAGATGCTTTAGATGCTGCAGGGTTAGAATGGGAATTACAACCAGGTGAAGGCGCATTCTACGGTCCAAAAATTGAATTCTCATTGAAAGACTGTCTCGGACGTGTATGGCAATGTGGTACTATTCAGTGTGACTTCAACTTACCAGAACGTTTAGATGCGTCTTATGTGACTGAAGACAATGATCGTGATCAGCCTGTTATGTTGCATCGTGCAATTCTTGGCAGTTTTGAGCGTTTTATTGGTATACTAATTGAACACTACGCTGGTTTCATGCCACCTTGGTTGTCACCGTTACAAGCATGTGTCATGAATATCACGGACTCTCAAGCTGAAGCTTGTGAGAACGTCGTAGCAAAACTCAAAGAAAATGGTCTTCGTGCCATTTCTGACTTGAGAAATGAAAAAATCGGATTTAAGATTCGTGAGCGTACTCTAGAGCGTATTCCTTACTTGTTAGTTCTTGGTGATCGAGAAGTTGAAGAAGGTACAGTGAATGTACGTACCCGCTCAGGAAAAAATTTAGGTACTATGTCAGTAGATGCATTCATTGACTTAGTGAAGTCTGCCGTCGCCGAACGTGGCCGGTATATTGTGGAGTAAGAAAGATTAAACAGCCTGACCGTAACCAACAACAAGGTGCAAAAAGCAACCGTCCAGCCATTAATGATGAGATCCGTGCAAAAGAAGTACGCCTCGTCGGTGCTGAAGGTGAGCAAAAAGGAATTGTTTCATTAAGTGAAGCACTGCGTGCTGCTGAAGAGGTTGAACTTGATCTTGTTGAGATCGTTGCAAACGCCGAGCCGCCTGTTTGTAAAATTATGGATTACAACAAGCACTTGTTTGACCTGAAGCAGAAGCAAAAAGATGCGAAGAAAAAACAGCATCAAGTGCAAGTGAAGGAAATCAAACTGCGCCCTGCAACTGATGTTGGTGATTATCAAGTTAAGCTTCGTGCTATTTTGAAATTCCTTGAAGAAGGAAACAAAGTAAAGATTACTTTACGTTTCCGTGGTCGTGAAATGGCTCACCAACAGCTTGGCTTAGCTCAATTGCAAAAAATTGAAGTAGATGTAGCTGAGTTTGGGGTTGTGGAACAAGCACCAAAAATGGAAGGCCGTCAAATGGGTATGTTACTTGGACCGAAAAAGAAAAAGTAATACTCAAAAAAAGCACTGCAAAAGCAGTGCTTTTTTATAACTAAATATAAATAAAAAAGATGATTTAATTTTTCTCTATTCAGTTTCATTTAAGACAATTAATATATTTTTCTATGAAATTCAATTCTCGAATTTTATGTGTTTTTTGGTGTTGGAAATCTCATAGTCTTTCTTAAAACATGATATAAACCAAGACGCAGTCATGATAACGATGAATAGGAAAATAGAATGATTGATCTATATTATTGGGGAACTCCCAATGGACATAAAATCACAATTGCCTTAGAAGAAATGGGACTGGATTACACTCTTTATCCAATCAATATTTTAGAAAATGATCAATTTCAACCAGATTTCCTGAGAATTTCCCCAAATAATAAAATTCCTGCGATTGTTGATCAAGATGGACCCCGTGGTGAGCCAATTTCTATATTTGAATCAGGCGCTATCTTGCAATATTTAGGTAGAAAAACTGGATTATTTTACCCAACTGATGAGCAAGAGCGAGTTGAGGTTGAGCAATGGCTCATGTGGCAAATGGGCGGTTTAGGTCCTATGCTTGGGCAAAATCATCATTTTAATAAATTCGCCCCTGAAAAAATCCCCTATGCTATAGAGCGCTATGTAAATGAGACTAAACGTTTGTATGGTGTGCTTAACAAACAACTCATTGGTCAGAAGTTTGTCGCTGGTGAATACTCTATTGCTGACATGGCAATTTTACCTTGGATTTTACGTTATGAATGGCAAGGTATTCAGATTGAAGACTATCCATACGTACAAGAATATATTGTGCGTTTAACAGCACGCCCAGCAGTTCAGAAAGCACTATCGATTAAAGTGGCCTAATTTCTTGCTTGGATTTAGTGAATACTTAAAGCAAAAAGTCGTTTGGTGTGATTGATTATGCTGAGTTACTTTTTGCTTTTTATTAGTGCTTTTGGCGCTGCGACATTACTACCTCTACAGTCTGAAGCGGTATTGGTAACCTTATTATTAAAGGGGCAATATTCAGCTTTGCTTTTAATTGGCATAGCTACTTTGGGTAATGTATTGGGTTCTTGCGTTAATTGGTGGCTAGGCCTAAAGATAGAACAATTTAAACATCGTAAGTGGTTTCCAGTTTCTGAAAAGCGTTTACAACAAGCGCAGAGCTTTTACCATAAATATGGATTTTACTCCTTACTTTTGAGTTGGACGCCTATTATTGGCGATCCCATTACTTTGGTTGCTGGGTTATTCAAAGAAAATTTTTGGCGCTTCCTTGGTATAGTCATTATTGCCAAAGCAGGGCGTTATTTGTTTATTTACTGGGTGGTAATGGGTTTTATTTAAAATAAAAAAAGCATCCGAAGATGCTTGAATTATAAATATGTATTTAGTCTTCTGAGCTTTTGGTAATGTCTACTTTAAATAGATCATTCGTTTTGAGCCAACAGAAAGTCACAACAACAAGCGTCATACACCCACCAAAAATAGTCGCTGTAATAGTTCCCAAATATTTAGCCGCTAAACCAGATTCAAAGGCACCGAGTTCATTACTCGAAGAGACAAACATGCCGTTTACAGCAGCAACGCGTCCCCGCATATTTTCTGGTGGGAAAATTTGCAAAATGGTTTGTCTTACAACAACAGAAATACTGTCACATGCACCTGTCATAGCAAGAGCAAAGAGAGATAACCACATATTATTCGAGAAGGCGAATAGGATTGTGAATATTCCAAAACCTGCTACAGCAAGTAACATGTTACGCCATGCATGTTGAGTTGGCGGAAAGCGGGTTAAGGCAATCATGGTAATGAGTGCGCCAATAGATGGAGCTGCTCGTAAATATCCAAGCCCTTCAGGACCAACTTTTAATATATCTTCTGCAAAAATGGGTAATAACGCGATGACACCCCCAAATAAAACAGAGGCTAAATCAAGAGAAATTGCCCAAAGAACAATTTTGGTTTTCCAGATAAAGCGGAAACCGTCTCCTAGACTTTCTAAAATATTGTCAGTTTCAATTTTAGGGAAACTACGTTTATGCAGTAAGTTAATTAAAATAAAGCAAATAGCGAGTAAAGCAGCGACACTAAATAGGCTAGTTTCCCGTCCTAAATAAGCAAGCATAAAACCACCAAGCATTGGGCCGATAATTACACCACTTTGCCAGCCTATCGTTGTCCATGTTGCACCATTTGCATAGAGTTCGCGTGGAATTAAAAATGGTTTTAATGATGTTGCAGAGGGATTGTAGAAACCACGGATTGTTCCTAAGCCAAAAATGACTGCATAAATACCCCAAGAAAGGAAATTAACACTTATATGTCCTAAACCATGTAAGTGGAAAAGTAACCATAAAACCAAGGGCAGAGGAACCGAGAAAAATAAACAGATTTTCATAATAAGCTGTTTATTAAACCTATCTGCGAAATAACCTCCCCAAAGAGAAAGGGCAATAAATGGAATTGCTTCTGCAAGTCCGATTAAACCTAAGGTCAGTGGATCTTTGGTGATTTGATATAATGAGTAGGCAACAATAATTTCTTGAATCAAAATTGCGAGCGTTAAGCAAAATTGATTGATCGTAACGATAGAGAAATCTCGATACCGTAATGCAGCGAAAGCATCATTTTGTATATTCATATTCTTTTGAATTTAAGTGATTGTACTTATTATAGGGGATGATTTTATGGATTTTCTCGTAATTTGATAATTGATTATAGAAAATAACGTTTATATAAAATAGACAATTTAATATCAAAAAATGAGCATTTTACTTTTGTTTTAAGTTGGGATGCTTTAGAATATCGGCTCCCTTACCTGCAGGTCGTTTTTGCAATGGTGCAAACGTTCCGAACAGGTGTTCAAAAGAGGTTGTTATGCCTAAGATGAAAACTCGCCGCGGTGCTGCTAAACGCTTCAAGGCGACTGCACACGGTTTTAAGCGCAAACAAGCATTTAAGCGCCACATTTTGACCAAAAAATCTGCTAAACGTATCCGTCAATTACGCGGCTGTGTAATGGTTCATGTTTCTGACGTGAACTCAGTTCGTCGTATGTGCCCATACATCTAAGGAGATTATAAATGGCTCGTGTAAAACGTGGTGTAGTGGCTCATCGTCGTCACAAAAAAATTCTTGCTCGCGCTAAAGGTTACTATGGTGCTCGTTCACGCGTTTACCGCGTAGCGTTCCAAGCGGTAATCAAAGCTGGTCAATACGCTTATCGTGACCGCCGTCAAAAGAAACGTCAATTCCGTGCTCTATGGATTGCGCGTATCAATGCTGGTGCTCGTCAAAACGGTTTGTCTTACAGCCGTATGATCGATGGCTTGAAAAAAGCTCAAGTGATCATCGACCGTCGCGTATTAGCTGACATCGCTATGCATGATGCAGTAGCATTTGCTGCTTTAGCTGAAAAAGCTAAAGGCGCATTAGCTGCATAAGCTTAGAGATTCAAAAAAAAGGCCGCTTTTTAGCGGTCTTTTTTATTTTTAGCGGTTCTGTTTTAAAAAAGATAATAACCAGAGATAAATTATGAAAGATGAAAAATTTTTAGATGACTTAATTCAAAAAGTGCAAAAAGGTGATCAGTTTAAATATTTATATTTTTGGGGGCATACTCCTAAGCAAGCTGATCTTATTGATAAGAGTTGTTTTAGTCAGTGGTATCCAGCGCAATTTAAAGATGAGGGTGTTGAATACTTTACTGCTGAGCACTATATGATGGCGCAAAAAGCAAAATTATTTAATGGTGAAGAAATCTTTGCACAGATCTTGCAAGTTAAACATCCAAATGAAGCAAAACAACTAGGTCGTAAAGTGAGCAATTATGATGAAAAGATATGGCAAGAAAAACGTTTTGATATCGTGGTACAGGCAAACTTTGCTAAATTCTCTCAGCATCCTGAATTGAAAAATTTCTTATTGGCAACGAAAGACCATATTTTAGTTGAAGCATCTCCAGTAGATAAAATTTGGGGGATTGGTATGGCGCAAGATCATTTACATATTCAAGACCCATCTCAATGGCAAGGTTTAAATTTGTTGGGCTTTGCTTTAATGCGTGTTCGAGAGCAGCTTTTAGCTCAATAAATTTGTTTTAAAAAATTTATACTTAACTTTAAAAAGTAGTGATGTGCGGGGAACGAATTGAAATCATTAAATGAACGAGAAATTCGTATAGCCACCTTTAAGGATGCATTATCTATTGCAGAAGTGCATGTACAGTGCTGGAAAGAAACTTATAAAGGTATGCTTAAGCAAGAAATATTGGATGAGCTTAAAGTACTAGATAAGGAGCTATTATGGAAAGAAATAGCCAAAAGCCCTGATCATAAGTTATTTATCTATACTGAAAATGGAATGGTAAAAGGCTTTCTCGATGGTTATCTGAGCCCTGAGAATAATATTGCTGAAATTCTTGCCTTTTATCTTTTGGAAGAAATTCAAAGGCAAGGTATAGGTCGCGAGTTATTTCAAAAGTTCTATCAATGTGCATTAAATCAAGGCTACGCTTTTATTCGTTTAGAAGTTTTTAATAAAAATCCAAGCCGTTTCTTCTATGAAAAAATGGGAGCCAAAGTAATTGGCGAAACCGAACTACCTGAGTTCGGCCTCGAAATAACAGAATTATTTTATCAATGGGAACTGTAATCTTGATTAAAGGCCAAAATAATAGGCCAAGGCACAAATAATAATCGTTAAAACAATCAGCTTAATAACGCCTGAACCAGTGCCTTTATGGTGGTGAGATTTCAAATGTTGTGGACTTTCATTTGATTGCTCGAACGGAGAAGCCTTAACGACTGGAATTATTTGAGCTGTTTGGTAGTGATTAGCAGTCTTAACAATAAGCTTGGCAAACAAATCATCAGTTTTTTGCGTGAAATTTCTTAAATTAATCAGTTGTTCTTGGTCTAGCTCTTCTCCTAAAGGATCATTTGCAAGTCGCTTCTTTTGTTCTAAATAGTTGGTTAATGCTTGAGTACGAGATAAAAGCTGGTGAGCATAATCTGCAGGATAATTCTCTGGAATTAAAGCAAGTTTTGGTTCTTGGCTCGTAATGTTTGTACCATCAAAATAAGCTTTTTGAAACTCTGGTTCTTCAAAACCTGCTGCATATTTACTACGAAATAATTCACTATCCATAAAGTCCGCTATTTCTTGCCATGGCGGATTTTTTAAATCTGCTTCAATTTTTTTTGATAATTTTTCAGTTAGTTCAAAACGCCAGAAAGTTTCTAAACGAAGTTCGCAGGTTTGTGAAGGAGGGGCTTCAAACTCATTGTCATTGTTATACCATTCAGCAAGTTCATGGCCGAAAATCCAGGCAAATTTCTTATTATTTTCATGGCTCACAATAAAATGAGTATAAGGTAAAAGCTCAACATTGCTGTTTGGATTTTGCTCTTCATTTAGAAGGCTTGATAAATGTAAGCTAAGCTGAGTTGTGCCTTGTTTTTTTAAAGCTTCCAACCAAACTTGAAAGTGTTGGGCAAGTAAATGCTGAGAAGCTAAGTCACGAAACTGAAAACTATGGTGATCAAAAATATGATGTTGTCGCCATTGGTTAAAGCTTAAATTCTGGCGGAGGTATTCATTACCATACGTTACAAGCGTAAGTTGTTGTTTCCAAATTTGATTGAGCGCCATAATAGTTGATCTCATTGACGATGCTATTATCTTATACGTTTTATCTTTTTGTTGCCTAATACATTTTTCATGATGGATAAACTTCATCAATTCGATGAAAAACTGTTAGAATGCAGTGTTTTATTATATTTTTTTAATTTGTTGCTTTGAGAGTTAATATGTCACTGGAAGCCCTGACCACAGAAGCGCTTGCTGCCATTGCAGCAGCTCAAGACCTTGTTGCACTTGATCAGGTACGTGTGCAATTTACAGGGAAAAAAAGCCAGCTTGCAGAACAATCGAAAGCATTAGGGAAAATGGACCCTGAAGAACGCAAAGTACAAGGTGCTGCGATTCATGCTGTTCGAGAAACAATTAATACTGCTTTAACAGAACGTCAAGCAGCATTACAGCAGGCAGCACTTGAGCAAAAGCTAGCAAGTGAAACGATTGATATTACTTTGCCGGGCCGCGGTCAGCGTGTTGGTACAGTCCATCCTGTTACTCAAGTACAAGAAAGAATTTGTCAGTTCTTCACTAAAGCTGGTTTTACAGTTGCGACTGGTCCAGAAGTTGAAGATGACTATCATAATTTTGAAGCATTAAATATTCCTGGTCACCATCCAGCGCGTGCTATGCACGATACTTTCTATTTTGATGCCACTCATTTACTGCGTACACATACGTCTGGTGTACAGATTCGTACAATGGAAACAAGTGAGCCACCAATTCGTATTGTATGTCCTGGGCGTGTTTATCGTTGTGACTCAGACCAAACGCATTCGCCGATGTTCCATCAAATCGAAGGCTTGTACGTTGCCGAGAACACCAGCTTTGCTGAATTAAAAGGTTTATTAATTAACCTGCTGAATGAATTCTTTGAAAAAGATTTAAAGGTACGTTTCCGTCCATCATATTTCCCGTTTACTGAACCAAGTGCGGAAGTAGATATTATGGATGAACGTGGCCGTTGGTTAGAAGTTTTAGGCTGTGGCATGGTACATCCAAATGTATTACGTGCTGCTGGCATTGATCCTGATAAATACAAAGGCTTTGCTTTTGGTTTAGGGGTAGAGCGTTTTGCAATGTTGCGTTATGGCATTAATGACTTGCGTATGTTCTATCAGAATGATGTGCGTTTCTTACGCCAATTTGCCTAACAGTTTTTCAGGATTAAAAAAGGTTTATAAAGATGAAGATTAGCGAAAATTGGCTACGTACATGGGTTAACCCAGCAATTGATAGTGATACATTGTCTGATCAGTTGACGATGCTTGGTCTTGAAGTTGATGAATTAGCACCTGTGGCTAAACCATTTACTGGTGTAGTAATCGGTGAAGTGTTAACTGTTGAGCAGCATCCCGATGCAGACCGTCTGCGTGTAACAACTATTAATATTGGTTCAGGTGAGCCTCTGCAAATTGTATGTGGCGCACCTAACGTTCGCGTTGGAATGAAAGCTCCAGTTGCAACCATTGGGGCTGTATTGCCTGGCGATTTTAAAATCAAAAAAGGTAAGCTTCGTGGAGTTGAGTCACAAGGCATGCTTTGTGGTGCTTCTGAGATAGATCTTGAAGATAAAATCGATGGTTTACTCGAACTGCCAGCTGATGCTCCAGTAGGGGTAAATATCCGCGAATACCTTAAACTTGACGACAATGTCATTGATATCAGTATTACGCCAAACCGTGGTGACTGTTTTAGTATTCGTGGTATTGCCCGTGAAATCTCAGTTATTAATAAACTAGAAATGATTGAGCCTGTAATTAATACGGTTGCTGCCACCATTGCTGATGAGAAAAAAGTAGTGATCAGTACTGAAGGCGCTCCGCGTTATTTAGGGCGTGTAGTTAAAAACGTTAATGTAAAAGCTGCTACTCCCGAATGGATGCAACAGGCGTTATCGCGTTCAGGAATTCGTACTCATAGTATTTTGGTTGATGTGACCAACTACGTCTTAATGGAATTGGGTCAACCAATGCATGCATTCGATTTGTCTAAAATCGAAGGGACTGTACATGTTCGTCAAGCAACACAACAAGAAAAGTTACAACTTCTGAATGATCAAGAAGTTGAGTTGCAAGAAGATATTATGGTGATTGCTGATGACCAAAAAGCTTTAGCAATTGCTGGAATTATGGGCGGTTTAGCATCAAGTGTAACTGATGACACTACCGATATCTTCCTAGAAAGTGCGTTCTTCGCGCCACTCGCGATTGCTGGTCGTGCTCGTCGTTTTGGTTTACATACAGACTCTTCACAGCGTTATGAACGTGGTGTGGATTTTGAATTGCCGTTAATAGCGATGAACCGTGCTTCGCAGCTTATTCAAGAGTTAGCGGGCGGTGAATTTGGCCCAATTACTGTAGCTGAAAAAACTGACTTACTTCCAAAACGTGAAGCCATTGAACTGAAACAAGCTCAGGTAGATCAATTATTGGGATATCAAGTGGCGGGTGAGTTCATTGCAGATGCTTTAACCCGACTAGGGTGTAAGGTAACAGTTAAAGCTGAAGGTGAATGGAGTGTAGTGCCACCATCACATCGCTACGATATGGCAATTTATCAAGACTTAATTGAAGAAGTTGCGCGTATTGATGGCTATGACAATATCCAGATTAGCTTACCAAGCATGGATGTTAAATTTGCGAAATACCAAGACCGCTTTAAACTCGCTGAGCTGCGTCAAACGATCGTGACGTTAGGTTATCAAGAAGCAATTAGCTTTAGCTTTGCAGATGCTAAACTTGAAAAGCAATTAAATCCAGAAGTTAAACCGTTGATGCTAGCAAATCCAATTTCAAGTGATTTGGCCGCAATGCGTAGTACTTTACTTTCTAGTTTAATTCCTTGCGTACAATATAATCTCAACCGTCAGCAAAGTCGTGTTCGCTTCTTCGAATTCGGACTGCGTTTTGATTATCAAAATGCTAAGGGTATTGAAGACTTGCAACAGACTCCTACCTTGGCTCTAGTGGCAGTAGGCTCGCAAGAACCAGAATCTTGGCATGCTAAGCCACAACCGATGGATTTCTTTGATTTCAAAGGTGAAGTAGAAGAGATATTAGCTGCTGGACGTGTAAGTGTTGAATATGTTCGTTCAGAACGTGCGTGGTTGCACCCAGGGCAATCGGCTGACATTTTAGTAGATGGTAAGTCAATTGGTTATTTGGGTCGTTTGCATCCATCTCTAGAAAATGAGCTTGATTTAAGCACAACTTGGGTTGCTGAACTCGATCAAACAGCTGTTTTGCAATCTTATGTATCTAATTTTACAGAATTATCACGTTTTCCTTCGGTTAGACGTGATATTGCGCTTTTAATCTCTGATAATATAAATGTTAGAGATATTCAGCAGTTAATCGAACAAACTGGTGGAGAGCTTTTAGACTCTACATGGTTATTCGATGTGTATACGGGGCAGGGTGTCGAAGATGGTAAGCGCTCATTAGCGTTTGCACTATTGTGGCAACATCCTTCACGTACGCTTGAAGATGCTGAAATTAAATCTGGTATGGACAATATTATCCAAGTGTTAGAAAACACTTATCAAGCGACATTGAGGGCCTCATGACAGCATTAACTAAAGCAGACATGGCTGATCATTTAAGTGAGTTAACCAGCTTAAATCGCCGTGAAGCAAAACAAATGGTCGAGTTGTTCTTCGACGAAATTAGCCAGGCACTTATTGCAGGGGAGCAGGTTAAGCTCTCTGGTTTCGGTAATTTTGAATTAAGAGATAAACGCGAACGTCCAGGACGTAATCCGAAGACAGGCGAAGAAATTCCAATTTCTGCTCGCCGTGTAGTGACCTTCAGAGCGGGTCAGAAATTTAGACAACGCGTTGGAAATGAGCAGATCGATTGATCTGCTTTTTTTTACGTATGTTTTAGACAGCTTTATTTAACTACGATGTTATGTCAATTTATCTAGGTACATTAAGCGAAGTGCTCTTAGAAATTTAAAATTTAGGCGTAAAAAAAGAGGACAAAATGTCCTCTTTTTTTTCTAATCTAGTATATAGATTAGTGTGCAGCAGAAGCAGCAGCTTCAGAAGCAGCAGGTGCAGAAGCAGCAGCAGCAGAAGCTTCAGAAGCAGCATCAACAGCTGAAGAAGCAGCAGTAGCAGCTTCAGAAGCAGCAGTAGTAGCTTCAGAAGCAGCAGCTACAGCTTCAGAAGCAGCAGGAGCTTCTTCTTTCTTAGAACAACCAACGAAAGCTAAAGTAGCAGCTACAGCAGCAGCAACAGCAAATTTTTTGAATAACATGGCATCACTCTCACAAAAAAGATTTGAGATTAAAAAAACCTAAGTTGGACTGTTTTGCTTTTATTATTCCTAAAACGTAGCTAGGTAACAACGCATGGAGCAGTCTAACTGGTCTGCCGCTATGCTATCACTGCAAATGCTGAAATACTACTGCCGTCTGTCAAAAAAACGTATGAAAAAGAGAAAAACAGTCTGTTTTTTAACAGAAAAAAACAATCAATCAGCCCGAGTACATTGGAAAAGGTAGGAGTAAGCCACTAAAAAACTTAATTTTTTTAATTCAAAAATATTTATTATCAAAATCTTATAAATAATTTTACATAAAAAAACTGCAAAATGTATTTTTGTGTAAAGCTTGTCAACCAAATAAAAAGCCACTCAAAAGAGTGGCTTTTTATTGAAGATTAATTGATTAAGTTGAAGCTTTACGTTTCATTTGATCGAAGAAATCATCATTTGTTTTAGTTTCTTTCATACGATCAAGTAAGAATTCCATTGCCGCCAACTCATCCATAGGATGAAGAAGCTTGCGGAGGATCCATACTTTACGTAAGTTATCATCATCCATTAAACGCTCTTCACGACGGGTGCCAGATTTCTTAATATTCATAGCAGGGAAGACGCGTTTTTCAGCGATACGGCGATCAAGAGTAATCTCTTGGTTACCTGTGCCTTTGAATTCTTCATAAATTACGTCATCCATTTTACTGCCTGTTTCAATCAAAGCAGTTGAGATGATCGTAAGAGATCCACCTTCTTCAATATTACGTGCAGCACCGAAGAAGCGTTTAGGTCGCTCTAATGCGTGAGCATCTACACCACCAGTTAATACTTTACCTGATGAAGGAATGACAGTGTTATATGCACGCGCTAAACGGGTAATAGAGTCAAGCAAAATCACAACGTCTTTTTTATGTTCAACAAGACGTTTTGCTTTTTCAATCACCATTTCTGCAACTTGTACGTGGCGAGCAGGAGCTTCATCAAAGGTTGAAGCAATGACTTCACCGCGAACAGTACGTTCCATTTCAGTTACTTCTTCTGGACGCTCGTCAATTAATAGAACAATCAGGAATACTTCAGGATTGTTTCTAACAATAGATTGAGCAATATTTTGAAGTAACATTGTTTTACCCGCTTTTGGCGGTGCAACAATAATAGAACGTTGACCTTTACCAATTGGCGCAACTAAGTCAACCACACGAGAAGTTAAGTCTTCTGTCGTACCATTACCTAGTTCCATAACCAATTGTTCGGTTGGGAAAAGGGGGGTTAAGTTTTCAAATAGAATTTTATTTCGAGAATTTTCTGGCGTGTCATAGTTAATCTGGTTAACTTTGAGCAACGCAAAATAACGCTCACCTTCTTTGGGAGGGCGAATAGTACCTGTGATGGTATCGCCTGTACGCAAGTTAAAGCGTCGGATTTGTGAGGGACTCACATAAATATCATCCGGACCTGCTAAATACGAACCTGCGGCAGAGCGCAAAAAACCAAAACCATCAGAGAGAATTTCAAGAACGCCATCACCAAAAATTTCTTCGCCATTCATTGCATGGCGTTTCAAAATGGCAAAGATAATATCTTGCTTTCGGTTACGAGCCATACCTTCCAGGCCCATAAATTCAGCAATTTTAATTAATTCACCAATTGGTTTTTTCTTGAGTTCAGTTAAATTCATAAGGGTCAGAATTAGGAAAGAGTAGAGTGTGGTTTAAAAAGAAGAAAAATCGCTCGCATACAAAAAAGATTATCGCAATTGTATTTACACAATAACAATTCAGAAGTCTGATTGATTGTTTCGAAGAAAAATGTGAAAAAACAATTTCTGTTGCCGAGTGGCGATCTTTATGTTTGTGTCTTGTAAGAAGCCGGACGAAGATGATTCCCTTCAGTGCCTCTTGAGCATGTAATATAAGCCAGCTTAGTTAATTTGTCAATTTATAGCCGAAAAAAATACGCTATAAAAAAGTATAGCGTATTTTCATTCTTAGCATTTTGACTTAAACATTTTCATCAATAAAGCTAACAAGTTTAGAGCGAGGTACAGCACCAATTTGTTGAGCTACGACTTCACCATTTTTGAAAAGTAATAAAGCAGGAATATTACGGATATTGTATTTCACCGCAATATCTTCGCAAGTAGTTACATCAACTTTAACAATTTTTACTTTACCAGCATATTCACTTGATAAGTCTTCAAGAACAGGTGCAATTGCTTTACAAGGTGCACACCAACCTGCCCAGAAGTCAACAAGTACAGGTGTTTCAGCGTCTAGAACATCTGCTTGGAAGTTATCATCAGTTGTATTTACAATAGTCGCAGACATGGTACGGCTCCAATTTTTAGAAAAAAGTGCTATTACTACAGGAGAAAATTATCTCTATCAGTATTACATAGCTACTTAGTTCAATGTAAGGGTTTGATGCTATTATTCAAGGCTTAACTAAATTTGTCTAATGGATGCTCACGATATTCATCATCGACTTGTACAATCAACTCATAAATAGAAAAATATAAATGACAGTTAATTGTTGATGAAAATGGCTTTTCAATTGCATTCTTGTGAATTACTCTAGGCGTGAATTGTTATGGGTTTAGTTCAATAATGTCTGACTTTCTGATTGATGAAGAATTACTTGCCGCCATAGATATGGGGTCGAACAGTTTTCACCTTGCAATTGCACGGGTAGATCATGGTGAAGTTAAAAAAGTTGCTTCGATGTCAGAAAAAGTACAGCTTGCAGCTGGTTTGGATGAAAATAAAAATTTAACAGAAGCAGCTCAGCAACGTGGTTTGGCATGTCTAGCGCGTTTTGTTGGCAGATTGAGTTCTGTTCAACCTAATCGTTTACGAATTGTGGCTACTAATGCCTTGCGTCAGGCAAAAAATGGTCATGAATTTATTCAAAAAGCTGCAGAAATTTTACCTAAACCTATTGAAATTATTGCAGGACGAGAAGAAGCCCGTCTGATCTATTTGGGCGTATCGCATACCATGGCCAATGGTGGACGTCGCTTAGTTGTTGATATTGGTGGGGGTTCTACCGAATTTATTATCGGTGAAGAGTTTGAACCGATTTACACCGAGTCATTACAAATGGGTTGTGTGGCCTATACAACAGCCTATTTTTCTGATGGGGAAATTACTCAGAAATCATTTGATAAGGCCGTAGTTGCTGCCCGTAAAGAGCTTTCTGCTATTGCAACGACTTATAAAATGGAAGGGTGGGATACTGTCGTTGGTTCGAGTGGAACGATTAAAGCCTGTCGCCAAATTATGGTTAATATGGGCTTAAGTGATGAACAAGAAAATGTCACTCGAGAAGGGTTATACAAACTTAAAGATAAATTACTTAAGTTTAAAAATGTTTCTGAAATTGATTTTGAAGGATTAAGAGAGGATCGACGAGCAGTTTTGCCAGCCGGATTGGCAATTTTGTACGCAGTTTTTGAAGTACTAGAAATTGATCGTTTGGCATATTCTGATGGTGCATTACGCGAAGGTGTAATGTATGACCTATTAGGTCGATTTAAACATGAAGATATCCGCGACCGCAGTGTACAAGCTCTAATGGGCCGTTATAATGCCGACCCTAAACAAGCAGAACGTGTTGTCAAGACAGCACAACAATTATTTGATGGTGTCGCTAAATCTCTTAATTTAACGAGTGAAGACAGTGACTTACTGCGTCGGTCAGCTTATTTACATGAAATTGGTTTAGCAATTAGTCATGGTGGTTATCATCGCCATGGTGCTTATTTATTACAGCATTCTGATATTCCGGGTTTCTCGCAAATTGATCAAAATCATCTTTCACATTTAGTTGCTCATCATCGTCGTAAATTGCGAAATGATGTAAAAAACGAAATTTTGAAGGCTGGTGGTCATAAATTACTTTACTTAAGTTTATTGCTTCGCCTAGCAGTTTTACTCAACCATAGTCGAAGTGATCAGATGCTTCCTGCCATTGAACTGACCATCATAAATGATCAACAATGGCAGCTTAGTGTTTCTGGTGATGCCAAACAATGGCCATTGTTAGTTGCCGACTTGCATGATGAGCAAGAGCAGTTTAAGCATTGGGACATTGAATTGAATATTCAGTCGGAAAAATTTATCGATTAAAGGGATAATATTCGACCTATGAAAAAATCTACTCAGTCCAAAGCTTGGACAACGGTTCAAATTGCACGTCATCCTGAACGTCCGCAGTTTCTAGATTATGTCGGTGAAATCTTTACAGAGTTTGACGCCTTGCATGGTGATCGTTTGTTTGGTGACGATGGTGCGATGGTAGGTGGTCTTGCTCGTTTTGACGGTCAACCTGTGATGGTCATTGGACAACACCGTGGTCGTAGTACCCGTGAAAAATTAAAGCATAACTTCGGTATGGCTAATCCTGAAGGTTACCGTAAATCTCAGCGTCTATTAGATATGGCTGAACGTTTTAATCTTCCGGTTTTCACATTTATTGATACTATGGGTGCTTACCCAGGTGTTGGTGCTGAAGAGCGTGGACAAGCCGAAGCAATTGCAACTAGCCTTGCTCAACTTTCACGTTTGAAAGTTCCTGTTGTTGCAACAGTACTGGGTGAGGGTGGTTCTGGTGGTGCTTTAGGTATTGGTGTGGCTGACAGAGTAATTATGTTATCCCACAGTATTTATTCTGTGATTTCACCAGAAGGCTGCGCATCTATTTTATGGAAAACTGCTGAAAAAGCGGCTCAAGCGAGTGAAGCTTTAGGTTTGACAGCAGACAAATTACAATCTCTAGGTATTGTTGAATATGTAGTAGATGAAGGCGAAGGGGCACATTTAGACCCTGAGCAAGTCATGCAAAACCTAAAAGTAGTTTTGAAGCAAGCTTTGGATGAATTGCTACCACTGGATGCAAATGAACGATGCGAAGCACGTTATCAACGTTTAATGAAGTTTGGCAGCGCAAATTTAGGCATAATGTCTTAAAGCAGGCTCAACTGTTTTCAGAAAATATTTCTTTTCTTATTGGATGTAGTGGCGGCATGGATTCAATGCTGCTACTACATTTGATGTCTCAAATTTTCCCTCAAAAGATTCGAGCGATTTATATCGATCATCAACTGCAATCACAAAGTGCAGAATGGGGGAAACTCGTTGCTAAACAAGCTACTCGCTTAGATATTCCTTATATTATTCAAAAAATTCAAGTTGCCGACGGTAATTTGGAAGCTCAAGCACGTCAGGCACGTTATCAAGCTTATCGACAGCATTTACAAGCCAACGAAATTTTAGTGCTTGCTCATCATCAGCAAGATCAGGCTGAAACGTTAATTTTGAGGTTGTTATCGGGTGCAGGTGTTGATGGATTGGCTGCCATGCAATCTATTGATTATCGTGCAGACATGACAATTTGGCGTCCTTTTTTAGATTTAACTCGTGAGCAAATTGCCGATTGGACTACTCAACTTGAAATTGAGTATGTAAATGACCCTACAAATTATGATATTCATTATGATAGGGCGTGGTCACGTGAGGAACTTTGGCCTTTTTTACAAAACCGCTTTCCTAAAATGCAGCAAGCACTTAGTCGAACCAGTTATTTGATGCAAGATGCTTCTGAAATTTTAGAAGAAGTTTTGATAGTCGATTTAAAGCATTGTGGCACTGCTGAGTGTTTAGACTTAACTAAATTGTTAGATTTATCGGCTGCCCGTCAGCGCCAGTTGCTTTCGGTTTGGATGAAAGGTGATGGGCAATATCGACCTGCATTTGAAATGGTCGAGCGCTTAAAAAATGAAGTGATTGATTCAAAGTCTGATGCACAAGCTGCATTACACTGGAATCAGTTTTACTATGTCCGTTATCAACACCATCTTTATAGATTGAGTAAGCAGGCTTTTCTTGCTGAAACATTAAGTCCAGTTGAAGCTGAATCGGAGCATCATTTCCAAATGGGAGAAATAGTGCATTACGCTTCAGGAAATTTTCAGATTAAACAAAAAAAAATCGGTTTGGCTTCATCTTTATTAAATGAAAAATTGAGAATAATTCGACGTCAAGGTGGGGAGAAAGTCCATTTATATGGCCGTATTGGTCAATGGCCATTAAAAAAAGCAATTCAAGAAGCACATATTTTGCCTTGGCTTCGTCATACAATTCAAATATTAGTCATAGATAATGTTATGCTTGGGGTTTTTACACCGAAAGGATTTTGGTTGGCTCAGTCTCCGTATTGTGAGCAAGGAGGATGGCAACCAGATTTAATTTCTCATTCTTGTAATCTGGTAAATGGCGAATATGGTTATGGCAAGTGCAGTAAATTGTAATATCTGTTTTATTGGTGGCGGTAATATGGCCCAAGCTTTAATTGGCGGGCTGGTTTCAAGAGGTTTACCACCGACACGTATTACAGTTTCAGATCCTGTTGAACAGATCCGTCAATTATTACAAGAGAAAGAAGTCCACGTAACACAAGATAACGTGGTTGCAATTCAAAATGCTGATGTTGTCGTACTGGCGGTAAAACCCCAAGTTCTGGCGACTGTTTTACGTCCCTTGAAAGGTCTGTTATCAGATAAATTAGTCATTTCAATTATTGCTGGTGCTGAAATTCAAACAATATCAAATTTAATTGATAGCGATCGAATTGTGCGAGTTATGCCAAATACACCAGCTCTGGTTCAAACAGGCGCGCATGGTATCTATGCAAATGATGTAGTGGGTACTTCGGATCGTGAATTAACAAGTCAGATTTTAGCAGCCACAGGCTTAACAATTTGGGTAAACTCCGAAGCTCAAATTGATGCGGTAACAGCAGTTTCTGGCTCAGGTCCTGCATATTTTTTCTATCTCATGGAAAGTATGATCCGTGCGGGTAAAAATTTAGGGCTAGATGAAAAAGTTGCAACCGCTTTGACTCTTCAAACGGCGTTAGGTGCAGCTCAAATGGCAATTACCAGTTCAAATACTCCATCTGAACTTCGTAAGAATGTGACATCGCCAAATGGTACAACACAAGCTGCACTTGAAGTTTTTGACCGTGCACAAATCTCCCAAAATATTCAATCTGCATTGGCTGCTGCACAGAAGCGTAGCCAAGAATTGGCTCAAGAATTGAGTGACAGTGCGAAATAGCTTAAATAGGATAAGACAACTATGGGTGCAAATTCTGCGCTAATTTTTGGAATTTTAATTAATGTCGCGATTTTATTGGTCTTTTTCCGTTTTTTAATGCAATTAGCGGCAGTAAGTCCTTATAATCCTGTGGTTTTATCGACCGTAAAAGCGACTAAAATTGTTGATATTTTTGGCCGAATTTTTCCGACGGTCGCAAAAGGCCGATTTAATTTGGCTGCGTTGGTTCTTTTAATTACATTGTATTTACTGAAAATTTTCGGTGTGATGTATCTTTCTGGCTCTATGCCAAATAGTCCGATTCATTTACTGATTCTGACATTTGTAACTATGATTCAGGATTTGATTCGTTTCTGCCGTTATTTAATTTTCGCAACAATCATTTTGAGTTGGGTTGTCATGTTTACTCAATCGCGTTCACCTTATATTGAGGTGATTCAAGATTTAGCTGAACCATTACTCGCACCATTCCGTCGTTTATTGCCTAATATGGGAATGATTGACTTATCTCCAATTTTGGCATTTTTGGCACTCTATATTGCCGAAATTTTAATGAATGAAGTTGCTAAAGTTCTTTTAACTGGTCTTTAAGCTGATTCAATAAAAAAGGGCTGTATTTCACAGCCCTTTTTTATTTCTGTTAATTAATGAGCATCATCCCAGTTTAGACCTTGTCCTACTTCAACAAGTAAAGGCACGGAAATTTTTAGAACTGATTCCATGATATTTGCAATTTGCTTAGAAAGCTCATCGGCAATGTTTTGATCTACTTCAAAAACTAATTCATCGTGTACTTGAAGAAGTAATTTTGCCTGATCTTTTGGCAGAATTTTATCTACTTCAATCATCGCAAGTTTAATAATATCAGCTGCACTACCTTGTAAAGGTGCATTGATCGCAGCACGTTCGGCAGCCTTACGTACCATCACATTTCGTGCATCAATATCTGGTGTATATAGACGACGGCCTAAAATGGTTTCAACAAATCCTTGCTCTGATGCAACTTGACGCGTGCGTTGCATATATTCATAGATACCAGGATAACGTTGGAAATATTGCTTGATATAGTTTTGCGATTCTTGACGTGTGAAGCCTAATTGACGAATTAAGCCAAACTCAGACATACCATAAAGTAGACCAAAGTTTACTGCTTTGGCTTGACGGCGTTGGTCATTGGTCACATCTTCAATTGCAATACCCAATACTTCGGCAGCAGTACGACGGTGAACATCTTGTCCGTGCTGGAACGCATGTACTAACGCATCATCTTGAGAAAAATGTGCCATTAAACGTAGTTCAATTTGCGAGTAATCGGCAGCCAATAGAACTCGGCCTTCTGGTGCAATGAATGCTTTACGAATTTGACGACCAATTTGTCTACGAATTGGAATATTTTGTAAGTTAGGATCAGAAGAGGAGAGGCGGCCTGTTGCTGTTAAAGCTTGATGGTAGCTCGTATGTACACGATGCGTATCGTTATGAGACTGCTCAACTAAACGGTCCGTATAAGTGCTCTTTAGCTTTGCCAATCCGCGATGTTCTAAAATAATTTCTGCTAAAGGATGCTCAATTTTTTCTAAAACACTTTCGCTTGTACTGTATTGCCCAGTTGCGGTTTTTTTACCACCTTTGATTCCTAATTTATCAAATAGTATTTCGCCTACTTGTTTAGGTGAAGCAATATTAAAAGTTTCATCTGCAATTTCCATGGCTTGGTTTTCGAGCCCTTCCATAGTTTTTGCAAATTCAACACTTAATTTATCTAGGAATGCGTGATCTAAACGAATTCCATTCTCTTCCATACCCGATAAAATTCGGGCAACCGGCATTTCGATGTTATATAAAATATTTTCTAGCTCAGGAAATGGCTTAAGTTTATTTGAAAGTACTTCATATAAACGATAGGTGACATGAGCATCTTCTGCTGCATAGTGGGCAGCGACTTCAATCTCAATTTGATTAAATGTTTTCTGCTTTGCACCTTTGCCAGCAATTTGCTCAAAAGTCGTTGTTAAGTGACTTAAGTAGACACGAGCAACATCATCCATTCCATGACGAGTCGCTGCCGCATTCAATACGTAAGATGCCAACATGGTATCGAAATACCAGCCTTTTAACTCAATTCCATGATTTGCAAAAATGTGTGCATCATATTTGAGGTGATGCCCAATTTTTTTTACCGCTTCATTTTCTAATACAGGCTTAATCTGAGCCAGAATTTGCTCACGGTTCAGTTGCTGTGGAGCATTTTCATAGTTATGCGCTAAAGGAACATAATAGGCATCTTGCGCATCAAATGCGATTGAAAAACCGACCATCTCCGCAATACGATAGTCAAGACTCGTGGTTTCTGTATCAATGGCAAAATGATCGGCATTTTGCATGCGTTGCCAGAGTTGATCCCATGCTTCTTGAGTTAAAACCGTATGATAATTCGCAGTCCCAAGCTGGTCATCTTGACTGGTTAAGCTTGCCTGATCTTCAGTTTCTATAGAATCAGCCGGTTTAACTTCATCTTGAACTACGACCTGTGAAACTTGTTGTTTATAACTTGAGCTGTTCGGATTATTTGGATGATCAAGTGACTGTAACTGATTTCTAAACTCAAGCTCAGTATATAGGTTGCGTAAAGCATCAACATTTGGGTCGATAAGCTTTAATTCATGCCAATCGAGTTCTAAAGGAAGATCGCACACAATGCTTGCTAACTGATGATCAAGCTTAATATTGTCTAAATTATCTTTGATATTCTGGCTAATCTTGCCTTTAAGCTGGTCTGCATTGGCAATGATATTGTCTAAAGTGCCATATTCAGTCAGTAATTTGGCTGCTGTCTTTGCGCCTACACCTGGTACACCCATAATACCGTCAGATGCATCACCCATCAGAGTCAAGTAGTCGATAATCTGATTTGGCCAAACTCCAAATTTTTCAAAAACACCGTCGGTGTCCATTACGCGATCTTTAAAACTATCTTCTAACTTTACATGATCATTAACTAATTGAGCCATGTCTTTATCTCCAGTCGAGATAAGAACATGGTGTCCTTCGAGTACGGCACGTTTAGCAAGTGTACCGATAATGTCATCTGCTTCTGCGCCAGGGAGACTATATAAAGGAATACCTTGAGCTTTAATCAATGCATGTAAATATGGAATTTGTTGAGACAACTCTTCGGGCATGCTTGGGCGGTCACCTTTATAGATCGGTGAAAGCTTATGACGGAAGGTTGGTTCGGGGGTATCAAAAATTACGGCCATATGCGTCGGTTGCATACGACGCATCAATTTTTGAATCGCAGAAATTGCTCCACGTATTGCATTGGTATGTAACCCTGTAGAGGTCGTCAATGGTGGTAATGCATGATATGCACGAAATAAAAAATAGGACCCATCAACCAAGACAAATGGTGGCATTGAACAATTCCTTAATCTGAATTACGGGTATTTTACGTGAAAACGGATATGAATGCAGATTTATGATTTTTGCAGTATTTTGTATGTATAAATATACGCTTGTATTTGCTTAAAGTAAGATGACATGTAATGAAGGTGTTATATTGCTA
Organism: Acinetobacter sp. yr461; assembly: GCF_900110445.1. NCBI lineage: Bacteria > Pseudomonadati > Pseudomonadota > Gammaproteobacteria > Moraxellales > Moraxellaceae > Acinetobacter > Acinetobacter sp. yr461. Next base: position 245,988 of record NZ_FODU01000004.1, read on the forward strand.
AGCCCATGTATAAAAAAGACAAACAGGGAATGATCATTGTTTTGATCGCTTTGACTTTGTTTTTAGCCATGTCAATTGGTTTTAAATTTCATAGTGCCGTTGTTGTTTTATCTATTGCATTTATCGTAATACTGGTTCAGTTATTGTCGAATCTGCATCGGCGTCTGACACATTTAGAACAACAGTTTTCTCATCAAGCAACTCCTCTTTATTCTATTCGTATGCAAACAACAGTGATTTATGCGGCTGCCTTGGTTGCATTAGTTGCTTATATGAATCACTGGATGTGGATTGCTGGCGGTGCATTACTGGTTTTATTGTTATGTTTGGTCCAAACGATTAGTGCATTTCATACTCGACTGTTGTACCTCGAGACAGCAAAACAAACTGTTCATGTAAATGAAGTTGTAAATACAGATGCTGTAACACCCGTACTAGAGCCAATTGATCCAAACAATATGATCAAACCAGCTCTACCTGAAACGAACACTTTAGATCAAAAAGAAAATCTAGCTCCTGTACAAACTGCATGGTGGCAACCAGCAATAGATTGGATGGTGCATGGCAATCCAATTTTAAGAGTTGCTGTTGCTGTGCTCATGGTTGGGGTAGTGTTATTACTGCGTTTTGCAAGTGAACACTGGCAGCTGAGTTTAGGTGTGAAACTTGGATTTATCGCTATTGCTGGAAGTGTATTAACGGCATTTGGATATACCTTACAAAAGAAAAATCAACTTTTTGCTGTGGCATTGCAAGGTGTCGGACTGGCAGTTGTGTTTCTAACACTTGTGTTCTCGCATCATTTTGGTGTGATTGCCAATCTAACTACAGCTAGCATCTTATTTACTATTTTATTAGCAATCACTGTATTTTTAAGTTTAAAGCAACAGGCGATTTATTTAGCTATTTTAGCACTCGGCATGGCTTATGCTGCCCCTTTAGTTATTCCGCAATATCGCCCTGATGTGGTTTTCTTATTCAGCTACTATTTGGTTATTAATGTTGCGGTTGCCGCCGTTAATTTTATTCAGCCTTGGAAAATCTTAAATCAAATCGCTTTCTTTGCCACGATGTTTATTGGTGGCAGTGCGATAGCATTTTATGCAGAGCCAGCAAAATTTGACACATTGGACTGGATTTTATGGTTGCATATAGGATTATTTATTTGGTTAAGTGTGCGTTATAGCCAGAATATAGCTCGTGTTTCAGAGCATGAAAAACAAGAAGGGATTCGTGTACCTCCTTTATTAGATGTTGGTCTTATTTTTAGTGTTCCAGTATTAGGCTTTACATTACACGCTTATTTAGTTCATGAGTCTACACAAGCGTTGACGATTGGTGCTGCTGTTTTGGCTGGGACGTATGCAGTATTAACTTTCTGGATCAAAAAGAGTCATCCTCAACTTTCAGTACTAGCAAAAAGCTTTTTTATTCTTGCCGTTGCATTTTTTGCCTTAATCTTTCCACTTGCGAAAGGGGCACATTGGACTGCAATTGGTTGGGTTGCTCAAGGTACGGCCCTCATTGTATGGGGAGTAACTGAGCGCTACCGGTTGAGCCGATATATTGGTGTCGTTTTAGTTTTATTAAGTTCAATTGCGCTGTTTTATCAATTTTGGGCAAATGAACAATTCCCAACATTGAGTACAAGCATTTATGCAATTGCCCAATTTATTTCAGCCTTCTATTTGTTGCAGTACAACAGCAAAGAGCAATACTATTTTAGTGCCAGCATGTTTAGCGGTATCTTCTTATGTTTAGGGATGTATGCGGGTGCTGTAGCAGGTGTAGAAATAATGGCATGGCACCATCATGGTTTGAGTCCATACTTGATGATTGCTATAGCTCTAATAGCAATATTTAGTTTAGTTGTTCACTATAAATTGCGTGTGCAATGGCAAAGTTTGCAGTTAATTTTAGTTAGCCTGTTACTGTTATTAATTTTTGGTGAGGTCTTTTCCAGCCAAGTATTCACTATGTTTAAATGGCCGAGTATATTGCAACAGGGCACTTTCCTTATTGCTGCAATTGCTCTTAGTGTCTTATTTATTATGGCTCAACCGCAGTCAGGTCAGTCTGGATATTTAAAGGTCTGGGCTGGTTTAAGTTTCTTAGCATTAGCAACGGTGGGGTTGGCGATCTTTCCACAAATGCCAATAGTTGCTTTGGCTTTTGTACCCGTAGTTTATTCACTCTGGGCATATAAGTCCCATAAAACTGCTTTGTTACATCAAATTCCAGTGTGGTGTTTAAGTCTACTCTGGTTGCTTGTAGTGAGTGTCGACATCCATTCTGCTGAGTACCTTTATTTTGTTCCTTTGCTTAACTTAACTGACTTCCTTTCAATTACAGTATTCGCAGGTCTACTCTTTATTATCTATCAACATGCTTTTGATCAAGATAAATCGCTTGAGTGGACTTTTAAAATTACAACAATTCTAGTGGGATTATTAGTATTCAGTAGTGTGGTGGTCAGAGGTTTGCACTATTACTGGGCCACACCACTATGGAGCGCTGCAATTTGGACAAATGGCGTAGTACAGTTAAGTTTGACATTACTTTGGGTCGTATTAGCGTTCATTTTAACCACATTCTCAAGTCGAAAAATGGTTCGTCAATTGTGGTTTGTGGGTGCTGCGCTTTTGGGAATTGTCGTATTAAAACTAATTTTGCTTGATCTATCGCAAAGTGCGACTTTAACTCGAGTCATTTCATTTATTGGAGCAGGTGGGGTAATGCTCATTATTGCTTATTTGGCACCATTACCACCGTCATCCGCTGTACAGAAAAATGAAGAGCCTAAGCTTTAGGCTCTCGATTTAATTCTTTTTGATTACTGTATTGATCGATATCATCTTCAGCAAAAACAGTAGGTGGTCGATCAATCAAACCCATTTTAGGAACAGGAATTTCAATCTGATTATCTAAAAATCCATTTCGAATTCTTTCTTGCATCTCATCTCGGACTTTTAAAGAATTTTCTTGTCTACACCACATTGCAAATAAAAGTTCAATTGATGATTCACGAAAGGCCGTAACCGTAACAGCAGGCTTTGGGTCATCTAACACAAGCGGATAATGAGCTGCTACATTAAGTAGAACTTCGCGAACTTTTATGATGTCTTCATGGAAGTTAATTGCGAGTGTAATTGGAATACGTCGTATTGGGTATTTAGATAAGTTGTGTACAGGCGCGCGAATAAGCTGTTCGTTTGGCAGACGAATATAAACATTGTCGAGTGTAAGTAATTTTACAGAGAGCAGGTCGATTGAGATTACTTCACCTTCAATCGTATTTCCACGAATGAGAGTAATCTGGATCGTATCACCGACTTCAAACGAACCTTCGCCAATTAAAAATAAACCACTGATTAAGTTACTGGCAGACGTTTGGGATGCAAAACCAAGTGCTACGGTTAGAATCCCTGCCGCGCCAAGGAATACACTGAGTTTAAAACCAGCTTCTTTTAAACTCGTCATAATGAAGAGTAAGAAAATAAAATAAAAAATACCGCGCCGCCACACCAAACGTTGATGAGCATTAAAACGTGAGCCAATGGTTCTAATAAATGTATTTGAAATAATACGGGCAAGAACAAAACCAATAAAGCACAGTACAACACCGACTAAAATTTCACTAATACGTTCAGTATTGATATTGGTAAATATACTGGTGAGGCTATCAGCGATATCCTTAGGAATACTTGTATCAGCCATATAAACCTCTTAAAAGAATGAATCAAACATATTGAATAATGCTCCACCAGGTGAACGTGGTGGATGAACATAGGTCACTTCACCCGCAAGTGGTGGAGTGCGGTTTTCAATACGAATGCGTGCGGGACGATCAGAGCCTTCATAGAAAACTTTAATTTGAGAAGTCCATAAACGCCCAGTACTTTCACTGTAAAAAAGAGGCAGAGCGGTAACAGGTACATTCATGCGGTCAAAACGCAATTGATGATTACTGGTATTGTGAAAATCAATTGGAGTAACAGCACGAAACGCACGGGGTGTTAACAGGTTCAAATCGGTACGCCCATCTACGGAAGTGGCATAACAGATTTCGCCTTGCTGGGCATTTGGACCAAACCATGTATCTTTGGGCTGAATTAGAGGAATTTCAAATAAAGGCTCATGCTGACTTTCAACTAAACCGGCAATCCATAGCGGTGTACTAATATAAAGAGTCCCGCGTTGTCCCGCTGGAATGTAGATAGGATCAACGGGTTTAATGACTACGGAACGGTCTGCCAGACGTGGCATAAGTAGAAATTCTGGACTAGTTTTCCGGAACATGTAGCGTTCTACTTGAACAGTATGCGGAAAGGCAAAATTCGGATCTGCGATTGGGTGCCAATCTTGCTCATTATCATCCTGAAGAGATGGGCGATAATATTCGATACGCCATTCCTTTATGCCACGCGTTAGACGAAAAAGCATTGAACCGAATTGCCATGCTTTAGCCTGATTAATTTCAAAGTGCTGTTCGCCCCACCATTTTAAAGAATTCTGGGGACGAGGCTGATATTCATTATTTTCAAACAAGACGTAAAATTCCTCTACCGAGTTGTTAAACAGACTTCACGCTGTAATCTGCTTAGAGTACACTCAAAATCATCTTACTCATCATTATAAATTGTGATGCAAATATTGAAACAAATACAAGTTCCATATAGTTTTGCCAAGCGTCATGGTGTTTTATTTCGTTATGACGGTGATCAAGTATTTATTATTAGACGTCAGAACACTGAAAAAATTGCATTGCAGGAAGCAAGACGAATTCTAGGTAAGCCAGCTCATTACCAATTATGTACTGAACAAGAATTTAATGCACTGCTTAGTACAAGTTATGCGCGAGATACAGGGGAGTCACAAGAAGTTGCAGCAGGTTTAGAAGATCATCCTGATTTATTAAGCTTGGCCGATCAAGTTCCAGAAACAGAAGATCTGATGGACCAAGAAGATGATGCCCCAATTGTTCGTCTTATTAATGCGCTACTTTCAGAAGCAATTCGAGTAGGAGCTTCTGATATTCATATTGAAGCTTTTGAAAAGAAACTATCTGTACGATTACGTGTAGATGGCCAATTACGTGAAATTGTACAACCACGCCGTGAGTTGGCGCCTTTGCTGGTTTCACGTATTAAAGTCATGGCAAAACTCGATATTGCGGAAAAACGGGTGCCGCAAGATGGGCGTATTTCTTTACGTCTTGCTGGACGTGAAGTAGATGTACGTGTTTCGACTTTACCTTCATCGCATGGTGAAAGGGTTGTAATGCGTTTGCTTGATAAACAAGCTGGTCGTCTTAATATGATCCATTTGGGGCTGATGGCAAATGACTATGAGCGTTTAACTCAGTTAGTACATCGTCCGCACGGGATTATTTTGGTAACAGGTCCTACAGGCTCGGGGAAAACGACGACTTTATATGCAGCCTTATCGGATCTAAACGACAATACGCGTAACATTTTGACAGCCGAAGATCCGATTGAATATCAACTTGAAGGTATTGGGCAGACACAAGTTAATACCAAAGTGGATATGACTTTTGCCCGTGCTCTAAAGGCAATGTTACGTCAAGATCCAGATGTGGTCATGGTGGGTGAGATTCGTGATCTGGAAACTGCTGAAATTGCAGTACAGGCATCATTAACAGGTCATTTGGTTTTATCTACACTGCACACCAATACCGCTATTGGCGCGGTCACCCGACTTAAAGATATGGGGATTGAACCATTCTTATTATCGAGCTCTTTAATCGGAGTGATTGCTCAACGTTTAGTTCGTACTTTATGTCAACATTGTATGACATGGCGTGAAGCAGATACTTTCGAAAGACAGGTATTTCAGCATATTCATAGTGAGTCTATGTTGAAGTTACCACAGGCTCAAGGGTGTGATCATTGTTCACATTTAGGTTTTAATGGGCGTATGGCTATTTATGAAATCGTGCCTGTTGATGATTCTATGCGCCGTCAGATTCACGGAAATGCGGCTGAATATGAATTAGAAAATCATGCTCGTCAGTACTCTGGCTCTATTCGTGATGATGGTTTACGCAAAGTACTTACAGGTAAAACTACACTTGAAGAAGTGCTTCGAGTAACCAATGAAGCAAGTGAAGCATAATTTGTAACTTGCAATAAAAATGCCCGATATGATTCGGGCATTTTTAAAACTTGAAAAATTACTCAGTTACAATATTGAAGTTCACATCAATATTATTGCGAGTTGCATTTGAATATGGGCAAACGATATGAGCTGCTGCAACTAACTTTTCAGCTTCTTCACGATCCATGCCAACCAAGTAAACATTTAAAGTCACTTCAATACTAAAACCTGTAGGAATTGGACCAATACCTACTTCGCCTTCTACATACGCATCTTTGCTAATATTAAATTTATCGCGGTTGGCAACAAACTTTAGAGCTCCTAAAAAGCATGCTGAATAGCCAGCTGCAAATAATTGCTCAGGATTTGTTACAGCACCACCAGCACCACCCATTTCTTTAGGTACACCAAGTTGTACATCTAATACACCGTCTGATGAGGTTGCACGGCCATCACGACCACCGGTTGCTTTAGCTTTTGCGCGATAAACAACTTTTTCTAATGACATCGTTTTTATTCCTAAAATAAATTGAATACAAATATATCGTACACGACTTAATTATTTTGACAAGTATATTTTTTGAAAAAATTGCTGTTTATTTGACTAGGTTTGTACGGAGTTTAGTAAGTTGATCTTTTAGGTCCAGTAGCGTTGTCATATCACATGAACTTGCATCTAATACTTCGGCTGGAATATTCATTGCCTGATCTTTTAATTTTTTTCCTTCATCGCTTAACGTAATAATAACTTGGCGTTCATCTTGTGTTGAGCGAGTGCGATGAAGAAAATGTAGGGCTTCTAATTTTTTCAAAATAGGGGTGAGAGTTGATGATTCTAAAAAAAGCTTGGCACCAATTTCTGAAACAGTCACTTCATCCTGTTCCCATAAAACTAACATCACCAAATATTGAGGATAAGTAATACCCAAAGGTGTTAGGAGTTTTCGGTAGAGCTGATTAAGAGCTAAATTTGTTGAATAGACGAGGAAACATAGTTGATTCTCAAGCTTTAAATTTTTACAGTCTTGGTCCATATATTCCTCAAAGAAACTAATATTGCTTTTGTAGTATATCGCGTTCTATTCAGTTTCTTAAATGTTCATAAGAATAGGTTATGAATAAAGTAAATTAAGGGGCATAAAAAAATGGAATAATTAAATCAATTATTCCATAAGATAAAAATCTTTTAGATAAAATTGTCTACCATAAATCTGCAATTTTTTTCATTAAACGCGCACGATATTTAGCGGTAGGATTATTTACACTACGTTGTTGCTCTTGTTCATAAAAATCTTTCCAAGCAGTAATCATTTCAAGTGTTGTTCCTTGTTTTTTAATCATAGAAACATCTGCTGGTTGAATATTTTCTAAACGTTGTCTTGCGCCTTCTGCGCCAGTTCCCCATCCAATTATTCTTTGGCCAAATGCAGGCAAAGGAATATCTTTAGGAGTAGAGGGAAGAATATCTGATTTGAGTTGTGCGGTTGGTGAAACGAAATGATTCGTTGTGCCAAACTCTGCATAACAATGAATATTTGCCCCCAAGCAAAAAAAGCTAAATAAGTATTTCCACATGAATAATTAAACTTTTAATAGTGAATCAATTTACGGTGTGTCATTAGAGGCATTGAAGAACGGACGAGATCTTGTGCTGTTAAATCAAAAGGTACAGTGATTAAACCATTCCCTTCATATCCAATCATACTTAAAATTTGACCACGACTATCTGTTGCCCCCGAGTGTCCCCAGGTTTGTCGTTTTTCACCATGCCAGCCCTGTTGTGCTGCACCTAAAACATAACATTGGCTATCCATTGCCCGAGCCTGTAGCAGAAGTTGCCAATGCATTTGCCCAGTTGTGTAGGTAAATGCAGCAGGAGCAGTAAGAAGATGAGCGCCTTGTTGTCTTAGCGTTAGAGCAAGCTCTGGAAAACGTAAGTCATAACATACCATTAAGCCAATATTGCCAAAAGGGGTAGATGTGACTACTACGTCTGTTCCTGGTTCAAAGAAACGAGACTCTTGATAACCACCGACCGCATCACCAACTTGTACATCAAATAAATGGATCTTATCATAACGTGCTTCTGTACGCTCAGGGCTGATACAGAGGCTAACGGTTCGGACGCGACCATCTTGAATCGTAGATCCATCTGGACGGAATGGACATGGTAAGGTTCCAGCCACAATCCAGATTTGATATTGATGTGCTAGTTGCTCAAGCCTTTGTTGAATAGATTCAAATTGCTCAGCAGTTTCACGTTGTTTTCCAGCAGCAAAACATACAAAGTTTTCAGGGAAAACAATCAAGCTAGCATTTTGCGCCTTGCTTTGTTGAATCAAAGACTCAATGACTTGAAAATTATTTTCAATATCATCTTGAGAGTTCATTTGAGCAACAGAAACAAGGGGCATATTCTAATCCGGCTTAATCGTGAAAATCAGGCATTTTGCTTATCCGATACCTGTTCAAGCGTATCTTGTTCTTTCTGTAACTGCTTCACAAGTGGTTCAAACATATTCTGATTGTTTGCATTGAGTTTCATCAATGTCTTATGTGCATCCAGAACAGTTCTTAGCATTGCATTATGAGTGATTTGTTCATCTGTTAACGTTAACGTACAAACATTAGGATCACCACAATAATTCAAAATGACAAAAACCTGCCCTAGCCCCATACTGTTGGCTAAGGTTGTGATATCTGGATTGGTAGATAGCATCACAGCTTGAATATGATGAGTCTGTTTCAGCTTTAAACCTAGCTTAGCTAAGATACCTAATACAGTACTATCAATAAATGTTGTTTGGGTTAAATCAACGATTGCACCAACAACATTCTCTTGCTGTTCAATTCTGTTTAAAAGTTTGTCTAGACTTATACAAGAATGGGCTCGCACTTCACCAATAAGTTTGAAAATATGCGTTCCATTTAAACTTGCATATTCAACATGACCTGTTGACATATAAATGCCATTTTCAGAGAAGGATAGAAAAATTATCACATAGTGCCATCTCAGACTCAAGAGTCCTTAGGTCGTATATTATGTAATTAATTGATTCGTAAATTAATTCATTCGACAAAGACTGAAGATGGCAATATCATCGGCCACATGATCGGGTGCTTGAAATGATTGATTTTGCAAATGATGGACCAATTGTTGGAACTGATCATTCAAACCACCATCAAAGGGTTCGAGGGCTCCATCAGAGCAAACAATAAAGCGCGCATGGCGATTTAGTGTACAAATATGCTCTTCAACTTCGAGTTCATCAGTTAAACCTAATGGAAAACTGCTCGTTGTTAGAATTTTAGGTGCTTGATTGGGCTCAAAAATGATAGGAGGGGGGTAATGCCCAGCACTTGACCAACGAAGAGTGTGCGTTTCAAGATTTAAAATACCCACAACAATCGTAATGTGCTTTTCAATATTTTCTTGAACCAACATCCCGTTTAATTTTTTAATTAATTGTCTTGGGGTTTTAGATCGACCATGGAAAGCTGCCATCCATGATGTTAACAAACTACTCGTTACACCATGACCTGAAACATCTGCAAGATAAAATAAAACTTCTTTATCGTTTAATTTCCAATAGTCATACCAATCACCGGAAAGATAAGCCGAAGGCTGAAAGAAAGTTTCAACTTCATAATTTAATAAATCGATTGGGTTTGGTAATAATCGTTTTTGCAATTCAGCAGCCGAAGGTAAGTCACGGCTATCTTGATTACGTTTATATTGAGCATCAATTCTTGATAAGGCTTTGTTTAAATCGTTAGGTAATTGATTCCATACCCAACCTGCAAGAGCACCTGCTTCCCATGCATGAGCTAAAGCGCTACCTTCATTTTCAAAAGCAATTACAATAGTCGGTAAATTCCACTTATAAGTCAGGAAATCTTGTACATCGGCAATTGCAATGATGGTTGGATCATATAAGTCTAAATCATCTATGTTAATGACTTGTAAGCCTGGTAGTTTATCCAAAGCTTGCTCTAAATAAGGAATAGAGCGTGTCGGTTTAATAAAATACATAGAAGATATGGTAGTCCTTTTATATGATCACTTTATTCATCATAGAGTATGTATCATCAAAATCAAGGTATTGCCGAACTCTCAATCCAAGCAATACCTCGATTTCATCTTTTAAGGGTTTTGATTCTCATCTGGTGTATCGTCTGAGTCATCATCAATGAAAGACACATCTGCTGAGTCGCCCTTTTTCTCTGCAATCTGGAATGCTTTACGTTGGAGATATAAGTCTCGAATCATAGCGTATTGATCACCCTGTAAAGTTTGATCCAAGTCCAGATATTGAGCGCGGGTATCAACAGCTTGTAATAGATTGCTTGACCAATAAAGACCCTCTTGATCATCCATAACATATTTTTGTGGACGAGCTTGAGCGTCTACTGCCAAACCAAAACCATCACGCAAAGTACTTGGCCCAAAGAAAGGTAACATAAGGAATGGACCAGAAGGCACACCATAATAACCAAGAGTTACACCAAAATTCTCTTCCTCAGTTGGTAAACCTAAGCGGCCGGCTGGGTCTGCCAAACCAAGAGTAGTTAAGGTATTAATTGTAAATCGGCCTAAAGTTTTTGCTGCACGAGCTGGACGGCCTTGAATAAGCTGGTTAACAGCATTCCATGGTTCACCAAGATTTTTACGGAACTGGCGATAAGAGCCACGTACATCTTCTGGAGTCTTTTCTCTATATTGAACAGCAACAGGACGCAAGAAATTGCGGTCCAACATATCATTAAAAGAATAAATTGGACGGTTCAATGACTGCAAAGGATCTTTAACTAAATCCGGTTGTGCTGCATTTGCATTAATTTTTAAATCTTTAACTTTAATATTTTTTAAATCTTTAATAATTTGTGAACGGGGGTGATTCGGCCCCGTTTCTTCTAATGAACTAGGATTAGCAGATTCACTTATTGTGTTTTCTTGAGCATATATAGAGGTACAAACACCTACAGATAACACGCTTAGTAAAATTAAATTAGAATAATTCATATAATTCCTTAACCGCCAGCCAGGCTAATACTTAATATGCAGTTGGATGGAGATATGCTTTAATACAAAATTGATAACCTATTATCAATGTAAAATTGATCAAATAATATAGATAAAATGCTAAAAAGATTAAAAAACAAACAGACGGTGATATTAATTTAAAAAAGGGGTTGCCAATGTAATTTAATCCTCTATAATGCACATCCATCGGCGGTGATGCAGATAGAAACTTGTTGAAAAACAGTTACTTGGAATTGGGTGAGTTGCTTTAGGCAGTGAATTTGATGAGAAGTTGGTTTTGAGAATAAGTTTTAAAAATATCGAAATTACCTGTTGACTTTTAAGAGATTAAGAGTAATATAGCCGACCTAGCTTGCTGGTGACGAACCAGTAAGAAGATCATTAAGAGATTATGAAGAACAACTTGTGTGGATTTTTACTGATTGATTAATCGAAATATTATCATTGATTGATTGGTTTAAATTACTCGAAGTTTATTTGAGCGAAATTTAAG
>NZ_FODU01000022.1:0-40657 GCF_900110445.1 Acinetobacter sp. yr461
AACGTCAATCGTGCAGATCAGGACCAGTTTGCCTTGGTGAGCCAACAACGCACCGCAAGCGCGCAAGCCAAAGGCTTTTTTTCTAAAGAAATCGTGGCAGTTGAAATCCCTCAGCGTAAGGGGGATGCTGTTGTGATTGACACAGATGAGCATCCACGTGCATCAACTACACTTGAAGCTTTAAGTAAGCTTAAACCAGTTGTAAAAGTAGATGGTAGTGTGACTGCGGGTAATGCTTCAGGTATTAATGATGGTGCAGTAGCATTACTGATCGCTTCTGATGAGGCTGTTCAAGCTTACAATCTAAAACCACGTGCCAAGATCATTGCTTCAACAGCGGTGGGTGTAGAACCACGCATTATGGGTTTTGCTCCAGCGCCAGCAATCAAAAAGCTCCTAAAACAAGCCAACCTGACTTTAGAGCAGATGGATGTGATTGAGCTGAATGAAGCCTTTGCTGCACAAGCTTTGGCAGTGACCCGTGATTTAGGCTTACCTGATGATTCTGACAAGGTCAATCCAAACGGTGGAGCAATTGCTTTAGGTCATCCGTTGGGTGCCTCAGGTGCACGCCTAGTGACCACAGCCTTAAACCAGCTTGAGCAAACAGGTGGTCGTTATGCCTTATGTTCAATGTGTATTGGTGTGGGCCAAGGCATCGCATTGATTATTGAACGTGTTGAAGCACTTTAAGGAGAAAAAAATGCCATCTTTTCAATCTGCCGATGCACAAATTAACTATCAAACTTTTGGCGAACCTTCTTCCCCTGCTTTAGTGTTTTCCAATTCTTTGGGCACCAACTATGGCATGTGGCAAAAACAGTTTAATGAGTTAAAAGATCAATTTTTTGTGATCTGCTATGACACACGTGGTCACGGTTCATCATCTACGCCTGACGGCCCATACACTGTAGAGCAATTAGGCCAAGATGTTGTCCGTTTACTCGACCATCTGAATATTAGCAAAGCTGCTTTTTGTGGAATTTCTATGGGCGGTTTAACGGGTCAATGGCTTGCAATTCACTACCCTGACCGTTTTAGTCATGTGGTTGTGGCAAATACTGCTGCTAAAATTGGGCAAGAACAGGCATGGCTTGACCGTGCAAAATTAGTACGTGAGCAAGGTTTACAACCGATCGCAGCCACAGCAGCTTCGCGATGGTTTACAGATCCCTTTATCCAAAGTCATCCTTCAATTGTCAACAACCTATGTAACGACTTAAGTGCTGGCAGCGCAATGGGTTATGCCAATTGTTGTGAGGCTTTGGCTAAAGCGGATGTCCGTGAGCAGTTAAAGGACATCAAAGTTCCAGTATTAGTGGTTGCTGGAACTCAAGATCCTGTAACGACTGTTGCAGATGGTGAATTTATGCAGCAACGCATTCCCCAATCAAAGCTTGCAGAAATAAACGCTTCTCATATTTCCAATGTAGAGCAGCCAGAAGCTTTTAATAAAATCTTAAAAGATTTTTTATTAGGTTAATTTAATGATTCAAAAAAATGGCCTATAACGGCCATTTTTTATATCTCGTAGAATCTTTAAACTTAATAGCGAATCATGACCGATTTTAATTCAGTGTAATCTTCGATAAATGCATCTGAAAATTCTCTGCCAATTCCTGAAGCTTTCACACCACCAAATGGAACCGATGGGTCTAAGAAAGTATGCATATTGACCCACAAGGTCCCTGCTTCAATTTTAGGAATTAAACGTAAGGCTTTAAACAGATCATTTGTCCAAATACTTGCGGTTAAACCAAAACGAGATTGATTCATGAGCTGAATAAGCTCTTCATCAGTTTCGAATGGCATTACCCCGACCACCGGTCCAAAGGTTTCCTCAGAAAATAAAGGATCATCCGTATTTTTGAAGGAAATTAAAGTCGGCTGTACAAAATATCCAGTCTGATCTAAAACCTCACCACCTGCAATAATCTGATTGTTGGCTTTTGCCATATCTAAATAATGTTTCACTTTATGAAAATGTGGCTGATTAGAGAGTGGACCAAACATACTTCCCTCATCTATAGCCGATCCAATTTTAAATTGAGAGAGTGCTTTGGATAGCTTTTCGACCAGTTCATCATATTTTGTGTGGTGTACAAAAAACCGCTCTGGAGATGCGCAAACTTGACCTTGATGCACAAAAGTTGCTTGCAACAAAGTTGGTAAAATCTCATCGATATTCGCATCAGCCAAAATAGCTATGGCATTTTTACCACCTAACTCTAAACTTACCCGAGTTAAATCACTGCTCATCGCGAGCTTACCAATCGCGATGCCTGTTGGTACTGAACCTGTAAATGAGACTTTTTTTACCAATGGCGATTCAATTAAATATTGTCCTGTATCACCCTTACCCGTAACGACATTAATCACACCAGCCGGAATACCTGCCTCAATGGCAAGTTCGGCTAAACGTAATAAAGATAAGCTGGCAAACTCACTTGGTTTAAGCACAATGGTACAGCCAGTTGTTAAAGCTGAGCCAATTTTCCAAACACCGATCATGAGTGAAAAATTCCAAGGCACGATACCTGCGACCACACCAATCGGTTGTCTTAAAGTAAAAGCTGTATATTTTTCACCTTGCATTGATGGAATAGAAGGTTGCATGGTTTGGCCATTAATTTTGGTTGCCCAACCAGCAAAATATCTTAAGAAAATAACAGATTGTGCCACTTCAAGATGGCGGGAAATATTGATGAGTTTTCCGGTAGATAAAGTCTCGAGCTGAGCAAGTTCTTCACCATATTGCTCAATTAAATCTGCTAACTTGTTTAGTTTAACGCCACGTTCATACGGCGTAGTCTCGGCCCAAGCATTTTGAAAAGCATGTTCAGCACTTTTCACGGCACTTTCGACATCGTGTTGACTACCAATACTAATTTGAGCAACCACTTGTTCAGTCGATGGATTTACAATATCTACTTTATCTAAATGCTCAGCAGCAACTAATTTTCCATCAATAAAATGTCCATGTTGACGCGCCATAAATTGCTGTACGCTTGCTAAAATCTGTACTTCACTCATTTTTATTTCTCTCAATTCATTTAAAAGTATCTATTAATAGATGTATTGCAGAATCAACTGCGCATACACATTGGTTTTGTCATCGTAGTTTTGAGTGCCGCCACTCTGGATATCCTGTTTAGGCTTATAGAGTCCAACCAACGGAATAACGTTAAGTTTTTTATTGACGGACCAAACCGAGAACACATCCAGCTCATGTCCATCCACATTACTTAAAGACTTATTTACTGTTTTGAACTTATAGGCCAAAGCACCCAACATAAAATTTTCTTTTAGATTAATACTGTAAGAAACTTGGTGAATATCTGCATTTTTATTGAATGGACCAGCATAGTTTCCAGCAACTTCTCCCTGAAACCATGTGCCAAAACCGACCGTATTCCCATAAAACATTGGATCGTATTGGTCTGAAAAATGGCTAAAACGGTAGCCAAGTGAAGGTGTATATTTTGAAGATAAAAAGTTATAGTTCAGCCCTACGTAACCTGCATTTTCTTGGCCATCTTTTTTATCTTGAACTACAAACTCAGTTTTAACTTGTAGCTCTGGTAAAGGTTGATAATTTAACCGCAAAGCATAATTTTTAAGGTCTTCTCGTCCTGAGACCTGTTCAGCATCTTCAAGGTCTAATACATTTAAGTAAGTAAACCCAACGCCCTTATCTTTAAGCTGATACATCAGATCAGTTACAAAGAGTTCAGATGAAAATTGTGCTTTATTATTCGATTTTAAATAAGCCAGTTTTAGCGTTGTATTCTCTTGCGGTTTGTATTGAAGCAGACTGGTAAAATCAAAGCTGCGTCGTGCTGCCAGATAATATGCCCCGCCTCGGTCTAAGGCGCCATCTGCTGGAGGTTTGCCGAGATTTAATGCATCACCCGCAATGAAAAAACCATCACCAATCATGATATTTTGTCGACCAATACTTAAATCATAAGTAGTCAACTCATCTTTATTGGTACCGTCTTTAAAGCCAATGATCCATTCATTTACATCTGTTTTGTGCTCTTTGCCATTACTATTTTGGCCTGCATCACCGTCACCAAATGTTGCCGAGCTAATACCGCTCAAACTTGCATAGAGTTGATTGTTTTTAAAGGTATATTGACCTTTAGCACCATATTTAAGATGGCCTTCTTGCCAATTGATTCTTTCATCATCTAGGTTTTCGCCGTTATAGCTTTTACCGCTGCTAAAAGCCCCAAAAGTTGCTTCAAAAGTCGGTTTAATTTCAAGCTCACCAGCATGTACAGTTGAAAAAAATGAGACAAAGAGAGTCCCTCTCACAACCTGAGAAAATAAATTTTTCATATAAATTCCTTTTTTTCGAACGGTCTAACCGTGCTCAGGTGTGGGTAACCGATTCGTTACCCACCCTAGATCATGCACCCGTTTAGTGATGGTCGTGCTGCGTGCTTTGCTCGTCTTCACCCAAGTTTAAAGTCGGTGTGTTATCAAAGAAGTTCCAAGGTTTGATAAGCGTATTCACCCATTCTGTCGGCATGATTGGCCATTCTTCAGCACGTGCCACATGCGTTGTCCCAGTTGTCATCCAGACCACAATGTCTTTATTTTCAATATTTTCGTTGTTGCCAATGAACTGTCCTAACCCTGTGTCATGAGTGGAACGGTTTGAATATTTACCTTCAGGATAGCGCTCGTCTGGATTGTACTGAGTCACCCAAATTTGCTTATCCATAAAGTTCAAACGTTTAAATAACCATTCGTCTTTAGAAAAATTAGCACCTTTCGCAACAGGGTGTGTTCCACCTGCAAACGGAATTAATTGGTAAGAAACCGGATTGCCTAATTTATTTTCCTTGTTGAAATTAGTAAGTAAGCGAATGGTAGACGGATCAAATTTTTCAGCCGCATTTTGCTCATTCGTAATGACTTTACTATCAATTTGCATTGAGCTTGTACGAACACCACCTTTGTCATTGGCTTTCACCACAGGGTCCATATGCATAAAGCTGTTGTTTTCCCCATCTACATCCATATCTAAGCGGAAGTTATAGATGTGCTGATGTGTTGTCCCCACAATATTATGGTCAATTAAAGTTCCATATTTGGTGTCTTCTTTTGCGGTACTGTCATGCATGGTGCGTGATTTAACACCTTTAACAGCTTCAATACCCGTTGCACCCGCATTAATCCCAATTACACCATTTTGGGCAAATACCCAGTCAAACATGTAATCGTAATTGCCCACTGTACTAATCCAGCGCACGACAAGTTCACGGCGGGCTTCACTGGCATCCTGATTACCAAAAATTTCGTGATGTTTATATTCAGGTCCGGCATATCGCTCAAAAATGGCAATTGCGTTTGGAATTACTTGTGGTTGGCCTTTGTAATCTGCAATCACAGCATCAAGTAAAACAGCGTTGTCGGGTGCATCAGTTCCCGGAAGAATAGATGAGGTAAGTGTTCCCATACCATATTCGCCAGAGTCTAAATAAGATTTGAAGTACCAACCAATATCAGGGTCACCATATGGAACCACCATTCCACCCAAGTTCCCTTCATACATGACTTTACGCTTTACGCCCTTATCTTTGTAAGTCACTGTTGAAAGTTGTAAACCAACACGAGAATCTAACGCGACATGTAAACACCAGTTGCCCCAATGTATGGTTTGACCTGTAATACTAAAGTTCTTACCCTCAGGTTCAGTAATATTAAGTGGTTTTAACTTACTTGCTACGGGCTTATTCGACATATAAGGTCGATTTGCCATTGGCACGGGAATGATCGCACCTTCTTCAATCTTAATAATTTTTTCTTTATCTAAATCGACTACAGCAACTAAATTTTCAATTGGATGCGCCCAATAGTTACCATCGCCTACATCGAGATAAGCGACAACTTTTAATATATTGAGTTGTTTATCAAGTCCATCTTTACCGCCAAAATATCCAACAGTTAGCGGTGTAGCAATCACTTTCTTCACATCTGTGATGCCGCGTTTGCGTAAAGCATCTTGATACTCTTTACTTGTCTCAATTACACGCTGTACGGCCTCAAAATTATCCAGAAGCACCATTCCATGAGTGTCTTTAAGTACATTCCATTTGGTGACTTGTTGAGTGTTAAGATTAACTTCACCTTCAATTGCTTGATTGCCCTTTAACAAAATAAATGAGGCAATTCGAGCATCTTTAAATTCTTTGTGATTAATAAAGTAATCCCAAACTTTGGCTTTTTCTGGTTCTTTAAGTTTTAACTCGGCAAAACGCATATTTTTATAGGCATATTTCGAGCGGTTAATCACATCAAATGTCTTTTTAATTTCGTCAGAATTTAAGCTATTAAGAGGATGAAACGTATTTTCAATTTTGAAAGTTTGATCTAAACCAGATTGAAATACTTCATTAAAAAAGTCTTTTCCAATAACAGGTTTACCATTTTTAATTAGTAAAGGCACACTGAGCTTGAAAGGTTTGCCATTCACCAAAACCTGATCTGAATTAGGTTTGGCTCTAACCACCATAGAACCCTTGGTAATCATATAAGTATTGGTAAAATCATCTTTTACAACTTTGGCGCCCTGCTCACTCATGTTTTGATAAAGTGACACCAGTTCGGCCTTTTCACCATGAGCATAAGCTTGAGTATTTAATCCCCAAAAGCTCGCAGCTATTGATAAGTTAAGTGCCAATATTTTTTGTATGTCATTCAATAATCGTTGTTTACGCATTGGTTTCATCCTTTTCATCTATCCCTGAACTATCTGAATCAGACAGTTAAAATGCACTTTCCTGTGAGTGAAATTCATTAGACCAACTTAATAGTTCTATAGTTATTAAGCTCATCTAACCTGCTCTAATGAATTTAATTTCAACACAGTTACATAGGGCTAGCTTGTTCAGGAATGACCCAAAACTTGTCTAAAAATGACATCAAGAGATGAAAGGTTTAAGCAGGCACACCCTCTCTAAATTCTTTAGGAGAAATGCCATAAGTCTTTTTAAAGATTTTTGAAAAATGCGCGCCATCCCAAAAGCCCCATTTCAAAGCAATTTGGGTAATCGAGCTTTGTTTATTTCTTTTATCGAGTAAATCTGCTTTGACTTTTTCTAAGCGTTTGAGTTGTATATATTTATTAATAGATAGATTTTCTTGAAGAAACAGACGATAGAGATGACGTAACGACACCCCAATATGTTCTGCAATTAATTTAGGTGTTAAATCCGGTTTTGCTAAGTTCTCTATAATATAACGCTCAGCTTTTTCCATCAGGTTATTAGAGCTATTAATATTTTTATAATTAATTGTAGGTTTGATTAAAGCAATTAGAGCATCTTCAAAAGCATTACCATCTTCGGTTGCATACCAAAGTTTGATGTTTTCAGCAGACATATTTTTCAAAATATTTTTGAGTAAAAAACCACTCATATTTTGAGTAATCAGTTTTCCAAAATATTCGGTACTAATATTTTCTTTAAGTAATTTTTCACGCGACAAGTGTACTGAAATCTGGCTCACTAAGCCTTGCGGATACATCGAAATGGTTTCGACCGGGTCCACCAACACAATATCGCCTTCATTCAGGCTTAAGGTTTCATTTTTATACTCGAGCAGCATTTTTCCAGAATACTGCAAAATCAAAAAACAAAAACGATTATTCACTCGATCGATTTCATCGGCTTTTCGGACAATTTTATTGGCATTGTTTTTGATAAAAGCAATTTCGGTATCGCCCAATAAAAAGCACTGAACTTCACCAATGAATAAATTACGGGTTCCGTCAAAATCGGTTTCAAAATTCCCGCACACACTTTTAATATGGTGCGTCCATGTGAGTAATGCATCGCTTACATATTGGTTCATCCTTTACCTCTCTATACATGTGCCACCGCTCAAAATTTTGCGTTTGTGGTGGTGCACTGTCTTGGCTTATTTGCAATCTTGTTTTATTGATAAACAAATTGTGTGCCAAAATTCCTTATCCTTGGAATTGTTTTGATGATAGTCAGCTAGATGTAAAGAAGCTGATAAATCAATTCAATTTATCAGCTTAATGGGACTTATGCTACTCCTGCGAAATCTCGTAGCATGGTAATAAAAATATCCTTTTGTTCCTCAGAATACTTTTTAAACACCTCATTTTGGTGGCTATCGGCAATATCAAACAAATACTGCGCCGTTTGTTTACCTTTCTCGGTCAGTGCATACAAATTATCGTGATCAACCAGCAATCCTTCAAATTTTAAAATTTCAGCCGATCTTTCTACCTCTTGCATTGGCATGGCAATATCTCGTGGTAAATCTTCTTTACTTGAAGCAGTACCACTTGCCAAAACCAGCAAGAGTCGTGATTCACTGGTACGGAACCCAGAAGCCATTTGCTTAGGAATATAGTCGGTTTGATAAGCTTTAAAAGCACGACTCATTAAGTAGCAGACATTATTATATAAGTGCCCATAATGTGTTTTGTCTACGCCGTTCTCTTCAGTTTGTTTCACTTGAAGGCTTGGATGCGGCATGACACAAGAATATGCGCCTTGGTGGTAAACCAACGGGCTTCGGCCTTGGTCATGGAAACGAACCACTTTACCAACAATAATCCAGTGGTCACCACCTTCAATAACTTGATAACGTTCACACTCAAACACCGCAGAACAATTTTCTAAAATGGGTGCACTTCCTGCACCAAGCTGAAAGTTTGTGTCTGCAAATTTATCAATATTACGTCTCGAAAACTTATTAGACAGCTCAATTTGGGTGCCCGATAAAATATTGACGGCAAAATGAGTCGCTTCTTCAAATACCGAAAAACTTGAAGACTTTTTATCAATACTCCACAAAATAAGTGGTGGATCGAGTGACACCGAGTTAAAACTATTTGCGGTTACACCGACTTTCTCACCTTGTGCATTTTGTGCAGTAATAATGGTTACACCTGTTGCAAAATTTCCTAATGCTCGTCGGAACTGTAGTGGATCGACCGTAAACTCATCTATTTGTTGTAATACATTCATCATCTTTCTCCTAAACCTTCTCAAATCGCGAGAGCATTAGATATCTAAAACTAATCTCGGTGTTTTAGAGCGCGAACAGCACACCAATATTTGCTCATTGCTGGCTTTTTCTTCATCAGTAAAATAAACATCTCGATGATCAGGTTCGCCCTCAATCACATCGCACATGCAAGTTCCGCATACGCCTTGCTCGCAGGACATTTCAATCTCGATGCCTTCTTTAGCCAAAGCCTGCAAAATGGTTTCGCCCACTTCGACCATAATGATTTTTCCACTACGCTCAGCAACGACTTCAAATGAATCTCCAGATGTGTCTGTTTCAACTTGGAAATATTCTTTGTGGATTTGCTGCTCTGGAAAATCATGGGCCGTGGCAAGGTTAATCACCCAGTCCATAAAACCGACCGGCCCGCAGGTATAAATATGGCTTTCAAGATCAATATTTTTAATGGCAGATTCAAAAAATGCGCGGTGGCTTGCACCTTCAGACTTAAAATGGAAAGTTGTATATTTTGCTAACTCACCATTTTTAATTTCATCAACAAAAGCACAGTTTTCAGGGCTAGCGCCACAGTAGTGAAGCTCAACTGATTCGCCTTCAGAGGCAAGTTGATAGGCCATTGTGATTAACGGCGTAATCCCGATTCCACCGCCAATCAATACACTGTGTTTGGCTTTTAAAAGTGGAAACAAATTTTTTGGCTCACTGACCTGAATTTGCATGCCATCTTTGATTTCATCAAAAGCCGATACTGATCCACCACGAGAATCAGGGTCACGCAAAATTCCAAGGCGGAACTTACCTTCGTCATTTGGATTTTGGCAAAGTGAATATTGACGCACCATCCCATTTGGTAAGTGCACATCAATATGTGCACCAGCTTCAACTTTTGGCAATGTTGCAGAAGTTGCAGATTCAAATTCCATGACTGCAATATTTCCGCCTTCAACATGGCGATTTTTAACGACAACATCATAAAGTGTAGTCATGATTCAACTCCCTTTTCATGCGTAAGCTACATGCTTAGCGCATGAATAAACCACCGTTAATATCCCATGTTGCACCAGTCACAAACCCCGCATTTGGACTCGCGAGCAACCCACAAGTTTCAGCAATAAAATGCATACTTCCCAAGGCTTTAACAGGAATATTTTGGATGAACTGTTCAATTTTTTCGTCTGACACCACACTATGAACAATCGGTGATTCCATTGGGCCCGGCGCAACCGCATTGACCGTCACCCCTTTTGCCGCAAATTCTTTGGCAAAAATTTTGGTTAAAGTCACAATCGCACCTTTGGTTGCCGCATAATGCGCACCCGTTGCCGTGCCACCGTTTTGCCCCGCTAAAGACGCCATATTAATGATGCGTCCATAGCCTTTCTTAGCCATATATTGGCCAATAATTTGGCAAGCTTGAAAGGTGCCGCGTTGATTGACTTGGGTCACCCAATCAAAATCGGTTGCGGTAATTTCTAATACTGGCGTTGCCTTGGTGACAGTAGCATTGTTAATCAACACATCAAGTTTAGAAAATTTCTCTTCAATCCATTGCACGGCAGCATGAAAATCTGCTTCGACCGAAATATTTAATTTCAAAGGAAACATATTTTGTGCATATTGACTTTGTGCCTTGGCGTTTTCGGCTTTTTCAAGCGTACTTGCTGACAAAATCACTTGATGGCCTTGACTCGCAAAATATTCAGCAATGACATTACCGAGTCCAGAAGCAGCACCTGTCACTAAAACAACCTGTTTCATGTTACCGCTCCTAAAGAATGTAGCTAATACCAGCTAAGGTATCGGTTGAGTTAACCAAGTTAATGATTTTACGGTTAATCTTAAAACCAGTATTGGCATCACGAGTTAGATGGTAAGTAATATCTGCGGTGTAATGCTTGAGGTTTTCTTTACGGAACTCACGTAAGTTTTGAGCACAACGTAAAACGATTTCATTATCTTGATCTTGAATAACACGTACACGAGAAACACTGCGCACTGTATTTGCCTTAGGTGCAGTTGAAATTGCTTCACCATTTTCAAGACGTTCTACACGTAAGGTACGCATATGGTTATCGTCATAGGCATAATTTAGATTGTTTTCGTAGTCAGTTAGGTTTGGGTCAATCGGAATGATATAAACGCCTTTTTCATTCCATAAATTGAGCCATTCACGGTATTCGCTGTGGTCTAACATATCTGCTTCAGCCCAGATGAAAGCAGTGACTTCATTTAATAATTGCAGATTCATATTCATTGCTCTCTCCTTAAGCTGTCATCATCTTTTTCCACTGCTGATAGGCTGCACGCATACCTGTTTCAGCACTGACATCACTTTTTAAGCCATCTTCAGTTTGCACTTCGCCCGGCAAACCACGGTTGAGCATGATCCATAAATCATTACCTGCATTCGCGCCGTGTTGTACGCGTTCCCAAGCTTCAGAGTCATCTGGTGTACCAAAACCAAATGGACCTTGGAAATGTTCATGCAAACGCAAGCGATACTGATTGGCAATTTGCGGACCACCGTCCATCGTAATGACCGAGTGATGAATTTCTGTTTCAGCAACTGAAATTGGCTGTAACACACGGAAGAACGCCATCGAACATGCAATATTCGGGAATAAATTTAAGTTAAAGCCAGAACCACCGACTGCACGCACAATACGGCGCACTTCTAATTCTTCATGACCTTCGTCACGCAAAGCTTGAGCTAAGTCTTCGAAACGTTCTTGAATTGGACGCTCCATGAGCTCTTCGTCTAGATCGACCAGTTCAGGAATCATCACCATAACACTGTGACCATTTCCTAAGTCTTCAACAAAACCCGGCTGGTTTTCGAAGTTAAAGAGTTCTTCAGTTTTTTCATCTACAGAACTTAAGAATGACTTGTGTACCAATGGAAAGTGATATGCATCCGTGGTATTTTCAAGCTGAATTTTCCAGTTACCCGGGAAACGGAAACGATGCTCACCCAACACTTTAATTGGATAACCCGCACCCTGTTTCATAAACAGGTCAATCCATTTTTTGGCCGGCCCAAGGAATTCTTCAAGCGGTTGAATGTCTTCCTTAAATGAAGCGAAGATCATGCCGTTATATTCTTCTACACATAGACTAACTAGCGGTAACTCAGATTTATCTAAACAATCGCCGTAGCTTTCTGGAGATGGTACACCGCGTAAGCTACCATCTAGTGCATAGCTCCAACCGTGGTACGGACATACAAAACTATTGGTTTTGCCTTTTTTATGTTCGCATACGGTTGCTGCACGGTGACGGCAACGGTTTAAAAGTACATGGACTTTCTTTTTACGATCACGTACCGCAACAACGGGCTGTTTACCGATGTTAATGGTTTTATAACTTCCACCTTCTGGAATTTCGCTGGCATGTGCAACCCACACCCAAGTGCTATAAAAGATTTTTTCCATTTCTTCATCAAAAATGCGTTCATCTTTATAAAGAGAAGTATGGGCACGGTCACTTTTAACTAAAGTTTCGTAATCAGTGCCAATGTTATGCGTTGGGATAATACTGTTCATATCAATAGTCCTTTTAAATATGTCCTAGGTCATTCCTGGGAAGGTACTGGCAGTTCGGCTTCACTGTGCCAATGCGATACGGGACGACTGAAAATATTCTGTGTTTGGAAATGTTTAATCTTCCATGTTCCATCTACTTGCTTTTGAAACTTCACGTTGAGCTTTGCTGCATTCAGATGACTACGGCCATCTTTAAACGTTGAAGTTTGCAACATAAGCCATGAAGCATTTGCATGGTTTTGATTTACATCAATTTGCTCTGAATTTACAAAGTGAGCATTCATGACAAAGTGAGATTCTTTTTGGGTGTAACTTTTAAACATGTCGTAAATCGACTGCCAAGAATTATATCGACCAAAAGATTTGGCATATTTCTCGCCAATACCTTCCCAAATACAGTCTTGATCAAAAAGATTCATTAACTCATCAAGATCTGTATTTGCATTGAGCTCATCACAGATTTCCATATAACGGTTCAGACAGTTACGAATAGCGTTGTGCGCTTCTAACTGTTCTAGCCGCTCTATGATTTCTGCAACATTCACTTTGTCAGTCATTGCGGTCGCCTTAACGTTGGATAATCAATTCGCGCCCAACACGAGCTTCAACTTTGCAATATTTCCAAAGTTTGTATGGACCTTCGCCAACCACCGTAGTTCTAAACAAATTACAAGCTGCATGTACGGTTTCAATATCTGGGACATCTGCAAGCAAGTATGTTGTCCATGGCCAACCTGCACTTGGGCCAACCATACTTTGGTCATCATCGAGATTTCCAAAAACATGAACACCTGGTAAGTCATGAATGCCATTCCACATTTCACCAAATGCTGCCCAAACCGCTTTTGCTTCAGCAGGTTCCGCATCAAAAAAGTTTTGGTTAATACCCATGCAGAATAAAACACGTAATGATTTTTTAGCTTCCATCTCGATATCCTTTTTAAAAATTAAAACTTATAAATAACCTGGGGTTGGCTTTAACCCGAAACTGATTGAGCCTGCATTTTGTAAAGTCGCATCGCCCATAAAGGCATGCTGAGTCACCACGTTGGTGTCGTTTACAAAACGGCTAAATGGATTGTTGGTATAGATCGCTGTCATGCCCGCGAGCATTTGCATTTTTCGAGTCACTTTGGCGCAAACTCGAGCTGCATGGGTACATGCCAGACGCATATCGCTAATTTGTTCAGCAGTTGCCTCATGTCCAGCAATAATTTCATTCCAAACAATGTCCATGGTTTGATAAAACCAAGACTTTGCCGCCTGAAACTCTGCGTCTGCTTGAGCGAACTCATATTGAGTCACTGGGCGGTTGGCAATTTCTGATCCGCCTGTAATGGATGCTTTACCGGGTGCCAATTTTTCAAATTCTTCTAATGCAGCAGCTGCAACACCAATACCCACCACCGTTAACACTTGAGTCGCTAAAGAGAGTGACGGATATTTAAAAAATGGCTCACTTAGTTTTGAAGGTTCACCACGTACAAAGGTCCATTTCTTTTCGACCAATACATCTTCGACTACCAAATCATGGCTTCCCGTACCTTTTAGGCCAACGGTGTCCCATGTCATTTCAATTTTGGCTTTTTTTGCAGGCATCACTGCCATGCGTGGTAAACCTTGCATTTCATTGTTTTTAAGCGGTGAAATTCCCACGCCAACAATGTCAGCTCCCATACACCCACTTGAGAATTTCCAGCGTCCACGAACTACGACACCTTCATCGGTAATTTCAGCAGGCTGCGGCGGAAAAATACCTCCAGCAAAAACTACATCTGGCCCATTTTGATACAACTCTTTAAGCGTTTCTTCTGGCAAACTTCCCAAATATGCAGGGCTCATACCGAAACTTGCCACCCAACCCACTGAACCGTCAGCTTTAGATAAAGTTTCGATCAATTCGCAAAACTGTCGTGGTGACCATTCTTCACCACCAAAGCGTTTTGGAACTAATGCACGGTAAACACCAATCTGTTTAAGTTTTTCGATAATGTCTTGGCTCACATACGCCTGATTATGGAATTCACCGGTACAGGCACGCTCACGAATTTCTTGACACAAAGCATCTAAGTCAATTGCTTTGTCTTGAGAAGAAAACTCCATTTTAGATAACTTATTCATCATCTAACTCCTTGTAATTTATTGCATTGCATCAACACAAAATTTAGCTATTGCGCATAATTTCTCATCTTTTTGATGCTTCGATACGATCTGTAAGCCCACTGGTAAACCTTCACTGGTTTCAAGTGGCACTGAAATAACTGGATGACCTGATAAATTAAATGGACGAACTAAAGCTGTCAGATTCAAAAAAGCGACTGTATTTTCAGCTTCAGTAACTTTCGGTGGAATTTGCGGAAGTGTCGGTAAGATCAATGCATCATATTTTTCTAATAAAGCATCAAGTTCTTGAGTCAGCTGCTGCTTCACAACTTCGGCTTGTTTTACTTGCTCAAAGGTAGTTTCAGCAGCTTTTAACAGGCGATTATTTACATCGGTACCGATTAAACCTGTTTTGGTTAACTCACCAAAAGCTTGCCAATTTTCATAATTAATAATCTGCATGCCTGCATCATAAGCAGCTTCAAAATGTTCAACTTTTTCTAAAGTCGTCTGTAAATTCGCTTTTTGAAGGGCTTGTTGAATGCAATTCCAAATAACTTCATCTGCTTTTACATCTAAAACAGCAAGTTTTGGTGCGCTAGTACATTGGGTAGGCTTGAAAGTTGGGTCAATAATTTGCATGGCTTTTTCAATCATTTCGACTGAATTTGCAAAGGGGCCAACGCAATCTAAAGAACTTGACGGCGGATATACGCCTTTTCGACTTACACGACCAAAAGTCGGTTTTAAACCAAAAACTCCACAGCATGCAGCGGGCATACGAATAGAACCACCTGTGTCGGTGCCTAGAGTAAAGTCAGCTTGTTTAGCAGCAACCGCTGCGGCCGAACCACTTGAAGAGCCACCAGGAATAAGTTCAGGATATTTTGGATTAACTGGTGTACCAAAAGCGTGGTTAATGCCCGTAATTCCAAAAGCCAATTCGTGCAAATTTGTTTTCGCAATAATTTCACAATCTGCTTTTAAAATGTTTTTAACCACCTCGGCATCATCTTGAGCAGGTTCAACATCTAATAAAGCTCGACTGCCAGCAATGGTTTTTAGACCCTGAATATCAATCGTATCTTTGACCATCACCTTGAGCTTGCCACTTCCTTTGTGCACGCTTTGGCTAACAATATTCATTCACTTTTCCATGTATTTTTATCCATTAACTAAAATATGAGAAAATTTAATGGAATTGTCAAGTATTTTTTATAATTTGTACTCAAGGAAATATGCAAAATTTTGTTTATAATAGGATTACCCTTTTTTCACTAAGTTATTGCTTAGCTATGCTTGATCATTTAGAACAATTTCTTCCTAATAAAGAACCGTCGAGTATTCAAAACTTCCCTTTTTTTTGGATTTCCCAAGTTAATGGAAAATATTCTCAACTTATTGAAAAATCAATAAAAAAACTAGGTATTGATAATACACGCCGTAAAATTATTTTAAGTACCAATGCCCTTGGAGAAGCAAGTATTACCGATATTGCTAATCTTTCGACTTTAAAATTAACCACTGCAACCAAGGCTGTATATCGGTTAGTTGAAGATGAAATCGTTGAAGTCTACTCTTCTACTTCAGATGAACGGATCTCAATGGTGAAATTAACTGCCAAAGGTGTTGAGCTGGTTGAACAGATTAATCAGATTAGTGTTGTGACCTTGGCTGGTATTTTGAATGCTTTTTCAGAAGATGAACTCCATAATCTAAATAACCAGTTGAAGAAATTATTTGATCTTATGCCTTCAAGCTAACTTAGATTCATCTTGTTTAAACATGAAAGAGTGAGCAGAAAACCGATATGGCTTTCTGCTCACTCTTTTTTAAAATATCAATATTTATCAAAAACCTAAAATCATAAAACATCATTTCCTTCCTACAAATCATAATAATTTCTAAATTTTCCGATTGTTTAAATACCTATTAGGTATCCAAACATACTCAATAAGTAATGGAATTTTACATATAAAAAGAAAATAATATTTCCATCATATAGAAATTCTCACCTTCTTCTTTAACTATCTTTGTCTGTATATGCAGTTTGTATATAAGACAATTCTTCAATCAAACAGGTTATTTATTTTTCAAAAGTTATTGGGGGGACACCAAACTATCTTTTAGGAAACATAGATAGCCGAGATTCAACTTCTCTAAAAGAGTTTTATACATAAGGATTAAGTGTATGAACCAAAGTAATATCGCTGTTGAAAGGACACAGAAGAAAAGCAATGCCTATGCATGGTATGTGGTCATACTTTGTATGCTGGCATATATATTTTCATTTATTGATCGCCAAATTCTCGCTCTCATGATCGAGCCGATTAAAGCCGATCTTCAACTTTCAGATACCCAGTTTAGTCTATTACATGGCCTTGCCTTTTCACTGTTTTACGCCGTCATGGGTTTACCTTTAGCCTATATTGCCGACCGTTTTTCACGCCCAAAGCTTATTTCAATCGGTATTATTGTCTGGAGTTTGGCAACAGCCACTTGTGGTTTAAGTAAAAACTTCATTCAACTATTTTTAAGTCGTATGGCTGTTGGTGTAGGCGAAGCTGCCTTATCTCCTGCTGCATATTCAATGTTTAGCGATATGTTCAGTAAGGACAAACTCGGTCGCGCCGTTGGAATCTATTCTGTTGGAGCTTTTTTAGGTGGCGGTATTGCCTTTTTAGTCGGCGGTTATGTCATTAATTTACTTAAAGGCGTGACTTTAATTCAAGTTCCTTTATTAGGCGCACTTAAGGCATGGCAAATCGCTTTTTTAGTAGTAGGTTTACCCGGCATCATTATTGGTTTGCTATTTATCCTGACAGTTAAAGACCCAGCACGTAAAGGTCAGCAGCTCAACCCAAACGGGCAAGTTGACCAAGTTAAATTCACACAATGTCTTCAGTTTATTAAAAAGCATTCGAAAACCTTTGCCTGTCACTATTTAGGTTTTACCTTCTATGCTATGGCGCTCTACAGTCTTACTAGTTGGACACCCGCATTTTATATCCGAAAGTTTCAACTCGCTCCAACAGAAACAGGTTACATGCTTGGTACCATTCTGTTAATTGCAAATACATTAGGGGTGTTTTGTGCAGGTTGGTTAAATGATTGGTTTATCAAAAAAGGACGCCAAGATGCTCCGATGATTACAGGTGTGATTGGTATTGTTGGTCTGATTATTCCAATTTCGTTTTTTACCCAAACAGACCAACTCTGGCTTTCAGTGAGCCTACTCATTCCAGCAATGTTCTTTGCATCGTTCCCTCTAGTAATTTCGGCAACAGCCTTACAAATGTTAGCACCAAATCAATTTAGAGCACGCCTTTCAGCTCTCTTCCTTTTGATCAGTAACTTAATTGGGCTTGGTATTGGCACAACACTGGTCGCAATCATTACAGATAAAGTTTTTGCTAACCCCTTAATGGTTGGCTCATCTCTATCTATTGTTGGTGGGTTGTCTTGTGTACTGGCTTTAATTTTACTTTTCAAAGGCTGCAAATTCTTTAGTGAAAGTATGAAGCTTGAAAAATTAAATTAATTGCAGCAATCACCTTCTATTTAACAGTGCTCCCTTGAAGAACTTAGGGAGTACTACACAAATATTTCACAATACGTAATGCCTAGGACTGGCGCATAGATTTTGGAAATGGATTATGGAATTATTTCAACGCTTTAAACCGCAGCCTTTAGCCATAGCAACTTTAGTATTGATGTGTGGCAATTCATGGGCTGCAAACCAAAATCAGCAAACTGAAGATGAATGGAAATTCACTTTAAAAAATGCCTACATTAATCGTAATTTTGATAATGACGCCCTTAAAGATACGGGAAGTTGGTCTCAGGCAGCATCGTTATTTTATAAATCGAAAATGCATGACACCCCACTGCAAATTGCAGATAAGCCAATCACCATTGGTGCCAATGCTTCTGTGCAATACGCCGTACGTTTAAGTTCAGACAAACATGTCGCCGACACCGTTTTACCTTTTAATAAAGAAACACAATCTCAAGCATCAGACTATCTAAAATACGGTGCAACCTTAAAGCTGGGCTATGACAAAACACTTTTAAGTGTCGGTGAACTCTGGCTAGATTTACCTGTAACTGCCGTAGATGCTAGCCGTCAGTTACTCACTTCGTATTGGGGAACCAATTTGAAGTCTCAACTTTCGGATCAGCTTTATGCCGAAATTGGTCGAGTTGAAAAAGTGTCACCGCGAAATGAAGAAGACTTTAAAAAGTTTTCTTTTACGGCCAATGGAATTACCAAAGAATCGGATGGCTTAAACTATCTGGACTTACGTTATCAATTTACGCCGTCTTTAAAGGGTGAATACTATTTTGGTAATTTAGAAGATCTGTATAACAAGCATTATGTAGGACTTGAGCATACATGGAAGCAGCCAACTTTTGCCCTCACCTCTAAGTTTAAATACTTCAATGCAAAAGATGATGGCAATACTTTTGATATTGATGCTCAAAACATCGGCCTACTTGAAACTGTAAAAGTGAAAAACCATACCTTTGGTTTAGGTTATCAACAAATTATTGGTGAATCAGCTTATCCACTACCAGATGGCTTCTTACCAGAAACCTATTTTATTAACTGGAACGCAACCGGATTCTTTAAAGAAGATGAAAAATCTTACCATGTGATGTACGGCTACGACTTTAAAGACTATGTACCAGGCTTAAATGCGATGGTGAAATATGTTTATGGCCATGACTTCAAGGCAGCCAATGGCGAAAAAAACCATGAGACTGAATCGAATGTGATTTTAAACTATGCATTTCAGCAGCCGTTCTTAAAAGGCATTGCCCTGCAATATATTCGTATTGATTACAACGTCAAACACGGTAATGACTTTGGTGAAGACCGTCTATTCGTCAATTACACCAAGAAGTTCTAAATATAAAAAATTACCCCCTAAAATTTAGGGGGCAATTTTTTATCCTAATTTATTGACCAACCTTAAAGGCAAAACCTTCATTGCAATACTCATCGGCAACCATGGCCACTGCGGTACATAAGCTTTCACGGGTTGTTTTTCGATAGCTTTGACTAGTGCTTTGCACCCTGTTTTAGCATCGACTTCAAATGGCAAATGTTTAGCACCTTCATTCATTTCAGTGCGAATGTAACCTGGGAAAATTGTTGAAACTTTAATTGGCGTATCCAGTAATTCAGCGCGAATACCTTCAGCCAAGTGAGCAACCGCAGCTTTGCTTGCCGCATAGGTCGATAAATGTTTTGGTAATCCACGCATGGCACTCATGGATGACATCACCACCAAATGGCCTGCGTTTTGCTCTCTAAAAATTTCAACCGCCGCTTCACACTGCGCTAAGGCAGAGATAAAGTTGGTTTCAGCGGTGGCTTTGTTAATTTCAAAATTGCCTTTGCCAATACGACGACCATTTCCGACTCCAGCATTGACAATAATTCGGTCTAAATAACCAAACTCTTGCTTAAATGCACGAAAAACTTCGAAAACCTGATCGTAATGAGTCACATCTAGACTTTTTGCAATCACCTGAATGCCATATTCATTTTCAAGTTCGGTTTTTAAAGTCTCTAATCGATCTAAACGGCGTGCACAAATCGCCAAGTTATAGCCTTTCGCTGCAAATTCATGAGCCATACCCGCACCCAACCCAGAACTTGCACCTGTAATTAAAATTGTCTTTGCCATGCTTTTATCCTTATTTTTAAATCCATGTCAGTAAATCTGGACGCTCAGCTTTTATAAAATGATGTTCATTTAAACTTAAAACCTGAGCTTCATTTCCAACTAAACGTAAAGTGGTGAGACTTGTATTGGTAATTGCCCAGTTCAAGGCAAAAGTTCGATTTGGACTCAGTTCAAGTAATTTGCCAATTGCGACAGAAATCACACCACCAGAGGTAAAAACGACTGCATAACGAGGTTTGGTTTTTGCCAATTCATCACAAAGTTGTTGTAGTGCTGTTTCAACTCTGTCTTTAAAATGCGGCCATGACTCATCATATTCATGATGAAAATCACCATCGGTCCAGCGTCCAATTGCGCCTTCAAATATTTTGGCAAGATAGGCACGCGGATTATTATCTTGTGCTACGTCAGCTTTTAACAATTCCGGTTGTTCAAAACGCGGTTCATAACGTGCAAAAACCTGCTGATGATTAAACTCGTTCCATAAACTATTGTGATTAATCACCGCATCAGGAAAACATTCATTTAATGCGAGTTGTGCGGTTTGTTGATGGCGCTGCATGGTACCCGCCACAACATAAGGTTGCTCTTTCAATATTCGCTTAAAGTATTGCCCTAATAAAGTCGCTTGAGCTTCACCATTTTCAGACAGCTCATCATAGTTGCTTTTACCAAATGATGCCTGACCGTGTCTTACCAGATAAATTGTGGTCATTTTCTTAAAATACCCTGTATTTTCTGTAGAGATTGCTGAGCAAATTTCGATTCTTGAATTTTTTGCTGGCCAATAAGTTTTAAAGCTCTGATATGTAGCGCATGAATGACGATCCAGAAATCTTTAAAAGCAGGGTTTCGGGTTTGTTTATGGTAATAGCGGTAATAGATTTGCTGAGCAATCACTGCTAAACGAAATATGCCAAAGACTTCATAAAAAGCCCAATTTTGAGCGTTCAGACCTGTTTTTTTCAGGTAATAGTCAACAACTTCTTTGCGAGAAAACATTCCCTTTAAATGGGTAGGCTGACGGCGTGTCGATCTGAAAATCATATTATCCGTAGGCTCAACCCAATAGGCCAAAGCACTGCCTAAATCCATTAATGGATCACCCAAGGTCGCCATTTCCCAATCCAGCACACCAATCACTTCAGTTGGATGCTCTGGATCTAAAATCACATTATCAAATCGCCAATCATTATGAATAATGCAAGTCGTGGAATCTTGAGGGACATTATCTTTCAACCATTTCCGGACATATTTAAATGAAGGAACATTGAGCGTTTTAACTTTTTCATATCGCTTATCCCAACCTTCTACTTGTCTACGGCAATATCCTCCCCCTTTGCCTAGTTCAGCTAAAGGCGTGTTTTCATAAGGAACTTGATGTAACTCGATTAGCTTATCAAGTACATTTACACAAAGTTCGTGAACATCCTCTTCATTAAAACCAAGCTCGGGCGGCAATTTTGCACGAGGAATAATTCCCGCAATGCGCTCCATGACATAAAAATCACAGCCAATAACCTTTTCATCCTGACAAAGTGCCACCATTTTAGGAAGTACTGGATAATAAGGCGCAAGATTTTTTTGCACCATATATTCACGGGCCATATCGTGGGCTGACTTCGCTTTTGTTCCTTTTGGAGGACGTCGTAAAATTAAATCGGTATTTTCATACTTTAAACGATAAGTCCAATTTGAAGCACCACCTGTGTATTGTGTCACGATTGCTGGGCCAACCAACTCAACGCCTTGGTTTTTTAACCAGCTTTCAACTGCCCCAATATCAAGTTCTTCACCTTCACGTACTTCACCGCCTATATCAATTACCGACATTCTAATTTCCTTTAAACTTATACTTTCTTATGACGACCATAACCACGTTTGGCTAACTCTAATTTGGCAATCATGCCTTTATGTACTTCATCTGGTCCATCTGCTAAACGTAAACTACGCGCTTGAGCAAAGAAACCTGTTAATGGTGTATCTCTTGAAACGCCCGCACCACCATGTAGCTGAATCGCCATGTCGACTACTTTTTCTAAAACACTTGGAGCGACCACTTTAATTGCAGATATTTCTGTTAAAGCGGCCATATTACCTAAAGTATCCATTTTATAGGCTGCATACAAGGTTAAAAGCCTAGCTTGGTCTATCGCTACTCGCGCATCAGCTACCCGTTCGAGGTTCCCACCGAGTTTCAAAATTTCTTTGCCAAACGCAGTTCTAGACATGCCTCTATCAATCATGAGTTCTAGTGCTTTTTCAGCAGCACCAATACAGCGCATGCAATGGTGAATACGCCCAGGTCCTAAGCGGCCTTGAGCAATTTCAAAACCTTGACCTGCACCACCAATAAAGCTATCAAAAGGCACTCGAACATTATTAAAATGGACTTCACCATGTCCATGCGGTGCATCGTAGTCTCCAAACACAGGTAACATACGCTGAATTTCAACACCCGCCGTATCAATAGGCACTAAAACCATAGAGTGTTGATGATGACGGTCTTTGCTCTCATCTGGGGTATGAGCCATAAAAATAATGACTTTGGCATTAGGATCGCCTAAACCAGACGACCACCACTTTTTGCCATTTAAAACAATTTCATTACCGTCGATGAGCGCAGTCGCTTGCATATTCGTTGCATCGCTTGAAGCAACATCTGGTTCGGTCATACAAAAAACCGAGCGAATTTTTCCGTCCAGTAAAGGCTGTAACCATTGTTGTTTTTGCTGTTCACTGCCATAGCGCCATAACAATTCCATATTCCCTGTGTCAGGTGCGTTACAGTTAAAAACGGTGGGTGCCAATAAACTACGACCGGTTAATTCGGCAATGTGAGCATATTCTTGAACTGATAACCCAGCACCCAACTTTTCATCGGGTAAAAACATATTCCAAAGACCAGCTTGTTTAGCTTTAGATTTCAGAGTTTCTAAAAGCTCGGGCCACTGCCACTTTTTCCAGTTTCCATCTGGATTTAGCTCATGAACTTCTTCCCAAAATTTTGCTTCAACAGGTTCTATTTCTTCTTGAATAAATTTTCTTGTTCGCTCGACAAAATCTTGAGCTGTTTTTGAAAGTTCAAACATTCTTTTTCCCTTACATCGCTATCTTGTCTTTACATCAACATAACTTGAAACTTAATATGAATGAAATGATTTTATTAAATAACACCTCATGAATAATATTCATAACCTGCATGGGCTCGATTTAAGCTTTTTCCATCGAATAGATATCAATTTATATCCTCTTTTTATCGCGATTTATGAACAAAAAAGTATTTCAAATGCTGCAAGTAGCCTCAACATTACACAATCGGCAGCAAGCCATGCTCTGCAACGGTTACGCCAACAACTCGAAGATGATGTGTTCATACGCGTAGGCAATAAAATGTCTGCAACTCCTTTTGCAGAACAGATTTACCCGACTGTTAAGCAAGCGCTTTTAACCATTCAAAATATTAGCCAGCAGAAACATGTTTTTGATCCAACCAGTTTAAAAAACTTAAAAATCGCCGTGCATGATGAAATTGAGCCTATTATTCTTCCAAGACTTGTTCAACATTTTCAAAATCTTAATTTAGATTTGCAGTTTGTCAGTATGAAGTTAGATAGAAAACATATTACGGCGGACTTGGCGACACAGCAGCTCGATTTTGTGATTGACCTAGAACAATACTTATCTCCAAAAATTACATTTGACCACCTTGTAACAGATGAGTTCGTCATTTGCAGTCAACTTAAAGAAGTCGATTTATCGAGCTATATTAGTGGTCGACATATTGGTGTTTCATCACGCCGTACAGGTGCCTTACTTGAAGATATTTATTTAAACCAACATCAAAGAATTTCAAGAAATGTATTCATGCGCTGTCAAAACTACTCAACAGCATTACAAGTTTTGGAGGCTCAAGCTGACGCAATATTGACCATGCCTCGAATGATTTTGCAGCATTTATCCTATAGTTCGGAAATTCGTTTGCATTCACTCCCATTTGAGATGACCAATATCAAAATGGGGATGTTTTGGCATGAAGATTTAAGGGATAATTTAAGGCATCAATTTTTGCGACATGAAATTATTAAACTTTTTCTGTAAAGCAAATTGATCTACTAACGCCTACATCGTACAAGGACCTGTCATGAGTAAAGATGAACGAATAATCCAGAATCAGGACAACAAGAAAACTATTCGTCATGAAGATTACATTGCTGGCATCGGTAAAGGTATGGCGATTTTAGATAGCTTTAGCAGCAATCAACATCGTTTAAATATTTCTATGGCCGCTGAAAAAACTGGGCTTACCCGAGCAGCTGCAAGACGCCATTTATTAACTTTAGAATATCTAGGTTATCTTGAGTCAGATGGCCACTATTACTATTTAACTCCTAAAGTTCTTAAATTTTCGGGGGCTTATTTAGGTGCCGCTCAACTTCCAAAAGTATCGCAGCCTTTATTAAATCTTTTAACCAATCAAACATCTCTGATTTATTCAGTGATGGTACTTGACGGTTATGAAGCCATTACCATTGCACGTAGTGCGGCGCACCAACAAACTGACCGTGTAAATCCATACGGCTTACACTTAGGTAACCGCTTGCCTGCTCATGCGACCTCGGCGGGTAAAATTTTACTGGCACATTTAAGCCAAGAAGAACAATTGGACTGGCTTCAAAAATACCCACTACAGCGTTTAACCAAATATACGCATATTGAAAACGATAAATTTTTAGAGTTACTACAAGAGATTCGAGAACAAGATTGGTGTTATTCACGTGAAGAACATGAATTAGGCGTTCACGCACTCGCCGTACCTATTTATGGGCAAGACTTTAAAGTCGTTGCTGCTTTAAACATTGTTTCTCCAACCATGAAAACAACTGAAGAATATTTAATTCAACACATTTTGCCTTTATTGCAAGAGACTTCGCGGGATTTGAGACAAGTTCTTTAAATCTTACTTAGGCTATTTCTATGGGGTAAATTTTATTACTTGCTTAGGCTATTTTCTTAAGTGGTAATGACTGGATGGATATGCTTAGGCTATTTCTAAAAATAATTAAATGGAATTTTTAAATAACGGACGTCATTCGCTTCAGGTTCCGGAAAATTTCCTGCATTCATATTAATTTGTATTGAAGGCAAGATTAATTTTGGCATTGGTAAAGTTGCATCTCTTTCTTGACGCATTTTTATGAATGACTCTTTAGAAACTTGTCGGTTTAGATGAATATTGCTTTGCTTTTGAGTTTTTATGTCTGTTTGACAGATATATTCATCACGACCTTCTGGCTTATAGTCATGGCACAAGAACATGCGCATGTTATCAGGAAGTGTATAAAGCTGTTGTACCGAGTCATAGAGCGCGGCGGCACTCCCCTTGGGAAAATCACATCTAGCCGAACCATAATCAGGCATAAATAAAGTATCACCTACAAAAACAGCATCACCAATCACATAGCTTAAGCAAGCAGGTGTATGCCCTGGTGTAGGAATGTTATAGGCTTCTATATCCCCTATTTTAAAATGCTCATGGTCTTCCAATAAATAATCAAAAGGCTGATTTTCATTAAATTTTTTAAAATCAAAATTATAGATAGCAGAAAAAGTTTCTTGTACTACTGAGATTTTTTGACTAATGGCAATTGTGCCACCCAATTTAGATTTTAAATATTGGGCAGCAGTCATATGGTCTGCATGTACATGAGTTTCTAAAATCCACTGTACTTTGAAGTTTTGAGTTAAAACATAATCGATAATCAGATCAGCATTGGT
Source organism: Acinetobacter sp. yr461 (assembly GCF_900110445.1). NCBI lineage: Bacteria > Pseudomonadati > Pseudomonadota > Gammaproteobacteria > Moraxellales > Moraxellaceae > Acinetobacter > Acinetobacter sp. yr461. The sequence continues at coordinate 26,141 of NZ_FODU01000022.1, forward strand.
TGTTTTCGTAGTCGCTGAAGCTGCATCGTAGTCAAGTACACTATCAATAATAGCGCATTGACGCGTAACCGAATCCGCAACAACATAGCTAAAAGTATTGGTATTTTCATCAAAAAAATCTTTTACTAGAGGTTGTTGCATAGCTTTAATTTCCTTTATTTAAGACTCGGTAAATCAACATTCCCAATAACATTGCGACAATAAAATAAAGAGCTTCAAAATGTCCTAAACCAATAAGCGTTAAAGCAGGAGCCGGACATATTCCTGCTATTCCCCAGCCTATACCAAAAATAAAAGCACCAACAATTAACCTTTGGTCAATCTGTGTAGTCATTGGTAATTGAATTTGTTCATTAAAAAGTGTTTTTGGATTTTTAATCGCTTTTTGAAATGGAATAAATGCCACAGCAATAGCACCTAACATTACAAACATTAAGCTGATATCCCACTGTCCAAATATATCTAGAAAACCTAAAACTTTTTCAGGATTAGACATGCCCGAGATCATTAAACCCAATGAAAACAAGCTACCAAATATAAAAGCAAAGATATTCTTCATAGGATTACCCCAACACATGACGAATGATATAAACAGTTAACATGCCAGCAAACATAAAAACTGCTGTCGCTATCATCGAGCGTTTTGATAACCTGCTCATGCCACAAATACCATGGCCACTTGTACAACCAGATCCTAGCCTTGTTCCAAAGCCAACAAGTACGCCTGCTAAAATAAGTGCAAATGTATTGGCTTTAATTTCAATTTCAGGCTGATAAAAATAGCCATATATGAAAGGTGTGATCACTAGTCCTGCAATGAACCAGAATGCAGAACTTTTAAAGGTGTCCTTAGTGGGATTTATGATTTGAGCAAGCAATCCACTAATTCCAGCTATACGACCATTTATATATAAATATCCAACTGTCGCGATGCCGAGTAACAAACCACCAAAAAAGGCATAGACAATATTTGACATATAACCACCCTTAACAATATATGTTTTTATAATCTGTATTATACGCTGATTCTTTTAGAAATACTTAAAATAAGACTCCCAACTATATAATTCTTCTTAACAAGAAAAAGCCCCAAGATTTTGGGGCTTTTATTATTAAATTAGATCTTTAATGCCTAATTGTTCAGGCAACTTTTCCATGACTTTATTCAATCTATTATTCGCAGGAGACATGCAACCTGTGTAATGGCTTAATTTTGTTTCCGTGCCATTTGGTTGAACCCAAGAAATGTAATAGCTAGACATATCGGTAGCGGTTTGCTGACATCCGCCAGTTTTCGCTTGTGTGCCTGTTTCTGGGCGATAAGTTTTTAAATCATCTGCAAGTTTTTGATAGTCTTTTACACTACCTTGAATTTCTTTAACGCCTATAGCTTTAGTATATTGTTTGCCCTCAAAGCGAATTAAACCCGTAGGTGCTACTTCTACTGAATAGATTGGGCATGCACCAAAGCATGGGCTAGAAGCATAACGAATAGTTTCTAGTGTATTCGGTGCTTGCTGAACAGATGCACAACCCATCAAAGCTAAACCAGATAAAGTTGCAAGAACCAAAAATCTCATCGTATCACCTATTATTATCAAGTAGCTTTAATTTATCAAATCATACACTTCTTGTCATTAAAGACTATTTTTTGTGATAGTTTTCTTTAATTGATATATTCTTGCTTAGGCTATTTTTATAATAATGAAATATTATGATCAAAATCGCATAAAAAAAGGCCCATCTTGCGATGGGCCTTAAGCCAATAAAAGCTTAAAATCCTGAAATACAAATTATTACTGGGTAGTAATAACCTGCGACGACCATTCTAACGTAATGCTATAAATTATATAAATATAATATAAATATATATTTACGCTTGTTTTTTCAACAAAAAAAACCTGATTTTTAAGTGTAATAAGTTAATAATGTTTATTTCTAATTAAAATTCACCATCTTAAGTTAAACAAAACTTAATAAACAAATGAGATTTATTTATAGGTAAAACATTGTGAAAAAATATCTAACAGTTCGACTATATCTAGTGTTCAAGCATTATCAATCTTTGGAATATTTTAGGTTTTGCAATAAGTTAAAGCACTTTTTTACTATTTGGTAAACCTATCTATTTAAAACAATACAACTTACTCCCAGGCTTTAATACAAAAAATATATTAAAGTTAAAGGCAAAAGAGAAATGCTCTCTTTTGCCTTATTGAATTATTGTTCTAAGCTATAAGCGACTACATAATCACCATGATCAGGAGACTGACGAGCTCCGCCTGCCGTAACAACTACATATTGTTTACCTGTTTTTGGTGAAACATAGCTGATTGGGGTTCCTTGGCTACCCACTGGCATGCGTGATTTCCACAGTTCTTTACCTGTAGATGAATCAAAAGCACGTAAGTAGTAATCTTGCGTTGCAGCGAAGAATACCAGACCACCTTGTGTTGCCATTGGTCCACCAATAGTTGGCATACCAATTGGTGCTTTTAAGCCCATTTTGATACCCATAGGTCCAGTATCCTGTACTGTACCAAGCGGTACTTGCCATGCGACTTGACGTGTTTTTAAGTCAATTGCGGTCATGGTACCAAATGGTGGTTTTTGACACGGAATGCTAAGAGCTGACATAAAGCGGTTTTTATTCACTTTATATGGTGTACCTTTCATTGGCACAGCACCCATACCCGTATTTACTTTCTCTCCACCACTCGCCTGAATCTTAATATCTTCAGGGGTTTGTTCTATTAACTGAATCCATAACCCAAGACGCATATCGTTTACGAACATATAGCGATGTGTCGGATCAAATGCAATGCTACCCCAGTTCATACCACCCAAAGAACCTGGGAAGCTTAATGAAACGTCAGTACCTGGTGCAGTAAATAAACCTTCGTAACGCATTGACTTGAAGTTAATACGGCACATGAGCTGATCAAACGGCGTTGCACCCCACATATCTGATTCAGTTAAAGTCTGATTACCAATTTGAGGCATTTCAACTGAACGTGGTTGAGTTGCGCTGTATTGCTCACCCGGAATATTTGCAGGCTTAACTGGCTGTTCAATCACCTTAGTTAATGGTTTACCAGTTACACGGTCAAGCACAAAGAATTGACCTGATTTGGTTCCAATAACAACAGCTGGTTTCGTCGTACCATCTTTTAATGGGAAGTCGACTAGGCTCGGTTGCATTGGCAAGTCAAAGTCCCATAAATCATTATGAACAGTTTGATATACCCACTTTTCTTTACCCGTTGTCGCATCAAGTGCTAAAACAGAAGTGTTATATTTATGATCTAAGGGATTACGGTTACCACCCCAAATGTCGACAGATGAGCTACCCATAGGTAAAAACACCGTATTCATTTGCGGATCATAAGACATTGCAGCCCAAGAGTTTGCCGAACTACGTTTATAAGTTTCACCCGGTTTAAGAACATAGTTAGGATCTGGATTACGTGCGTCAAATGCCCAGCGAAGTTTACCGGTAATCACGTCATAACCACGGATAACACCACCTGGCATATCTGCTGCTACGTTATCGGCAATACGGCTACCTACTACAATGGTTGTTCCAGCAATAGTCGGTGCAGAAGTCACTTCAAAACGTGGAGCTTTAGTTCCAGCTCCTAGACCTTCTAACAAGTCAACTGTTCCATTTACACCAAAATCAGCACAGCGCTGACCGTTATCTGCATTGACTGCAATTAAACGACCATCAGGTGTATTGGTATATAAACGACGAGGACATGCGGTATTGTTTGCAACTGGAGTTATTGCATTTGCACCAGCCAACGTTGGTTGTACAAGTGGCTTAGTCGAATCAAAGTATGCAACGCCACGGCAGCGCTCCCAAGCATCAGCTTTAGAATTCACTTCAGCTTTCCAGAGCTGTTTGCCTGAATCAGCATCGATTGCAAAAATGTTGTTATGTGGTGTACATAAAAAAACTTTATTTCCAACTTGTAGCGGGGTCATTTGGTCTTCAGCACCATTACCACTACCTGTTGTAAAATCACCCGTTCTAAAACGCCAAGCTTCTTTTAGTTTATGAACGTTATCTCGGTTAATTTGATCGAGAGCAACGAAACGACTACCACCTGCATCATTCCCATAGTTTTCCCAATTCACCTGTTTTTTAGCAGGGTCAACTGGTACTAAAGGTAATTTTTCACCTGAACTTGCTACTGTTGGATGCGGTTGGAACATTTGATAGAGCGCAATCAACATACCGACAACAACTAACCCACCAACTGCGTAAGATGAAGATGCCAAACCGCTTTGGAATTGGTAACGTCGAATTGCAGGTAAGGTAAATAACAATGCAGCAAAAAGACCAGCAGGAAACATTAACCGTGAGAATAACGGCCAGAATTCCCAACCTGCATCAATCAGCGACCAAATTACGGTGCCAACAAAAACAGCCGCAAATATCCAGACACCAAGTGCCTTTTTACGAAAAATACTAAATGCAGAAATGGTAATAAACAGCCCTGCGACGAGGAAATACCAAGATCCACCTAATGACACTAGCTTTCCACCGCCTACGATGTAAAAAACACCAGTAGCCAATAAAACTAGGCCTAATAGAAAACACCATATTTTGAATAAGATATGAAACTTAGAATCTGACTCAGACATAGATCCTACTCCACATATACTGAACACAATAGTTCAAGCATTTGGGCCAGTTAAACTATGTCTAACCAGCCATCAACATTGTTAAAAATTGACTTTTACGCTAAGACCAGCCACCCAAGCATCATCGACCGCTTTTACACCAGCAGGTTGATGGATATATTGAATGTTTGGACGTAACATAACGGCCGGAGACCATTGATAGGTATAGTTCAACTCGACATTTAGTTCGTCGTCTTGAATTGGAATATAGTCAGATGCAATCGCATCATAGCTATAGTATCCACGGCTTTCGTTTGTCGCGATCTGCTTATCTTTAGCACGATCATTGACCACATAATTGGCAATACCAAAACCAATCGAATCGTTTGGACGGCTATCAAACGGTCCTTTATACCAAAGTGCAATTTGTTGTGTACTTTGAACAAAGGTGGTTGCTTTATCATTTACAACACCGTTCAAGCTTACGTATAAACCACGTTTAGGGTCTTCACCTTTATGGGTAAGTTGTTGCTGAGCATTAATCCAGAAACTTTGTTTTCCGTCATGAACTTTGCCCGCAGTTTTAATGTCATTCGCTTCTGCGGTTGAATACAACGCCCCTACTTTATATTCACCCGGTAAGCCATTGAAAGTAGAAAGTTTTGGTTTCCAAGCAAGTTCAACTGGTATGGTCGCACCCTTCACGTTGTTCATATCCAGATTAAAGCCATCACTATTTGATTCGGTTTTAATATTGTCCGGATTGACTTCATAAACACCGACACCCAAAGTCCACTCAGGCGCAAACTGATATTTAACGTTTGTAGCCCAAATACCGACTGGCGAGTTATACCAAATTGAACCAATTGATTTTCCTAGCTGTCCACCGCAAAGCAATAAGTTCTGAAACTCACATTGAGAACTATTAAAATCCTCTGACATACCCATACGACCGAATTTGACCTGTACTGTATTATCAGCAAAACCCTTTTTCACCCATGCCTGAGATAAACGCCAGATTTTACCGCGACCATAAATCTCTTGAGCATTGCCCAATTGGCTAGAACGCGGGTCTTTAATACGCTCGAGAGTTAATGCATTCCCGTCACGTTTAGTCACGACTAGGCTCGCTGTTGTATCTTTCCATCCAGCAATTTTTTCTAAGTCGAAGTTTGCACCTAAAGAAAGTTGTGCAGCATTTTCAAAAGTATTGCTGTCGTTGTAACCACCATCTAAATTTGTGGCAGCTTGGCTCATAATAGAAGCTGTAAATTTATAACCCTGTTGCTCTAGTTGCTGACGCTCACCATTCCATTCGCCAAGCAACCATTGACGGTCTTGTGACCACGGCTCATTCGCAAGCGCAAATTGGCTACCCAATACAGCGATTGTTAATACACTCAGTTTCATTAAATTCGGCATTTTAAGTCCCTTTTATCATTTCTATATTTCTATGCTGCGCCTCAGTTTGAAGCGCTTTCCTTATTGTTATTTAACACTTGTAAAACCAAGCTCAGAAGTCGTACCAAAACGATCAGTGATATTCGCTGTAATTGAGGCAACTTTTACAGTTGGCTTCCAATTTGCTTTTGCGATTCCTTGTGCATCTGTAGCAACTGTTATTGCCCCTAAATATTGCTCAGCTTCTTTTGATGCCGCATTTTGATTACCAAAAAATTCAACTTGGTAACGTTGATTTGGTAAACCATTAACTTCTACCGCAACTGAACCTTTATTAGCAGTTAATTTAGGAGCTTTAATACCCTGATTAGGTTGAGCATTACAGCCTTGTTCATTTGGTTGAGTACATGTTTTTTGTTGTTTAGATGGATCAACAACTACACCACCACCACGAGAACCTACAAATCCTTCGTGCTCAAGTGCAGGTACACCAAATACAATTGCTCCTAAACGCTGATTCGGTACACATGAACCACCAGCTTCACAACGTTTAATATCTTTACCATTGTCCCAAATCAGGTTTTTAGTCAATGTAATTTTTGCATTTGCATCTTTTTCCGAACGAATCGCGACCCCAATACGGTTACCATGAACTCTGTTGCTATCGAGAATGTTGCCATCGCCTGTCATGTTAAAACCAATCGAGTTATTGGTCATTTCGTTGTAGGCAATATAGTTACGCTTACCCCAGTTAATCTGTAAGCCATCCGAATAGTTTTCGAATTTATTACCAACTACGGCATTGTCATTACCCCACAAAATTTCAATACCTTGTGATGGTTCTGGGTTTGCTTTAGTTGAAACAAAATGGTTATTTGCAATCAGGTTAAAAGCAGCACCGCGGGTTAGTTCTAAACCATCGCCATTGTCTTGGAAGATGTTGTCTAAAACTTTGTTGTTATTGGTGGTTGTCGCAGTTGGATTACCTTGACCATCATCACCAGTAAGCATGACACCAGCACCACCGTAGTTATTGCTAATACGGTTGTGCTGAATGAGATTATTGCTTGAACGGTTGATCAATACACCAATACAGAAACGATGAATATCTAGACCTTTTAACGTAACGTTATTTACATCGCGTAGTACTAAGCCCGGTAAAGTCATCGTACGCACATTGGTCCCATACTGTTCAGGGTTTGCGCCTGGGCAAGCTTTCGCACCTTCGCCTTTAATATAGTTTGAACCATCGATCGCGATATATTCACCAGTTTTATCCCACTGCGTACCAATGATTTTGACCGGTGCTTTAATCTCAGGAAGCGCGCTGTTTAATTTGATCGCATAAGGTGCTTTGCCCACTGCCTGAATCAAGATTTCACTCGCATCGGCTGGGTTAGCATTGGCTTGCTCAATTGCCCAACGTAAAGAACCTTTGTTGCTGTCGTCCTGATAACGGTCAACAACATAAGTCTGCGCAGCAGCTACACCTGAAACCATCAAACCTAATGCAAGAGTAGTTAAACGTAATGTATTCATTTCATCATGTCCTTATGATTTATGGATTTGTTGGTTGAACGGTTTTTAAAATATGTTTGAGCTTAGTCACATCAATTTGCCCCGGTGCAGACGCTTCACCAATCATGCCAAAGCTATAACTTCCGCCCATATTGGCTGTCGCAACACGAGAGATCGTCCCTAACTGCCCCATTGACATGGTCAATAAAGGTTTAGTGGTTTGCTGACTTACTTTTAAAGTCGCGTTCATTAGAGCGAAAACGTCTTGTTTAGATTTTGGCATTACTGCAATTTTGAGAACATCTGCCCCCATCTGATCTTGCTTTAACAAGCGCTTTTCAATTTCATCTTGGCTTGGTGTTTTCTGAAAGTCGTGATTAGACATCACAACCAATACTTTCTTTTGATGTGCTTTTTGAACAATTTCTGAAACTACTTTTTGATCACGGAACATTTCAACGTCTAACCAGTCCATGAAAGGATTTTTTAAGTAAGCCTGATAGGTCTTACCATAATCCACATCACTAATTTCAAGTTGACCACCTTCGTTTTTAGTACGAATTGTGGCAATCATTGGCTTATTGCCTAAGATCTTTTTTAATTCGTGACCTAACGCAATCACTTGTTTTGTATCACTAGCAAAACTCAATAAATCGATACGGAATTCTGCCAAATCAGCATCTGCCGTATTTGCAATGACTTGAGCTTGTGCCAAAGCTTGTTCTTTAGTTTTTGCAGTAATCGGAACAATCGTTTTAACAGCTGTAGTAGCAGCCTGAGTTTGAGCAGCTAAAACGACAGGTTCAGCATTCACCTGCGCTGTAAAACATGGAAGTGCAAGCAAACTTAAGCTTAATAATGTTTTCATGTTCATATCATTCATCCTTGAAAAAGGCTACACGCATCCATGGGCGATCATGTGTAGCCTTAGGTGTTTCTTAAATATCAAAAAATACAGTTTCGTCATCGCCTTGAATACGAATATCAAAGCGGTAAACAACTTCACCATTTTCCTCTGAACGTTTCGCAATAAGTGTTTGACGACGTGGTGCCCATTCAATGCTATTTAAAATCGGGTCATTAGCATTTGCTTCAGCTTCATCTTCAAAATAAACACGCGTATTAAGACCTAAGTTAATACCACGAGCAAAAATCACTAAAGCAATATGAGGCGCCTGAGTTGAACCTTTACGCCCCGCAGTTGCACCCGGTTTAATGGTATTGAAACTCCAAATACCCGTTTCAAAGTCTGCACCAGTACGGCCCCAACCTTGAAAAGCTGGGTCAGCTTTTTGCTCACGTGTATCAGCCTGACTTGGGTAAATACCATTTGCATCGGCCTGCCAAATTTCGATAAGCACATCGCGTAGAGGTAAACCCAACCCGTCAAATACTTGCCCTTCAAGACGGATACGCTGGCCCTGGGTCTGGTCTTGTACAAGCTGGTTATTAAAGTTGTTTTCAAAAACTTCGATATTTGCTTGTTGTGGTAACAAACCAATGTGAACGTAAGGACCACCCGTTTGAGATGCAGTTTCTTTTAATTCCTGAAAATTCCAGTTATTCATGCTAAGGCTCCTGATTAAGTCAATTCGTTTTCGAAGTAAGTCGCTCGACGTCCACGTAAAGTGATGTCAAAGCGGTAACAACGGCTATCAGCTTCGATAAAGTTGTTTTTATCTTCTAGTGCAATGAGTGCACGACGTTGATCTTCAGAAGGAATGGTTTTTAAAATCGGACAAGAGTCGATTAAAGTATCACCTTCAAAATAAAACTGTGAAATCAGACGCTGAGCCCAACCATCAGCAATTAAAGAGAAATGAATATGTGCCGGACGCCATTCATTAATACGGTTACGCCACGGATATGGACCCGGTTTAATGGTACGGAAAATATAAAAACCATTTTCATCCGTTAATGTACGACCACAACCACCGAAGTTAGGGTCCATGGCGCCAATAAATTTATCGTTTGGATGACGGTAACGACCTGAAGCATTGGCTTGCCATACTTCTAAAAGCGCATTTTTTACAGGACGACCAAATTGATCACGAACATAGCCATGAACAATGACACGCTCACCAATTGGCAAACCATCTTTGGCATAGTTCAGAATCAAATCGTTATCTTTTGGACCGAACAGATTTGAAGAAAAATGCGGTGCAGTGACTTCAGTTAAAGTCTCGTTAATAGAGATCAATGCATTTTTTGGCGAACGTAATACACTTGTTTTATAACCTGGCGTATACGCTGGTGGATGATCATCTGTATTACGTTGGGCGTAAGCACCCCAGCTATGTTGTGACATCTTTATCTCCTTAATCCTGTTCTTTCGCTGCAACTGGGCTTACTTCTATCCCCAATTCTTTAAAGACTTCTTCAGCCATATGCATTGCAGCGTTTGCAGCAGGTAAACCTGCATAGAGTGAGCTATGTAAGATCAACTCTTTTAAATCTTCTTTAGTTACACCGTTGTTGAAGCAAGCACGTAAATGCATGCGTAGTTCATCTTCGCGACCAAGCGCCAATAAAATTGCGATAGTCACTAAACTACGTGTGTGACGTGGCAAGCCTGGACGAGACCACACCTCACCCCATGCGTAACGGCTAATAAAATTTTGAAAATCTTGGTTAAAGTCATTTAAGTTCTGCAAAGACCGACCAACATGCTTTTCACCTAAAACTTCAGTCCGCACTTCAATGCCTTGTTTATAGCGTTGTTCATCATTCATTGTGATAGACCTCCATTAAGTTGCATCGGTATGCGCAACAAGTGATTTAACAAATACAGCAACAGCCGCAGCAGTCGCTGGAATCAGTAATAAACTGAGAATGGCAGTAAACGACCAATCATTACCGAGTAATACGGCACCAATCCAAGCACCAAATACTGCACCAAAACGTCCAATACCTGTCATCCAAGACACACCCGTTGCACGGCATTGGGTTGGATAGAAACGTGCACTTAAAGCTGGCATTGAAGATTGCGCACCATTAATTGCGATACCTGCACAAAGCACCAATACAGCAAGTAAAGTTGAATTTCCTAAGCTTTGACCGACAGCAATCGCAAATAGACCTGCAGCGAAGTAGAAAATAGCAATCACTCGGTTCGGGTTGAATTTGTCCATCGCCCAACCAATAAACAATGCACTCACCACACCACCAAACTGGAACAATCCACCAATAAATGCAGCACGCTCCATTGAGGCACCTGTTTCACGCATGAGTGTTGGTAACCAGCTTGTAAGCAAGTAAACAACAACCAATCCCATGAAATAGGTCAACCAAAGCAAAAGTGTTCCTTTCGCATATGGTTTAGAAAACATAATTCCAAAAACATTTTTCTTTTGAGCTGTTTCAGTTTTCTCTTCTGGAACATAAAAAGTGCTAACGTCTTTAACTTGAGTTGGCGCAATATGATTTAAAATTTTGCGTACTTTCTCTGGGTCTTTACCTTTAACAATTAAAAAGCGATAAGACTCTGGTAAAACGAAAATCACTAAAATCATTAAGATCAGAGGTGACCAGCCACCCAGCAAAAATAGACTGTGCCAACCGTAAGTCGGAATGAGCCAGCTACTAATAAAGCCACCTGTTGCCATACCTAAGTTGTAGCCACAGAACATACATGTCACCAATAGTGAACGAATGCGTGTTGGACAATATTCAGAGAATAATGTTGTGGCATTTGGCATAGCTGCACCCAGCCCAATACCTGTCAAAAAGCGCAATACAACAAGGCTATCCAGATTTGTTGCATAGGCAGATGCCAAGGTAAAACCACCAAAAATAAGCATTGAAACGGCCAAAACAATTTTGCGACCAAAACGGTCAGCTGTCGGGCCAGAAACCAAAGCTCCAATAATCATTCCACCAAGTGCAGCACTCATGACTGGGCCTAACTGAGAACGATCAACGCCCCAGTCCTGAGCCAAAGCTGGAGCGATAAAGCCCATTGCAGCAGTATCGATCCCATCAGTAAAAATAATTAAGAAACAGATGATTGCGATCATCCATTGATACTTACTGAGTGGAGCATCATTAATCAGTGCTTGAGCATCGATACTTTTGTTTGGTGCAGCGTAATCCTGAGACGCCATATTTGCCTCCTTAAGGCCAATTCCTTTTAAATCACTAAGCTATTAGATTTGCTGAATAAACCTAGTCAATTCCTGAGTAAATCTTTGTGGTTGTTCAATATTAGAAAGATGAGATGCTTCCAATTTTGCAAGTTGGCTATTGTTGATAGCACGCTGCATAAACTCAGCATCTGCTACTGTAGTCACCGGATCATATGTCCCTGCAACCAGCAGTACCGGAATCTGGATTTGTGCAATTTCATCTCTTAAATCGGCATGTGCTAAAGCACGACATGCATTGGCATAACCTTGTGCTGGTGTGTTTGCGAGACTTTGAATCGTCGTTTGTGCAACCACATTATGTTGATAGTCAAATTTTTCACTGAACCAGCGGGTATGCGTGGTTTTAACCAATTCAGCTAAACCATTTTGTTCTACAGACTCGGCGCGGCTTAACCAAGCATCAGCTTGACCAATTTTAGCTGCCGAGTTCGCTACAGTAATGCTGTGAAAGCGCTCTGAGTAATGAATACCTAACCAAAGCCCTGTAATTCCACCCATTGAAATGCCACAAAAATGAGCTTTTTCAACATTTAAGGCATCTAAAATATCAACAATATCTTCTGCTAAGTTTTGCAATGTGGTGTCGCTAATTACATCACTTTCACCATGGCCACGTGCGTCATATGTAATGACATTAAAATGACTTTTTAATTCATTTAACTGTGGCTGCCACATCCCATGGTCTGTTCCTAACGAATTAGAAAACACAAGCACAGGAGCATCTTTTAACCCTTCAGTGTAAACAGCTAACTGTTTACCTTGGCGATTGCTAATAGTCTGTTTCACTTTGACTCTCCTTGTGCTTCTTGCAAAACAGCATCAATTTGAGCCTGAATGTTGCCCAAATAGTTTTCTGCTTTAAATATTTCCAAAATTTCTGTTTGACTAAAATGTTCTTTTACTTCATCTAACTCGCTAACGACATCGCATAAATGCTGGTTTTGTGCCACTGCTGTTTTACACGCAGCTTCAACCAAATGATGAGCATTTAAACGACCAATTTTTGGAGCAAGTGCCATCATCACAGCTTCTGCCATAATCAACCCATTGGTACATTCAAGGTTCTGTTGCATATGCTCAGCATTAACTTCAAAACCTTGTAAAACTTCACCAGTACGACTTAACGCTCCAGCACAAAGCTGAAAAATTTCAGGGATTGCCAGCCATTCTGCATGCCATGCACCTAAGCTACGTTCGTGTTCCTGCACCATGCTTTGATAGATACTAGACATAAGTGCTGGTACACGATTTGCTGCTGCCAATACTGAAGCTGCTGCCACTGGATTACGTTTGTGTGGCATGGTTGATGAACCACCACGACCTTTTGCAGTTGGCTCAAACAATTCAGCAATTTCTGTTTGCATCATGAGTGACCAGTCACGCGCCATCTTGCCTGTGTTCCCAACAATCATGCCGAGTACACTTGCGATTTCTACAATACGGTCACGCTCACCATGCCACGTACTTGTTGGAACACTCAAATTCAGCTGTTTAGCAAATGCACTGACCACAAGTGAACCTTGATCTTGCAAAGAAGCTAATGAACCCACAGCACCACCTAACTGAGCAGTGAGTACACGTGGTTTCATTGCTTGTATACGGTCCAAATCACGTTTAAATGCAGAAGCCCAACGTGCAAGCTTATGTCCTAAAGTAATTGGCAAAGCTTGCTGTAACCATGTACGCCCAATCATGACCTGATGGCGATATTGTTTCGCTTGTTGTAATGCAGTGGTGTAACACTGTTGAAGTTGTGCTTCCACAATGTTCAACGCATCACGGCATTGCAAAACACATGCTGTATCTAAAATATCCTGACTGGTTGCGCCCCAATGCACATAGCGTGAAGCATCTTCATCGACATCTTTAACAATTGCTGTAAGTTGTTTTACAAATGGAATTGCGATATTTCCTGCTAAGCCAGTTGCAACTGCTAAAGCTGGAAAGTCAAACTTTTCTAGTGCTTGTTCAGCCACTTGTGCAATTGTATTAGCCGCATTTTGAGGAATCACACCAACTTGTGCCTGTGCTTGAGCTAACGCAGCTTCAACCTGAATCATGTATGTGATTAAAGATGAATCACTAAAGATGTCAGTGACGTCTTTTTGATAAAACAAGCTGGCATATAACTGGCTCATGATTAGACTCTCTCAATAATGAGTGCAATACCTTGTCCCACACCAATACACATTGAACATAAGGCATAACGACCGCCTGTTTGTTCAAGCTGGTTTAAGGCTGTAGTGACTAAGCGTGCACCTGACGCACCAAGTGGATGACCCAAAGCAATTGCACCACCGTTCGGATTGACCTTGTTGCTATCATCTGGCAAGCCTAAATCACGGGTCACTGCCAAAGCCTGTGCCGCAAAAGCTTCATTGAGCTCAATTACATCCATCTGATCTAAAGTCAGGTTGGCTTGTTTAAGAAGCTTTTTGATTGCTGGCGCCGGAGCAAAACCCATAATGCGTGGTTCTACACCCACCGCTGTTGAAGCAATGATCTTGGCACGTGGTTTTAGGTTGTAAGCTTGGACTGCATCATCAGAAGCAATGAGTAGAGCCGCAGCACCATCGTTAATACCTGAAGCATTACCCGCAGTTACACTACCATCTGCTTTTACAACGGGTTTAAGTTTGCTTAAAGCTTCAAGTGTAGTTGATGCACGTGGATGTTCATCGGTGTCAATCACAACAGCATCCCCTTTACGCTGAGGGATTTCAACTGCCACGATTTCTTTAGAAAAAAAGCCTTTGGCTTGCGCGCTTGCGGTGCGTTGTTGGCTCACCAAGGCAAACTGGTCCTGATCTGCACGATTGACGTT